>URWY01000005.1 GCA_900551705.1 uncultured Bacillota bacterium | reverse complement strand
CCCCTTTTTCCCCCCCCTTAGCCCCCTAAATTTGCCATTTTCAAGCCATAAAAGGCAACAATGTTGCAAAAAAATAACAACCTATCGGGTTTGATAGGTTGTTTAATTAAGTTAAATTATTTATATTTTTTGTCTAGTTTTTGTTGTTTAACCCAGATTTTCATTACGGTTTTTCTTGGCAACATACCTGTAAATCTTAAAAGCGAGCGAGTTTTTAAACCATAAGTTGAAACAAGTTTGCCTCGGCGAGCGTCTTTCAACGCTTTTTTAACGACATCGTGTGCGTCATACATAACAACATATTTTGTTACAACTTTATTTGTTGCTTTTTCTGCTCTATCAAAGAAATTGGTTTTTGTCCAGAATGGGCAAACTGTTGTGACACCTATTTTCCTGCTTTTAAGTTCAACTGAAAGTGCCATTGAATAGTATTTTACAAACACTTTTGTTGCTGCATAAACATTGATATATGGAATTGGTTGAGATGAAGCAACTGACGAAATATTAATAATCTTTGAGCCTTTTGGCATATATGGAATTGTTGTTTCCGTCATTCTAACCAACGCTTTGCAGTTCAAATCTATCATATTTAAACTTTGCTCAACTGGGATTTCGTCAAATCTACCAAATTTTCCAAAACCGCTACAATTTATCAAAAGAGCAACTTCTGCTCCGCTTTCTTGAAGTGCTTGTTCGTAAACTTTGAACGACTCTTCAACTGTTAAATCGCAAGCGAAATATCTTAAATGTGTTTTTAATTCTTGTTTTAAATGTTCAAGTTTATCTTCCTCTAAGGCTATGCCCCAAATTTCATCATATCCTGCGTCATCAATTTGTTTAACAAATTCTCTTCCGATGCCCGAAGAAGCACCTGTAACTACTGCTATTTTCATACTTTTCTCCTTTTAACAATCATATTATATGCAAAATTTGATTTTTTCCAAAATATATTTAACTAAATAACAAAAAAATGCCAAAATTAATTGGCATTTTTTAAAGCGCACAAACAAAATATGTGCATTAAATCACATAAATTTATTAAGATTTAAAACAAACTATTCAGCACTGCCTTCTTTTTCTGCTTTTTCGTATGCTTTTAAAACTTCTTCAATGATTTTTTCTCTTGTTTCTGTGTTGATTGGGTGAACAATGTCCCTATATTCTCCGTCTGGAGTTTTCTTTGATGGCATTGAGATAAAGAACCCCTCTTTCCCCTCAATAACCTTGATATCGTGAACAACAAAGCATTCATCGATTGTGATTGAAGCAACTGCTTTCAATTTGCTGTCTTCCTTTGTAACCAGCCTTATTCTTACATCTGTGATTTTCAAGTTAATTACCTTCCTTTTTTTATTCTTCAAGTATTCCTTAAAGTTGCCATTATTATAACATCACTAGTGAAATTATCAAAACATTTTTTAACACTTTTTTTTAGCAAAATGCTAAAACTTATCATATTTATGAATATGGCAAAAAAATACTACTTTATTGGCATTGGTGGCATTAGCATGAGTGCTCTCGCCATATTTTTAAAACTAAGTGGCGAAGAAGTTAGCGGCTCGGACATCACGATTAACGAAACAATGCAAAATTTGGATAAATTCAATATTAAATACAACATCGGACACATTGAAAGCAATATCGCTACATACAACCCTGACATTGTTGTTATAAATTGTGCGATTGACGAAAAAAATGACGAATTAAACTGGGCAAAAACAAACAAAATAAAAATCATTTCCCGCGCAAAATTGCTTGGAGATTTTTCCAAAAACTTCAAAAATGTCATTGCAATTTCAGGAACACACGGAAAGACAACAACTGTTGGCATGATTTCGGAAATTTTTATTGAAGCAGGCTTAAAACCTTCTGTCCACATTGGCGGAATGTTAAATAAAATTAACAGCAATTTCTTAGTTGGCGAGCAAAAATTTTTCATAACCGAGGCTTGCGAATACAAAAACAGTTTTTTATATCTCAGACCAAAAGTTGGCGTTATGCTTAATATTGAGCGTGACCACATGGACTTTTTTAAGAATTATAAAGAACTTGAAAACAGTTTTGACAAATTTTTAGACCAATCAAAAATAAAAATTTATCCAAAAAGCGTCCATTCCGATTTCGATTTCTATTATCAATCAAACACAAAACTTATCAATTTTTACGCAACAAACATTGAAAAATCTAAGCGTGGAATTATCTTCAAATATTACGAAAACGGTAAGTTTATAACAACAATTAGGCTCAACACATTTGGGACTCATAATGTAAATAATGCTATTGTTGCAATCATGATAGCAAGGCATTACAAAGTCAAAATTGCCGATATTAAGCGTGCTTTAAAGAATTTTTCGGGTGTTAAACGACGATTTGAAACCATTGGCTATTTAGGCAATACTGTTGTTATTCACGACTATGCGCATCACCCAACTGAGATAAAAAAAGTGATAAAACAAGCAAAAGAACTTGGCAGGGTTTTAACTGTCTTTCAGCCACACACCTATTCAAGAACCAAGAAATTGTTTGTCAATTTTAAAACGGCTTTTGACGAAGCAGACAAGACTATTTTATACAAGACATACCCTGCAAGAGAAACGGCAGATATGGGCTATGACGCAAAAAAACTTTATGAAAATCTGACAGATAAAATTGATGTTGAATACTTTGATGACGAAAGTAAAATGCTAAAATCAATAAAGAAACAATGTAAAAATTTTGATGTTGTTTTAATGCTCGGCGCAGGCAATATTGACCAAAGCGCAAAAAAATTATTAAAATAGTCAAAATATGCTTTGACAATTAGTTTGAAGTTTGATAATATCTATAAAGACTATTATATGTCGTTTTAGTTTTATGTCAAAAATCAAACAAAATTCACAACTTGAAGAAAAAAACATTGCTGACGCAACTGCTGCCGGCGATTTATCTAATGAAAAAAAACCTGCTCCTAAAAAAGCAGCAAAACAAGACACTTTGCAAGAACAAATCACTTTATTTGATGAAAATTTGCAAACTGAAACTCAAAACGAACCCGCAACCGAAATTCAAAACGAAAAAGTTGAAGTTAAATCAACTTTGAAATCAACTAACGAAAATTTAAAACCATCTACAAAGAAAAATTTTAAAATTACAACAGAACATATTGAAAAAAAACCAAAAAAGAGTTTTTTAAATTTCAATAAACCACCTAAAAAAATATTACAAATAGAAACAACTCCGGAAGAAGAAAATGAGAAAATGGACGAAGCGGAACAAGCAGTTAAAAAGCAGTCCAGCAAAAAGAAAAAACTTCTCAATTTGCTTTTCTTCTTGATTAATATCGGTATCGTCGTTGGCTTGTTTGTGTATAACTTTTTAAGCGACACACAAATGACAAGTTTCTCCGAACTTTTCACTTCAAAAATTAATTGGTGGATTTTCCTACTAGCAGTTGTCGTTTCTTCATTAAATATGATTTTAGACGCTGTCAAATCATGGATTTTAATTTGGAAAACAACAGGTAAAAACAGAGTTGCCCTGAGTTACAAAACTTGCGCACTTGGTAGGCACTATGACGCCGTAACACCAATGTCAACTGGCGGCGAACCTTTCCAAGTTTACTACTTAAACAAACACGGAATACCTGCTGGTAAAGCAGTTTCAATTCCACTTGGTCAATATGTAACATACACAATGACATTTTCAATCTTCTCATTGTTTATAATGATAGCCAGTTTGATTGTTTCTTCAAACACTGAAAATGTTGGAACAACAATCGTGTCTGCTGGTGCTTGGATTGGATTTGCAATCAACTTTGCCCTTGTTTTGGTCGTATGCCTTGTTTCAATTAACAAAAAAGTTGGAACTGGCTTGATTACAGGCATTTTAAAATTATTAAAGAAAATGCACTTAATCAAAAATTACGAACAAACTTACAACAAAGCAATCGGTGTTGTTACAGACTATCAAAAAACAATGGTCAGTTACGCAAAGAGCAAATCAACTTTCTCACTCTGCTTGCTGCTATCATTGCTGCTTATGATAACGCGTTATTCAATACCATATATCATTTATGCAATGTTTAACGGCTTTAATTCAGGCATATTCGTTGATATTTTCATCAAAACAGTTATGATTGACTTGGCATCGAGTTTCTTCCCACTTCCTGGCGGTTCTGGTGTTGCTGAACTTTCATTTACCGCGTTCTTTTCAAGTTTGATGGGTGCAGATATTTTCTGGGCAATGCTTATTTGGAGAATTTTAACCCATTACAGCAACATGATAAGAGGCACAATAATAATCATTTACGATTACGCTATTGGCAACAAAAAATTCCAATGGACTCAAAAAAAGTGGCAACTTGAAGAAGAATCTAAAAAATTTGAAGATGCCCAATTAAAAGATTTTGAAATGACACTAGTCAAACAAAATAAACGCAAAAATAATAAGAAGGAGAAATAATATGATTTTAGACGAAATTAAAAAAGCAAATGTTGAAGCATTAAAAAACAAAGATAAAGAAGCAAGAACAATTTACAGCATCGTTATGAATAAAGCTATGCTTGAAACAATTAAAAAGAGAGAAAAAGGCGAAGAATTAACAGATGCAGATATGGTTCAAATTTTTCAAAAAACAATTAAAGAATTAACAGAAGAAGCAGAGAACTACGCAAAAGCAGGCAATCAAGAAGAAAGTGCGAACATTTTAAAACAAAGACAAATAATTGAAAATTACTTGCCAAAAATGATGAGTGAAGAAGAAATTTTGAGCGAAATCAACAAACTTGACGACAAATCTATCGGCAATGTTATGAAACACTTCAAAATGAATTTTGCTGGCAAATGCGATATGCGTATGGTTTCAGAAGCAATCAAAAAAATGGGGAACTAATTTGAAGATCTTTTCTATAAGCGATTTACATCTTTCTATAAACAATCCAAAGCCTATGGACATTTTTGGTGGTCCATGGGATAATTATCTTGATGAAATCGTAAGCGACTGGAAAGAAAAAGTAAGCGAAGACGACATCGTGCTAATTGCCGGCGATATTAGTTGGGCAATGAAAACGGAAGACGCAAAACCCGATTTAGACTTTATCTCTGCCCTACCTGGCAAAAAAATAATAATTCGTGGCAATCATGATTATTGGTGGAAAAGCATCAGTGCAGTTAGAAGTATGTGTCCAAAAGGGCTTTATGCTCTTCAAAATGACCATTTAGTAATTGGAAATTACATATTTACAGGCACGCGTGGCTGGCAAGTTCCAGAGCGAGAAGAAAATCAAAAACCAGAAGATGTAAAAATTTTAAATCGCGAATTCATAAGGCTTGAACTTTCACTTCAAAGTGCAAAAAATTGTAAGGAAAAATTGGAGCAAGAATCAAGCGAAAAATACAAAATTATTTCACTTATTCACTATCCACCTTTCAACTCTAAACTCTCGCCTAATAATTTTACAAAACTTTTTGAACAATACGGCGTTGATGCTGTTGTGTATGGACATATTCATGGCAGAAATTCAAGAAGCGTAGCACTCACTGAAATTAATAATATAAAATATTATTTAACATCGTGCGACCAAGTGAATAATAAATTAGTAGAAATTAAAGTGTGAACAAATGTTCACACTTTTTTCATATTGTGCATTAAGGAAGGTGCAATATGAATTGTAATAATGAATATGAATGCGGATACATCAACAAACCTTACACAAATTTAAGACCATTTACCAGTTTTACGCCTTGCCCTAGATTTTCTTGTCCACAATTTAATCACATACCAAATTGTGGGTACTTTCCAAATTTAGATCCTTGCTATAACCCTTGCGAGCGCCCTTGTAGTCCACCATTTATTCCTTGCAGACCACCATATAATCCTTGTAGACCACCTTTCAATCCTTGTCAACCTTGCAATCCAAATTTTGGTCAACCTTGTTTAACTTCGCGTGATTTGCTATTCTTCATGGGCGGTTACAGCACCAGGAAACATAGATGTCAACCTTGCGAGAACAGACGCGTTTTGCCCGGTCAAGATTAGTTCTACATTGTTATATTTTTTGATAGTTTTATAGTAAATTTTACTTTCGCCTTCAAGCCGATTTAAAATATATTTGGTTCTTTTTGCAACGCTTTTTTCGCAAGAAATTATCTCCGCTTTTGGCAAAATTTTCTTAATATTTGACTTTACAAAATTGTAATGTGTGCAGCCCAAAACAATGGCATCATAACCTTTATCTTTTATATTCTTTTTTAATAAATAATCAATTTTTTGCGGCTCATTTTCATAATAATCGTCAATATATTTTGCAAGTTCTTTTATAAACATTTTTTTGACTTTTATTCCCCGTGTTTTTGCAATTAAGGAATAATATTTCAAGGTTTTATTGCTCTTTAAAGTTCGCTTTGTTGCAAGCACCAAAATTCGTTTTTTGCCGCTATCAATAGCCGTTTTTATTGGTGGTTCAACAAACACGCATGGCAAAGACGGATAGTTTTTAAGTATGCTTTCTTTTGCTATTGCAGTTGCTGTATTGCACGCCACAACCAGCATTTTTATACCGCGTTTCACGACTAAAAAGTTGACTATTTTTAACACATACTCAATTATTTTTTTACTCTTTTTATCGCCATAAGGTGCGTTTAATGTGTCGGCAACAAAAACATAATTTTCGCTCGGCAATTCTTTTATTATAGCCTTTAAAATACTTGCTCCGCCAACGCCGCTATCAATAACTCCAATAGGTAATTCCATACTCTTTATATATGAAATATTAAACGCGTGAGTTAATTTGAAATCAAATTTTTTATATCTTCTTTTGAAAGTTCTGGGAAAAAGATATTATTGAGCGCTCCTGCTATTATTTCGCTACAATTTGCCACCTGTCTGTCAATATTTTTTGGCGCTAAAACAAGTTCTTTTAAAAGTTGTTTTTTACTTTTGCAACTTGCGTTAATTTCGTCCAAAAAGTTTTCAGCATAAATCATAAATGGAACACCAATTACTAAGCAATCAGCCTCCAAAAACTTTTTATTCATAAATTTATTAATATTTCCAACTCCACTGCCCGCTGCTAAACCGTCATTATTTATTTGAAAAGAGTTGCCAAGACGCACAATTGAATTGCTTGCAAGAGTGTCAAACAAAATGACCAAATCTGGCTTAAATTTTTCGCAAATAGACTTTATAATTTCCGCCGTTTCAAGTCCAGTTTTTGCTTGAACACTTGGGCACACACCTGCGGTTTGAAATTTAAAATCTAAGCCATTGGACATAAAAAGTCTTTTGATAATCTCTCCTCCAAGAGCATCTGCAGTTATTTTATCGTTTCCTAAACCAAAATATAAAATAGACTTATATTTTTGTATGTTATAAAATTCAATCAACTCGTTATTAATTAAAAATTCAACATAATTAGCACATTTATACCCGATAAAATCAAGTTCTGGTGCATTAATTATGCTAAACCTTTTTCTGCCCGACTGCTTCCTGGAAATTGTTATACCAAAATCATATTTCAAAGGCTCGTCAAGTGGCAAATTTCGCTCGTCAAACATGTCTGTTCTTTTAGAAATTTTATTATAAATCTTCGCTTTTTTACTCATTTTTATAACCCTAAAATTAATATGTGAAAAAATTTATAAAAAAATCAAATTTTTACTTGCAAAATGGTTTAAGTTGTGTTAAAATACGCCAGTAAATATAAATGGAAGGAGATTAAAGTCGTGCCAAACATTAAATCAGCAATCAAAAGAGTTGAAGTAAATAATAAGAAAAACGAAGAAAATAAGTCAATCAAATCAAGGCTTTCAACTTACATTAAAAAATTTAAAGCAGCAGTTAATGCAGGCGAATTAGACAACGCTACTGCTCTTTTAAACGATGTTTTTGCTTATCTTGACAGCGCTGCAAAAGACAATGTTATCCACAAAAATTGTGCAGACAGAAAAAAAGCAACTCTTGCAAAACTTTTAAACGATGCAAAAAAATCAGCATAATTCTAACCACTCATAAGAGTGGTTTTTTGTTGCTCTTTATAGTTTTATATAAGTATAGTTATTTATATTAACTATATTTATTTTTTTCTTGCAAGTTAAATAAAAGTATGTTAAAATAAAAGTGCAAAATTGTTTGCACTTGTTTTTTGTGCAAAATTTAAAATTAAAGGACATACATAAAATGAATTTTAAACAACTCGATTTGGCAGGATTTAAGTCTTTTGCAGACAAAATTGAAATCAAGTTTGGCGATGGCGTAACTGCCATTGTTGGCCCTAACGGTTGCGGCAAAAGCAATGTTGCAGACGCTATCAGATGGGTTCTAGGTGAACAAAGTTCCAAAACTTTGCGTGGTTCTTCCATGCAAGATGTTATCTTCAACGGAACAGAAAAAAGAAAAAGTTTATCATACTGCGAAGTAACAATGTATTTTGATAATACAGACCGTTTTTTTAACTATGATTTTGACGAAATCGCAATCACAAGAAAACTTTATCGTTCTGGCGAAAGTGAATATTTGCTTAATAAAACTGCTTGCAGATTAAAAGATATCACTAACCTGCTCTACAACTCAGGCTTAGGCAAAGACGGCTATTCTATTATCGGACAAGACCAAGTTGGTAAGATTTTGTCATCTAAACCAGAAGATAGAAGAGCAATATTTGAAGACGCCGCAGGTATTTCAAAATTCAAGTCAAGAAAAGTTGAAGCAGAAAGAAAACTTGAGAGAACAAAAGACAACCTCTTAAAAATTCAACTTGTTGTTGACGAAATTGAAAGACAACTTGGACCACTTCAAAAACAAGCGGAAGATGCAAAAATTTTCTTAAAATTGAAAGAAGAATTGAAACTATTGGAAGTCAATGCTTTTATTTATCAACAAGAAAATGCAAATGACGCAAAAGAAAAAATCAATGCAAGACTTAATGCTATCTCCGAAGAATTAATTTTAAGGCAAGAAGAACTCCGAACAACTTCTGAGAATTATGCAAACAACATGGCAAGCATTGACGCTATCGACAAGTCAGTTGAAAGGCTTCACGAAAGCATTTTAAATTTGACAGTTAATTTGGAAAAACAAGCCGGCGAAACAAATGTTATCCGTGAAAGAGTTAGATATTTAACAGAACAAAATTCAAAACTTACACTAAACGAAACAAATTTTGAAAAACTCATTGAAGCCGTTTTGGAAGAAATTGAAAATCAAAAACAAAAGACAGAAGAATTTAAAACCAAATTAAACACTTGCAAAAAGGAAGAAGAAGAACTTTCAAATCAATATTTGATGATTATTGATGCTCTTGCTTTATCCGAAGGCGAAGCAGAACAAGGTCAAAAAGAAGTTATTGATGCGCTTGACAAACTCGCATACATCAAAGCAAATTCGTCAAGATTGTCTGCCGAAAAAGAAGCATCTATCACCGCCATTGATGAAACAAACTTAAAAATCACTAGTTTAACAAATAAAATTGGCGAACAAGAAGAACAAATCAATTCTCAAAAAGAACAAATCAAAGTTTTAGACAGTGCAAGTAAAGAGAAAAAAGAAATTTTGCTCAAAGCAAAACTCCAAATCTCCGCTCTTGAAGAAGATATTGATAACTTAAATAAAAAACGCAATGATGCAAGCACCAAAATTCAAGTTTATGAAAACAGAAAGCGTATTCTTGAAGAAATGCAAGCAGAACACGAAGACTATGCTGGCTCAGTTAAAAAACTTTTAAAAGAAAGCGAAAGGAACGAAGCGTTTAGAAAAAACATGGTTGGCACTCTCGCCTCTCTTATCACTGTTCCTGAAAAATACGAAACAGCAATCGAAACGGCTCTTGGTAACGCAATTCAAAACATCGTTACAAGAAACGAAAACGATGCAAAAGTTTTAATTGAATACTTAAAACAAAATCAATTCGGTCGTGCAACATTCTTGCCAATCACATCAATGCGTCCAAGAAATTTAAGTGACGCCGATAAAAAACTTATCAATGTTGCTGGCAGTCACGGCATTGCAAAAGACTTAATCAAATATGGTTCAGACATTGAAAATGTCATTTCTAACCTTCTTGGTGCAACTGTTGTTGTAGACAACCTAGACATAGCAATTAAACTCGCACAGAACACGAGATTTACATATAAAATTGTCACATTAGACGGCGATATAATCAACCCACAAGGTTCGATGACTGGTGGTAGCAAAAAATCTGAAGCAGTCAATCTTATCAGTCGTGATAGAGAAATTAAAACGCTTGCTGAACAAATTGAAAAATTTAAGCAAGAAATCACATCGTCAAACGATACTTTTGCCGAAATGAAAGCAAAACTTTCTGATTGCCAAAATAAATACGATTTCTTGTCATCGCAAGACAAAAAAGTTGATGTTGAACTCGCTGGGGAAAATGAAAAACTTTCTTCACTTGAAAACAGTCTGTTAGAAAACAAAACAGAACTTGAAAATTTGCAATCCAATAAAACAAAGTTAGAAAACAAGATTGATGTTATTGTTAAAGAACTTGCAAGTGAAATTGAACTTGAAAATGCCCTTTCAAAGGGTAAAACAAATGCTAACGAACTTGCTGAAAAACGCAACGAACGCTTTGCTGAACTCAAAGAAAAACGCGAAAAATATAATAGCGAAGTAACAGCAAAACGCGTTGAAATTGCAAGTTTGGAAAAGGAAGTTTTGGCAAGCGAACAAGAAGTTGAAAGGCTTGAAAAACAACAAGGCGAACTCAAATACAATCTTGAACTTGCTCGCGATGAAAGAGCCAATAACGAAAAAAATATCAATGATGCAAATCAATTAATTGCGGAAATGCTTGAAGAAAATACAAGCGTGGAAAGCAAAAACAAACTCGCAGCATTCAAAGAAGAACAAGCAAAACTTGAAAGCAACAAACAAAAATTGCAACAATCATTAAAAGAATTGGACGAAAAACGCACTTTCTTGATTGAAGAAACAAACAGAATTTCCGAAAAGAAAGTAATGGAAGAAATGAAAGTAAGCAAAGTTGATTCCGACATCGACCAAATGCGTGAGAGAATTGCCGAAGAGTATGAACTAACTTATGAAACATGTCAAAACTATAAGCAAGCAGATTTCAACTTGACAAAAGGCTTGCAAGAAATTACGAAAATCAAACGCGAAATATCAAAACTCGGCTATATCAATGTTTCCGCTATTGAAAGTTCTGGAGTATTGAATGAAAGATACACTGCACTTAAAGCACAAGCGGACGATTTAACAAAAGCACAAAATGAACTTGTTGAAATTATTGACGAAGTGTCTGTTGAAATGAAAAATAAATTTATTGAACAATTTAACCGCATCAACGAAAACTTTGGTCAAACATTCCGCGAATTGTTCGGAGGCGGTAGCGCAAAACTTGAACTTATCGGTTCAGAAAATATCCTAGAAGCTGGTGTGGAAATTTTTGCAGAACCACCTGGCAAAAAACTTCAATCAAACACCCTTCTTTCTGGTGGCGAAAAGGCTCTTACTGCTATTGCAATCTTGTTTGCAATCTTAAAATTAAAACCAATGCCTTTCTGCTTATTGGACGAAATTGAAGCCCCTCTTGATGAAGCGAATGTTGTTAGATTTGCTCAATATTTAAAACGCTTCTCAAAGGAAACTCAATTTATTGTTATCACTCACAAAAAGCCAACAATGGAACTTGCTGATGCTTTGTATGGTGTTACAATGGAGGAAAAAGGCGTTTCAAAAACTGTTTCAGTTAAATTAAGTGAAGCAATAAAAACTGCGGAGGAGGAACACTAAAATGGGATTTTTCAAAAAAATCGCAGATGCTCTTAAAAAGACAAGAGAATCAATTAGACGAAAAATGGACAGTTTGCTTTCTGGCGGCGAACTTAATGACGATTTTTATGATGAAATGGAAGACATCTTAATTTCAGCCGATGTTGGGGTGAATGCCAGCATTGAAATCGTTCAAGAACTCCGTGAATATGCTAGAAAAAACAAAATCAGAAATTCAGATGATGTCCGCTCTGCCCTTAAAGAAGTGCTTGCAAATATGTTTGACGCAGTTGAAAAAGAAAAAAATGCAGGCGCATTTGAATACCCTTGCATCATCACTGTTATTGGTGTAAACGGCGTTGGAAAAACGACAAGCATCGGCAAAATGGCTTATTATTTTAAGAAAGCAGGTAAAGATGTTTGTTTAGTCGCTGGCGACACTTTCCGTGCAGCCGCATCTGACCAATTAACAGAATGGGCTAAACGCGCAAAAGTTAGAATTGTTAAACATTCCGAAGGTGCAGATGCTGCTGCCGTTGTATATGACGGAATTGCAAGCGCAAAAGCGAAAAAAACAGATGTTTTGATTGTTGATACCGCTGGTAGACTTCATACAAAAGACAATTTGATGCACGAACTTGGCAAAATGGATAGAGTTATATCTCGTGAATATCCAGAAACAAAAAGATACAATTTGATGGTAATTGACGCCACAACTGGACAAAACGCCATAAGTCAAATAAGCGAATTTGATAAACAAGTCAAATTAGACGGCATCATCTTAACAAAACTTGATGGCACAGCAAAAGGTGGAATTGTAATTTCCATTATGAGAAATTTCAAACTTCCAGTTTACTTCGTAGGCGTTGGTGAAGGCATAGACGATTTAGAGCCTTTCTCTTCAAAAGATTTTGCAGAAAATATAATATAAAAAATCTCTCAATCGAGAGATTTTTTTAATTCATATTTAAAATTACAATAATGATTGGTCTACGCTTTGAACGCTTGAATATAAAACTTGAAAGCGCCTTTTTAACAATATTTCTAATTTCATTTGGATCGAAAGATTGCAAATCTTGACCTTTCAACACTTGAACCATTGTTGCTTTCGCGTCCGCGTTGAAAGCCTCTGCTTCTTTATCATAAACAACGCCACGAGTAATGATAATTGGTTCATATTTTTCGTTTGCAAGTTCGTTCATATTTAAAACTGCAACACAGAAACCTTCTTCTGAAAGTTGTTTTCTTTCTTTCAAAACATTGCTTCCAAGGTCGCCAAGCCCAGAGCCATCAACAAGCCTAATTCCCGCAGTTACAAAACCAGATTGACGAATGTAATTTTCTGTCATTTCAACTTGCATACCCATATCTGGAATGATTATATCGCGAGCATTCATACCCATTTCAATTGACAACTCTTTATGGCGTTTTAAGTGCCTATATTCGCCGTGGACTGGCATAAAGAATTTTGGATTTGTAAGTGCATGAATTGTTTTTAATTCTTCTTGACAAGCGTGTCCGGAAGCGTGAACTTCTGCAAGTTCGTCATAGATAACATTTGCGCCACTTTTAAACAGCGTATTAATAACATTATAAACACTCTTTTCATTTCCTGGGATTGGAGATGATGAGAAAATAACCGTGTCACCTTCACCTAACTTAACTTTTGGGAACTCTCCATAAGCCATTCTTGTAAGTGCCGACATTGGTTCGCCTTGACTTCCAGTTGTGATAATTAAAAGTTCTTTATCGGCGTATTTGTCAATTTTATCAATATCAATTATGTTGTTTTTATCAAAAGTAAGTTCGCCTATTTTCATAGCGGCGTCTGAAACATTTATCATGCTTCTGCCAGAAAATGCAACTTTCCTTTTAAACTTTTCTGCAAGCCATAATAATTGTTGCATTCTGTGAATATTTGATGCAAATGTTGCAACGAAAAGTCTATCTTCTTTATATTTTTCAAAGATATCTTCCAAAGTTTTGCCAACATTGCGTTCACTCATTGAATAACCTTTTCTGCAAACATTGGTGCTTTCACACAAAAGCAAATTAACGCCTTTTTTACCAAGTTCGCCAAATCTTGTAAGGTCTGTCATAACGCCATCAATAGGTGCAAAATCAATTTTGAAGTCACCAGTATGGACAATATTTCCACATGGAGTGTTAATGCTTAGTGCAAGCGCGCCCGCAATTGAGTGACTAACTTTGATAAATTCAACTTGGAATGAACCAATTTTTAGCAAGTTTTTAGGTTTAACTGTAACAAGTTTTGCATCAATTTTTGGATATTCTTTTAATTTATTTTCAACAAGTGCAAGAGTCATTGCAGAGCCATAAACAGGAACTTTGAGTTCATTTAAAACAAAAGGCAAAGCACCTATGTGGTCTTCGTGTCCGTGTGTCAACAAAATACCTTTCAACTTGCTTTTGTTTGCTGTTAAATAGGAAATATCTGGCACAATTAGGTCAACCCCTGGGAAATCCCCTGTTGGGAATGCAAGTCCGCAGTCTACAACAATCATTTCGTTGTCATATTCAATCGCGGTCATGTTTTTACCAATTTCGCCAACACCGCCAAGGAAAGTAATTTTAACAGATTTGCCGTTTTTTGCAGGCAAAACAACTTGATTTTCTTGATTTGTTTTTGATGTTTTTTTCTTTTGTTCATTTGGTGTTTTGGTTGCTTTTTTAGCAACTTGTTTCTTTTTTGCAGCCTGCATTTCTGCTGCTTTTTGCTTTTTTAAAGCCATTTTTTGTTTAATTTCTTCATTTAAATCTTCCATTTTTAGTCCTTTTAATAAAATTTATAAATTAAAATTAAAAAGCAAGCCGCTTTTTAATTAATTTTTCATAAGTAAAGTGAAAACTAGCCGTTTTCTATATATAAAATCTAAAAAATTAGATTATATTTTTCGTTTTTCTAAAACTGTCGTTCTCTTCCAATTTCTTTGGAGTGACAATCGTGTCTAAATCAACATAATATCTCATGCCTTGACTGCCGTAGAACATAACCATTTCAAATATGTTTAAAATCATAATTGAAAGTGGAGCAATAATGAATATTGCTGGCAAGCCAAAGATATAGTTCAATGCAAAAATAATTAGCATGATTATTGCTGCATTGGATAAAACTTTCCAAAATCTTCTAAACACTGCTTTAAAGCCTCTACCAAGTCCAACAAAAATATTGCAATCATATACAACTATTGCTGGAATCCAACCACTAAACAATGTTCTTTTAAATGCGTAAAACACACATATTGTTAAAATTAATAAGAATGGTATTATATAAATTATTGCCCCACCCAAAGTGCTTAAACTTAAAATTTGCATAACAAGGAAAATTATAAGAGCGCTAAATGGCAACATTATCAAACATTTGAAAAGTTGCAAAAGTGCCGATTTCCCAAGTTTTCTAACAAAACTATGAGCATAACCATATTTTGTTAAACTGGACATATATCCATACAATGTTTCTTGAATTGGTAAGTCAGCAAGTCCATATAAGAACGGAATCAAGTAAAACACCAAAAATGAGATATAAATTGCGAGCCAAACATTTGTTGTAAACAAACTTAAAAGCCCATTGAAAAGTGCAGATAAGCCAACATACAAATCTGCCAAAGTTGCTGGCAAATTAGTTGCTATATTAATGGACATAATGCTATCAAATAAACTAGTCATTGCACCATCAGCGTTAAATGCATCACCAAGCATACCCCAAACAGGATAAACAAGCCCTACAACAAGAGCAGAAACTAAAATATAATAAACCATTGTTTTCCAAACGGTTCCGAAATTGGCAAATAGCAATTTCACAGAATTTTTAAACATCATAATTTTTAACCTAATATTTTAAAGTTCTAAAAGAACAAAATTAACTAAACAATTAAGCCATAAAGGCTTTTAACAATATAATTATATAATTAGAAATATAAAAAATCAAGTGTTTTTATAGTTTTTAACTTATTTTTTAGATTTTTTTGTAAAAATGCTTAAAACTTTACCGACTATTAATATGACCTTTGTGCAGTTGTCGATTGCGAATTTTTTCATAGCAGCTTTACCAAAAATTGTAAGGCCTGCGATAATTGCACTCACTGATGCTGCAATTAATATGCCAACTGATTTAGACATTGATTCTAATATCAATTTACCTGCAATAACAGAGCCCGCAGCACCTGAAATAATGCCGCAGATATCACCTACGACATCGTTGCAAATACTTGAAACTTTCTCTGCGTGTTTAACAAGCATTCTGCCTTCTTTTGCGCCCCTTACTTTTCTTGAGCACATAGCGTTAAATGGTTCAATAGAACAAGAAGCCGCCGCCACACCAATCATATCAGTTGTAACACCAAGCACCCACAAGAGCAAAATTATAACTATTGAAATAGCGATGCCTGCATTCCCAAGAACAAACTCACTTGCAACTGAAATTGCCAATGATAAAAACAAAGTAATCACCAAAATTTTAATAGGCCAAGCCCAGCGTGATTGCTTTTTCTTTTTTACCGCTTTATTTGCAATTTGTTTAACATCGCTTGTTTTAATGTCGCTTGTTTTAGCATCGGAATCAACTTCCGAATTTTGACTTAAATATTCACTATTTTCTTCTTTATTTTTATTATCCATTTCTCTAAATCATTTTATGTTTTTATATATTCAAATATGTAATTTACATATATAAGTTAGTTAGTCGCCACAATTTGGCAGATTAAGTAGTTGCTATTCACGAAGAATTTTACTTAATCTGCGATGGCGAGAAGGCAACAAAATGAGTAAACCTTGCAGCATAGGTTCGGTTGGATTTCCCGCTATGTCCACTTGCCGTCACCGAACAAGCAGTTTCCTTTTAAGGACAAGACTTCACCGAATCGCCACTTAGACCACACTATAATCCCCATTTTGCCAGACAAGAGCAACAGCCTAGAGAATTTCTCAAACGGTCTAAACAATTCTTAGCTTTTTTTGCAAAACGAATTTCAACGGAGCGTTTATGTATATAAACTTCCTAAACAAATGTTGGCCTAACATTGTGTTTGGTTTTTATCCGTATCCCAACTATTTCACTCAAAGCAGGCTACAATGCACACAGCAACTTTTTTACCGCAATGCAGGTTCAGCCCAAAGAGTGCGAAAATACCTTTCCCACCCGATTGGGTCTCCACGAAATTTGGGTCGGGTGCCATATGCCGTTATGGCGCGCCCAAAAATCTTAACTCCCAGCACCAGCCCCGATTTGGGCAATCAAGGCCAGCACCACGAACTTCACAGATATGCCCGTCAGCGCTTTTAACGCCTTCCAAAAGTTGAAAACCGACTAGAATACTGCGCCTTCTTTATAGAATATACCATATCACAAAAAAAATGTCAAATATCAAAAAAGGTATTGACAAATAATTTATTTTATGCCATACTGCTTGTAGTTATTAAGGAGAAAAAAATGGAATTAAATGAAAATGCAAAAAATGAATCATTAGAAACTGTTAACAGCTTTCTTGAAACAGAAGAAAAAGTTAGAGATGCATTAGTATCTGCAGGCATGGTATTCACATCAGTTGGTGCTGGATTCTTGGTTACAACTTTTAAAATCCCAGTATTAGGACCTATTGCAGGCTCAGTATTGTCAGCAGCATCTTTCGCTATCGCAGCAGGCAGTTTTGTTGCAGCAATCAAAAGTCAAATCAAATATAAAAGATTGAAAAATGTTAAAAAATGGCTTGAAGAAAACAACTATTCAGCAATTATGAAAAATTACAGCAAGTCAAAAGACAAAACAATTATTACAGTTAGAAACAAAGTTTTAAACAGCTTATATGATGCATTTGTTGATGAAGGTAAACTTCCACCAAGACAAAAAGCAAAACAAGATTTGCAACCAGAAATGTAATTTTAAGAACCTTTTTAAGGTTCTTTTTTTTTGCAATTTTTCTAAAATTGAATATTGACAATTATCCCCGCTCATGTTATTCTATTGGCAGTTAAGGAGAAAACATGGATAATCAATATAAAGAATATGAAAATGAACTTGAAGAAGTAAATTTTTTAATAGCATCTAATGAAACAGAAATTAAAAAATCAAAAATAACAGCAGGAATTTGCACAGTATTTGCAGCAGTATCTGCTGCCATTGCAATATCTGGCTTTGTTCTTGGCGATTATTATAATGGTGCTATGGGAACTGCTTTGACAGGTATTAACACCCTAGGCGCTGCCACAAGCTTTGTCAATATTAAAAAGCAAAAACAATTGTTAGAACTAAATAAAAACCTAAAGTCCAAAATCATGGACGAATTATGTGTATGCGAAATTAAAAACTTCATTGCAAACAACATTTCAGACGAACAAATATTTCCAGATGTGTATGGAGAAGAACAAACGATGTAAAACAGCATAACGCTGTTTTATTTTTTCTTATCAAGGTCAATTTTCTGACTAATAATCGTTGATAAAACGCAAGACATTTGCCCTATTATTGTTCTTATCAAAAATAAATCGTCAAGGTCTTTTCCCCTGGAAATGTCAATAGCAATTTGCGTGGCAAAAAGCGCGAGTTTATCTGGCGGCATATCTCTAAGCATATATATATTTATGTGTAAAAGTTTTTTGTGGTTAATTTAAATAAACCTATTGCAATTATTATAGCAATGTGCTATAATTTTACGAAATTAGGGGGTAAATATGATTAAAAATGTAGAAGAATTAGAAAACTGGACAAAATTTACAAACTCAACAAAACAAAATTTACAAACCGCTAAATCAGAAAATTTAGATGCAATCGGCCTTCTTATGACAAAAAAATATAACCCAAACGAAGTTATATCTTTTTTGCAAACGCTTGCAGACCCAAAATATGTTGGCGATAGATACTCAAAAGAAATTTGGAAACTCAGAACAAACCAAAGAGTAAGAGGCATTGTTTCACAAATTGAACCTTACGCAGAAAATAAATATTCTGCTCATGCTATGATTTCTCTCCCAACAAGTTTTAACGGAATTCAATTCCCGTTAGTAACAAATTTTTCAAGCAAATCAATATATATTGGCAACGAAACAACTTGCCCAAGATACGAAAAACTTGTTAAATTGTTTGGCGAAAAATTGAACACAACTTTCAATTTCAAATATGTTTCAACAAATGGCAAATATTTTGCAAAAACCGCTAACGGATACGATGTTTACAATCAATTAAATGTTAACTCAACTTATTCTTTAAACGAAAATGATAGAGTTGTTGTTCTTGCAAGTTTAGTAGCAACAAAAATGATTGAAGAATATAAAGCAGCAAATGCAGAAAAATATGCTGAACTCAATAAGAATTTCAATAAAGTTGAACTTGAAAAAATTGAAAATGTAACCAACGATGTTCTCACTCTCGCTATTATGAGAGCAACAGACATAAGAAATGCAGAAGTTTCATACAAAATAGACGAAGCATTAAAACTTCAAATTTCAAACGACTTAGCTCTTGTTGCAACTTATGGTAATAATGTAACAAAAATTATCACAAGCATAACAGAAGAAGTTGCAAAGAATATTGCAAGTAAATTAGACTTTACAGTTGAAAGAATTGTTGAAAACATGGAAAACATGGGTTACAAATACACAAAAAATCCAAAAGATGTTTTGCAAGCATTGTTTAACTGCTCTAACCTTGAAAAAACATATAATGTTGAAATTGAAAAAGAAGCCGTTGAAGCACCTAAAAAATCAAAAAGAGTTTTGCACGCCCTAACAGGACCAACACTTCTTGCAGGCATAACAAATCTTAAACAAGAACTTCCAGGAATTTTTGACTCATTCATCATCACAGATAAAGACAGACAACAAATTAAAGGCACAAACAATGCAATCGTGTCCCCTGTTCAAAGTTTGATATTTGTTTTGAAAAATAAAAATAAACTTAACTTGTTCGCTCCTGTTGTTATGGGTTATGAAGACGCAAAAGAAAAGACAATTAACAAGGTGATAGACAGATTTATTGAGCAACGAGAAGAAGATTATGGAAAATCATACAAAAAACGCTTAAACGATGTTTTGAATGAAGAATATCCAAATCCAGACGGCAAAAAATCTCGTTCTGCAACAATCGTTAAGAAAATTATTAATGAAGAAATTAAAAAAGCAAATAACACTGCCAAACAAGCAAAAAAACAAGATTCAGAAAAAGAATAATTTCAAAAAACAAGATGTTTTCATCTTGTTTTTTTATGTTTAGTTTAATAAAGAAAAGAAATAATTAAAATGTGAGAGCAATTTTACATGTTGATTTAAACAATTTTTATGCGTCTGTGGAATGTATGATAAATCCAGATTTGCAAGGTAAAAATGTTGCAGTTTGCGGAGCACCAGAAGATAGGCATGGCATAATACTTGCTAAAAGCAAAGAAGCAAAAAAGTTGGGAATTAAAACAGGAATGACCATTTGGGAAGCAAAAAATTTAGCGCCCGATTTAATCACAATCACTGCCAATTTTCCGCTCTATATGAAATATTCCAAAATTGTAAGGAAAATATTTGAAAATTACACAGATTTTATCGAACCATTCGGCATTGATGAAAGTTGGCTTGACATAACGCAAAGTATCAACCTTCTCGGGTCGCCCATACAAATTGCAAAAAATATTAAAGACGAAATTTACAAAAAAACAAAGTTGACTGTTTCAATCGGCGTTAGTTTTAACAAAATTTTCGCAAAATTAGGTTCAGATTTAGCAGATAATGATGAAATTGTTGAAATCACTGAAAATAACTATCAAGAATTGATTTGGCAGTTGCCATGCGAAAACTTGCTATATGTTGGCAGAAAGACCAAAAAGAAACTTAATCATCTAAATATTTTTACTATCGGAGATTTAGCGCAATTTGACAAATATTTGCTTATTAAAAAACTTGGTAAATGGGGCGAATATTTACACGATTTTGCTAACGGCAAAGATATGTCCCCTGTTAGAAACCTTGAAGATGAAATTCCAATAAAATCAATAGGCAACAGCATGACAAATTACAAAGACATAACAAACGAAAAAGATTTAAAAATTATATTGACATTGCTATGCGAAAGTGTTGTTTCAAGGCTAAGAGATTTGGGCATAAAAGGTTTTTGTGTCGTTCATGCACACATTACAAAAACAGACTTGTCGACAGACGGCTGGCAAAGACGACTTAATTCTCACATACTTTCTTCAACCAAATTAGTAGAAATTGCTTACAATCTGATTTTGCAGAATTTTAATTTTGACGACACTGCCCTTCGCGGTGCTGGCGTTTCGGTTGGTGGTTTAAAATGGGACAGCAACATTCAAGAAAAATTAATTGAAGACAAAAAAGAGAAAAAACTTGAAGAATATGAAAGCTGTGTAAATAAAATTCAAAAGAAATATGGCAATTCCAAAATTAAAAAGGCAATTGTTCTTACAGATAAAAGGCTTTCTGATATGAACATAAAGGAAGAACATGTTATTCACCCAGAGAACTTTTTTAGATAAAAAAACACGAAAATTTCGTGTTTTTTTAATTACATTAATAAGTTTCCATTTTGTGTTTCAATCACTTTCAAAATATTTTCTTCCACGCCAGTTATCGCATTTATGAAAATATAATATGTTGAACCTTGAAATTTACACTTAAATTCATAAGTTAAAATTTCGCCTTTATATTCAATTGGACTTAGTGCAAGTTTTATTGTTTCGATTTTATATTTGCTGTCGATTTTACTTTTGGCTGCTGATTTTGAAATTTTGGCAGATTGCAAATTTCTTTCAACATGGTTTGTGTAGTATGAACATGCTTCATAACCAACTATACTTCCGCTATCTAAATCTACTTTAACCTTGATTAAATCTGGATAAATTATAACATCGTCAATGACTGGTGCTAAATTCAAATAGACATCAGATTGAATCTTGTCTGTCCAAACGCATTTCATATTTGAAATTCCCAAATTAGAAACAAAATCTTCTGCGATTTTTATCGCTTCGTTATGGCTGATTTTCTCCGCATTTTTGTTATTTTTTGAACTTATAGTAAGTAATTTACCGCCCTTTTTGGTAATTTGAACATATAATTTCAAATCATTTTGCATAACATTAAAATCATAAGTTTGAAATTTGCCATTCGTTTCATTTGCAAATTGGACATCTGCATTTTTGAAAATTTCTTTTGCAATTTTTTCTGCTTCTTGTTTTGAAATTTCTTCGAAATTTAAACCTTTTATCTCTTTGTTACAAGTTGAATCTGAGAATGGTCCATCATAAATCATTGATGGATAATCTTGATTATTATTTTTTATTTGTTTTAAATTTTGCGTGAATTTGTTGTATTCTTCTTTTCCAGGATTTGCATTATCTGAAATGTTGTATCCTTGATTAATTTTTGTTGATATTTGATTTAATTTAATTTTTATGCCATAAATAGAATTGTAAAGTTCTCTTAACTTTGCCCTTTCTTCGGCTGTAAGCGTTTTCCCTGATTTTGTATTTTTAGCAAGTGTTGCGGTGTATCCGCCAAATTGATTGATAAACTTTGTTGTGTCGCCAATTCCATTCATAGAAATTGGCAAATAACTGAGTTGATTTTGAGCACTTGTTAAGTTATCGTTTATTTCAAACAACAATTCATTTGAATAATTATTGTCTGTTGATGCAAGCAATTTGCTCATTTTTATTTCCGTGTTATTGACATTGTCAACCAAATCATAAAAAGTTCTTTGATAAATATTCTCTAAATTTATTGAAGTTTGCTCAAGTTTTGTCATGTCAACGGCATACAAAATGCAAAATATTATTGCTAAAATGCCCAAAACTATTGTAAAAACAATCAAAGTTATAACAGATTTTTTAGATAAAGTGGTTTTTTCTTCTTTAACATTTTCCATAATCACCTCCTATATCGCAAACACATGCTTGCCGATTTGCGTTACAACCTGTCTTGAAAATATCCATTGACTTGTTGCTGTTACTGGATTGTAATAATAAATACAACCATAAGTTGGATCCCAACCATTCATTGCATCTCGAGCAGCTTGATAACATTCTTCGTCAGGTTCCAAAGTTATTTGTCCATCATAAACGGCTGTGAATGCCCAAGGTTGATAAACAACGCCATAAATTGTGTTTGGGAAATTTGGGTCTTCAACGCGATTTAAAATAACCGCGCCGACCGCAACTTTTCCAACATAAGGCTCGCCACGGGCTTCGGCATAAATACATTTTGCAATTAAATATAAATCATTGCTTGATTGTCCACCGAGATTTATTCCCAAATAATCAGCAGTTGTTGAGTTTACTTCCCCTGTTTGTGCCAATCCATAATCTGCTTGAAATCTCCTAACCGCTTCGCGAGTTATTCTTCCATAATATCCAGTAACTTCACTATTAAAATAGCCAAGATCTTTTAACCTTTGTTGAATTGCTATTGTTTCTTCGGTTGTTGCTGTTTCGTTTGCAACACGATTATCTTTCACAATTAAAACAACATATAAAATCGATGTTGCAATAAGCACAAAAATCAACGAAATAAGCACGATTAATCTAATTTTTTTTGATTTTTCCATATTTTTTTCTCCATTTTTTATTTATTATCTTGAATTTATCAAAATTTATTCTTATTTACCTTTACTTTCCACTTGTAAAATAACTTTTATACCCTTTAAATACTCCTCTGGATTTTCCAAACTTTGCAAATAGTTATCAAACTCTTTTTGATATTTCTTATGAAATAGTGAGTAGAAATCAAATGCATCAGCATTTAAATCTTGCAATTTTTGATAAACTGGATAAAAGTCAGATTTAAGTTTGTCTGCTATAGCCTTTTGCATTGTTTCATTTAAATACAAATTTTTTTGCGAAAAAATTGTTTTTGTTTGACTGTTTTGCAAAACTTCATAAATTGTTAAAAGCATATTTGTTTTCACTAAAACTGTTGGAGTATCACCGTCAAAATAAGCTTTATATTTAACATATTTATTTGGAACATTAAGCACTATTGTTGCATTATTAAAATTTTCATCACTATAATTTTTAAGTTCAATTTTTGGCCACTCATTTGCGCCATTTATAACATTCAAAGCTTCCACTTCTTGTCTTGTTAAGTCACCAACTTTTTTGCCGTCACGGATAATAGCCACGCTGCCATCATTTGCCAAATATTTTGGCTTATTTTCTTCTCCGCCACTGCTCGAACCTGCACTTGAACCACCACCAGAACTGCTATTTGATGAAGCATTAGATTGCGAACCACCAGATAAATCTTCGCCTTCTTTCTCGCTCACATTTAACATATCTATAAGTGCAGTTTTGTTTGGTCCATAGCTTGACAACATAATATTTTCAATATTACTTGATGTTCCAACAATATATTTATCATTATGTTCTACAATTCCGCTTTCTTGATTTGCGGTTTTTCCATGCGATTTTAGCGTGTCTTTTAAAAAATCTTTTGCATTCACATTTGTAATAAAAACATTTATGGAATTGTTTATTGTGTATGCTCTAATTAAATGGTTTAAATATTCAACCAAATTTTCTTCGGCAATATCATTACTAACAGCTACATTATTCATGTGTGCAAGAACCAACTGTTTTCCCGTGTAATCTGCCGCCAAATCAAGAGCAAGAGAAAGTGAACTTCCCTTTGCAGAAACTAAGTTATAACTTTCTGTATATGCTTGACTTATTGATGGTTGATAATAAATGATTGTAACTTCAATTTCATCTCCAACTTTATCTATTCCAATAGTTCTGGCAATAAGTTTGATTTGTGATTGTGGTTGCATAACAAACATCGGTGGCACAAAAATTAATAAAATTAAAATAAACAAAATTAAAATTGGTCTATCAAACATAAATTTAAAGAATTTTTTCATATTTTTTGCCCTCCAAAACTATATTTTTTGGTCAAAGCAATTTGTTCTTTAAACTTTGATGCTTGGCTTATCCATTTCAAGTTTTCATCAGAAACCTTAACCGCCCAAGTTGGTTTGCTTTGTGCTTCTTTGACTCTTTTAAAAGAAATTACAAAACAAAATATTGGAATTAAGAACATACAAAATGCAGTTATCCAAACAAAATATGTTTGAGCGATGTATATTAGCGAATCGTAACTATTAAAAACGAATAACAACAACGGAATAACCAATAAATTAACAATTAAAAGTAACCAGCGTGTATCATATCTCTTATGTTTAAATTTAAAAATATCTTTCAATGCATTAACCATACAAAACATAAATAATCCGCCATGAAAAACATAAAGCGACAGCATCAAAGTTATAGGTAATAAATCAAGATTTTCGATAATTGAAGACAATGGAACAAATTCAACAATATCTGTTATAGCAGGCAAATGAAGAAAGCCCGTGTATCTAAATGCTATGAAAAAAGTTAACATAAACACAATTAACAAAATAAACGAAATCGACATATAAAACACAAGTTGTCTTTTAAATTTCTTTTCAATTTGCACCTTTCCCATAAAAGGTAAGATAAACAAATAGTCGCCAAAACAAAAGATTGACTTCCATGAAGCAGTAAAAATGTCGCTAGCACTATATTCAAAAAGTGGAAAAAAACCACGATTAGGCACTGTTAAAATTCCTAAAAAAATGCAAGCAAATAAAAACGCAATTAAAAACAAGTAGAAAAACTCACTTGTCCTGGCATAAGAATTTATTTTAAACAAAAACAAAGCATTTATTGTTATAAACAATATTGACAAAAACAAAATGTATTGCGCTTCTTGGAAGATTGCTTCACGCGCAAAAAAATAGCCTATGTTAGAAACATAAATCAATTTCATTAAGAAGAATAAAAATATCAAAATATAAACGATTTTAGACGCAAATTTGCCTATTCTTTTTTCCAAAAATTGTGAGAACGATTCTTCTTTATGTTTTAAAAATATAGGAATAATGATAAAAAATGTTAATAAATCAACAAAAAGTGAAATCAAAAACGCCCAAAAACCGTCTTTGCCAGCAAAATCAAATAAAAAAGAAGGCAAATAAGTAAGTTTAAAAGTTAGAATAGACATTGCAATCATAATTGCAAATTGACGACTCGTAATTTCCTGTTTCATTTTTTCAACCTCACTTTATTTTTATTGTGAAGCGATTCAGGACGCTTTTGCATATCAACTATCGTTGCTTTATAAATCGCATCTTGTAAATCATTTTTAATAAATGGTGAAAATGGTGCTAAATATGGACTGCCATAGTTGTAAAAACTGTTTAAATAACCAATTATGAAAATAAAACCAGCAATAATTCCAAAAATTCCCATTCCGCCACCCAAGGCAATAAAAACACCTCTCACCAAATTTAACTGGTCAGATTGGTCAGGAACAGTGTAAATACAAATCATAGAAAGCGCAATAATCAAAACGCCTGGTGGCGAAATAAGTCCTGCTTTAACGCCAGTATCGCCCAAAATTAATGCACCCACAATGCTTGTTGCAAGTCCCAAATATCTTGGCAAGCGTAAACTAACTTCGTATAAAAGTTGAAACAAGGCGAGAATAAAAATAATTTCCAAAAATGGTGTCATAGGCACATTTTGAGTTGAATTTCCAATTGTGACCAAAAACTTAAACGGCATCAAATTGTAATGATAAAACCTCAACGACAAATAAAAGCCAGGAACAATTATCGCTATAAAAATACCTAACATTCTAATTAATCTAATAAATGTTGAATATTGATAACTTGAATAATAATCGTTGCTGGACTGCAAATCTTCCACATACATATATGGAAGCGTGAGAACTATTGGCGAATTGTCAACAACAACGGCAACTCTGCCTTCAATCAATTTTGCAGAAATAATGTCAGGCTTTTCGCTTGAACCAACTTGCCTAAAAATTGAGTGTTTTTTCTCTTCTAAAAATTTTAAAATATAATACGAATCTATAATTCCGTCTATATCAATTTTTGAAATTCTATTTTTTATGCTCCGAATAATACTTTTATTTGTAATACCTTTTATGTAAACAACTGCAACACGCGTTTGAGAATATTTACCAACCTTCATTTCTTCATAAGTGAAATTTTCAGATGAAAATCGCCTTTTCAAAAGCGTTATATTCGTTTTTATATCTTCAACAAAGCCTTCTCTTGGGCCTTTTATAACCGCCGAAGTTGGTGGTTCAGAAGGAAGCCTGACAGGATAACTTTCAATATCAATCGCCAAAGCATTTTTGTCGCCGTCAACAAATAATAAAACTTTGTTTCTCAAAACGGCATTTTTCATGTCCTTCAAGTCTTTCAATTTTTCAATGTCGGCAGTCACTAAAAGTTCTTTTTGAATATTGTCCAACGACAAAACAATGCTCTTTTGACTTTCAAGTTTAGTGCTATATTCTGTTAAAGGTTTTAGAATTCCAGTTACAAACAAATTTTCGTCTATCATGCTTTTAAAAAATATTAAAGTGATGTTTTTATCGCAACACTTAATATTTTTTTGAATTATGTCTGGATTTGCTCCTATAAGAAGCATCAACTTTTGTATGTTTGATGATTTCATAGAATTATTATCTTGAAAAAATCATTTAATATTCAAAAATCATTCAACGGTCACTGATTTTGCTAAGTTTCGTGGCTTGTCTGGGTCATAGCCTTTATTTAGTGACATATAATAGGCAAACAACTGCAATGGAATGACTGCCAAAATTGGCGAAATTAATTCATCGTCACCAAGAAGTTGTATAAAATCGTCCGCCTGTGAACTTATATCAAATTGACTTATCAAAAGGACACTTGCTCCGCGCGCTTTGGCTTCATGAACCGCGTTTAAAGTCTTTTCAAGAATTTTCTTCTGCGTAATTATACCGATTAAAAGCGAATTTTCGTCAAGTAGCGAAAGTGTTCCATGCTTCAATTCGCCTGCTGCATAACCTTCCGCGTGAACATACGCAATTTCTTTTAATTTAAGCGCACCTTCATACGAAAGCGTTGAATCAATATCTCTGCCGATGAAGAAAAACTTTTGCTTGTTGAAATACTTTTTATAGTTGTTAACTTCGTCGTCTTTTGAGATTTCCTGTGCGAGCAAATTATTTACGCACTTAAATTTATTGAGCAGATTTTTTGCAAATACATCGTTATTATCAATTTGAGTTTTGACTTTTGTGGCAAGAGCGAGCATAGCCGCTACTTGGCTGTTAAAACTTTTGGTAGCCGCCACGCCAATTTCTGTTCCTGCTTCGGTGTATAGTTTAAAGTCCGCAACATCGGTTATAGAACTGTTTTTTACATTCGTTAAAACAATGGTTTTTAAGTTGTTTTCCTTAGCAAGTTTAAGCCCTGCTATTGTATCTGCGGTTTCGCCGCTCTGACTAATTCCAAACACTATTTCGTTTTTATCAAAAACCTGTTTTGAATATCTAAATTCGCTTGCAAGTTGAACTTCAACTTTTTTGTTTAAAATATTGGAAAGATAAAATTTACCTGTAAGTCCAGCGTGATATGCAGTTCCGCAACCAATGATGGTAACCTTGCTGCAATTGATTAATGCATGTATAAGTTCTTCGTTCTTACTCTCTAAAATTGAGTTAAAAGTTTTTTCAACCGAAGCAGGAATTTCGTAAATTTCTTTAAGCATAAAGTGGTCGAAATTTTGCTTCGTAGCATTTAAACTTTCACTGTCGATTTCTATATTTTGTTTTATAATTGTGTTCAAATTTATGTCAAAAAATTGCACATCATTTTTACTAATAATCGCAAATTCATTGTCATTTAAATTAAATAAATTAATATTTTTATTAATTTTATTTTTATTAAAAATTGTATTTATTGCGGAAATATCGCTTGAAATTAAATTGAATTTATTTGATTTTCCAACTAATAGCGGACTTGATTTTTTAAATACAAAAATATTATCTAAAATATCTTCACAAATAACTGCACAAGCCCACGAACCCCGCATAATATGGGCAGTCTGGGAAATTGAATTTAATAAAATTTTAATTTTATTATTTTTTGAAACTATTTTTTTATTATTTTTTTCTAAATATTTTTTAATATTTTTTTGATAATTATTATCAATTAATTTTGCAATTAATTCGCTGTCAGTATCTGAATAAAAATTACTATTTAATTCTTTTTTTAATTCGGAAAAATTTTCAATAATTCCATTATGCACTAGGCAGATTTTTCCGCTTGTATGTGGGTGGCAATTTATATCTGTTGGCTTGCCGTGAGTTGCCCATCTGGTATGAGCAATACCGCAAGTTGATATAATGTCTAAGTTCAATTTGTCCTTTAAATTTTTAACTTTGCCAACTTCTTTTACAATGTTTATTTTTTTATTTTCAAAAAATGCAACACCCGCTGAATCGTATCCTCTATACTCTAAAAGTTCTAATCCATTAATTAAAATTGGTAGAGTTCGGCTCGTGCCAACACAACCAAAAATTCCACACATATTGATGCTCCTAATTATCCCCTAAATTATTTTATGCATCATGCGTGGAATTGGTTTTTCAAAATTATTTTATTCTTCGCAAAGTAAATATTCAAAAGTTTTTCTTTCGTCTTTTATTGTCGTTTTAAAACCATGACCTGGATAAACATCTAAATTTTCGTCCAGTTCTAACAACTTTTTCAAACTTGATTTCATATCTGCAACTGACGATGTTGGAAGGTCGCATCTTCCGCAAGTTTGATAAAAAAGAGTGTCACCTGAAAATAGCGCTTTGCTTTCACTATCTTCAATCAAATAACTAACTGAGCAATCAGTATGCCCTGGCGTAAACAACACATGAACTTTCAAAAACCCAAAATCGATTGTTTGATTGTCTTTTAAAATTTCAAAATTTTCATTTTCAAGTTGCGAATTGACTGGTCTATCCAAATTGAATTGTTTCTCGTTTGACTTGATTTTATTAATCGCTTTTTCGTGCAAATAAACTTTTGCGCCAAACATTTTTGCGACTTCGTCAATGTGTTGCGAGTGGTCCCAATGTCCATGAGTTAAAAATATCGCTTTTACGTTCCTGCCGTCAACAATCGCTTTTATATCTCTTGGCATTGCACTTGTTTCAATTAAAATTACATTGTTAGAATCTCCAACAATGTAATTATTTGTATTCAATAAACTTCCGCCAACAATTTGTATTTTCATCTATTTCCCGCAACAATTTTTATATTTTTTGCCGCTTCCGCAAGGACATGGCGAATTTCTACCAATTTTTGCTTCCGCTTTTGCTGTTTTTTGTTCAACCACAACAATAGGTTTTGCAACTTGTTTTGGTTCTGGCTTTTTATCGACATTTATGTTAAGCAAAAACAACGCTGTTTGCTCTCTGATTTTTGAAATCATTTCGTCAAACATTTCAAAGCCGATTTGTTTGTAAGCCACAATTGGGTCATGTTGTCCATAACCTTGCAAGCCAATTTCGTTTCTCAAAACTGTCATTTGATCGATATGATCCATCCAAAGGCTGTCAACCACTCTTAAAAGAACATATCTTTCAAAATCTGCAAAGTTTGCACCGATACTTTCTGCATCAGCCATTTTTTCGTTATATCTATCATAAACTGCATTTAAAACTTTTTCTTGCAAGTCCTCTGCGTCTAAATCGTGAACAAATTCTTTTGTAATTAGGTTTGTTCCATAAGGGAAAAGTTGTTTTCTTTCGAGTGCAGCATTAAGTGCATCTAAATCCCATTCGTTATACATCTTATCTTGGTTGATTACTGAATTTATTGCCGCGCTGACAAGTTCTGGGAACATTTCAATAATTTGTTCATGGCTATCTACGCCGTCCAAAACCTTATTTCTTTCATCATAGATTATATGCCTTTGTTTATTCAAAACATCATCGTATTGCAAAACACTTTTTCTAGCTGAGAAATGGCGCATTTCAATGCGTTTTTGAGCATTTTCAATTTGATTTGACAACATTCTATATTGCATTGGCATGTCGTCATCAACTTTAAAGAAATTTGCAACTTTAAGCATTTTATCTCCGCCAAAACGCTTTGCAAGGTCATCTTCAAGCGAGATATAGAACACGCTTGAACCTGGGTCGCCTTGCCTTCCGCTACGACCGCGCAACTGGTTGTCGATACGCCTACTTTCGTGCCTTTCTGTGCCCACGATGTGCAAACCGCCGAGTTCTCTAACTTCTTCTTTCTCTTTGTCTGTTGTTTCTTTATATTGGTTGTAATATTTTTGATATTCTTTTCTAGCGTTCAAAAGTTCTTCGTTATCACTTTCGATAAAAGAATTTGCGAAAGCGATTTGGTCTTCTGTGAAGCCTTCTTCGCGAAGTTTTTTAATCGCCATAAATTCTGGATTACCGCCAAGCAAAATATCTGTTCCACGGCCAGCCATGTTTGTTGCAATAGTAACCATGCCCTTCCTGCCCGCTTGTGCGACAATTTCACTTTCAAATTCGTGATTTTTAGCGTTCAAAACATTGTGTTTAATGCCCGCTCGCCTTAAAGCATTTGAAAGTTCTTCCGATTTATCAATCGTGATTGTGCCGATAAGGATTGGTTGACCAGTTGCATGAACTTCTTTAATATGTTCAACAATAGCCTTTGTTTTTGCTGGAATTGTTTTATAAATAACATCTGGTGCGTCATATCTGATATTTGGCTTGTTGGAAGGAATTTGCACAACATCAAGGCCATAAATTGTTGTAAATTCGCCTTCTTCTGTTTTTGCAGTTCCTGTCATACCGCTTAACTTTTTATACATTCTGAAAAAGTTTTGGAATGTTATTGTTGCAAGCGTTTTATTTTCGTCTTTGATTTCAACGCCTTCTTTTGCTTCAATCGCTTGGTGCAAGCCGTCCGAATAGCGTCTGCCCTTCATAATTCTTCCAGTAAATTCATCAACAATCAAAATTTCGCCGTCTTTCACAATGTAATTTTCATCTTTAATCATGACAAAATTTGCTTTCAAGGCATTGTTAATATGATGGTTAAGCTCAATATTTTCAACATCAGAAATATTTTCAACGGCAAAATAGCGCTCTGCTTTTGCAATTCCGCTTTCTGTTAAATTTATTGCTTTTGATTTTAAATCAATTTCAAAGTCATCTTCCTTCAAAGTTTTTACAAACCTTTGCGCTGAATGATAAGCTTCGCTTGATTTCATGCCACGGCCGCTGATGATAAGTGGAGTTCTTGCTTCATCAATCAAAATACTATCCACTTCGTCCACGATAGCAAAATTATATCCGCGGGCAACTCTGTCTTCTTTTCTAACAACCATATTATCACGAAGATAATCAAAACCTGCTTCGTTGTTTGTTAAGTATGTTATATCGCAATCATAGGCTTTGCGTTTTGCTGCATAGTCCATTCCGCTAAGCGAAACGCCAACAGTTAAGCCCAAAAATTTATGGACTTTTCCCATCCAAACAGCGTCACGCTCTGCAAGATATTCGTTGACTGTGACAACATGAACACCTTTACCTGTTAAAGCATTTAAATACGCAGGCAAAGTTGAAACAAGAGTTTTACCTTCACCTGTTCCCATTTCTGCAATTCTGCCTTGATGAAGTGCAATACCGCCCATAATTTGAACATAGAAATGGCGCATATTTAGCACTCTTGATGCTGCTTCTCTAACATTGGCAAATGCTTCTGGCAAAACTGAATTTAAACTTTCACCTTCAACTTGAACCCTATGTTTTAACTCTTCTGTTTTTGCTTTTAATTCTTCGTTTGTTTTATTTTTATATTCTTCTTCAAGTGCAATAACTTTATCGGCAATTTTTCTAATTTTTTTCAAACTGCGAGAGTTATCGCTGCCGAAAATTTTCGCTAATAAACCCATATATTCTCCTAATACTAAGCATTATATTATAAACATAAAATTTTACAAAACAAAAAAGCACTTTCGTGCTTTTTTTGAATATTAATTTGTCGAACTTCTGCGATTATTCATCGTCATCATCGTCGTCATCGTCAAAATCGTCATCATCGTCATCGAAGTCATCGTCTTCGTCTAAATCGTCCTCAAATTCTTCGTCTTCGCCGTCTTCATCATCGCCAAAGTCAATATCTTCGCCAATGTCTGGAAGATCTGAATCGTCAATTTCCAAATCGTCATCTAAATCAGTTGAATCTAAATCAGTGATGCTTGCCATATCGCCTGTTTCTTCATCACTTGAAATGTTATCTTCGTCTGGATTTAAATAAGAATCCCAATCGTCATCATTGTGAGAAACAATAACATCTTCCAAAGAGCGTTCTTTAATGCATTGTTTACACATAATTTCGTCTGGTCTGATATAGTTTGTTTTACAAATTGGACAAATCTCCAAATCCATATCATCTAAATTAGGTTCAGCGTTCAATTCTGCTTTGCAGACTGAACAGAGTTTGTCTTTCTTTTTGATATAATTTAATTCACATCTTGGACAACGGATATATTCGCTCATAAAACCTCTCTTTTATTTTTCGCAAGTATTATATACACAAGATTGCCTCTTGTCTACTAATTTTAAGCAATTTCTCAATTATTTTGTTATATTTTTTCAAAAAAAATGTAAAATAATTTTTGAATATATATAATATATAAATAAAATTTATAAAAAACTCTATACAATTTTAAATTTATGTGTTATACTAAACTAACTCAAAAGAAGAATTCGGAGGAACAATATGAATTTAACCTATATTGCTGGTTCTGTTGGCGATGCTATTAAAAATTGGTTCCAAGGCTGGTTTGGTGCACTTTTATCATTCATTCCAAAAACATTTTACCAACTTTTAACGCCTGTTTATGCGGTAATTGACGCAATTCAATGGATTATGCGTAAAATAGCCGGACTAGACACAATATACAAATTCAATGGCCAAACAAATGTCCAAGGCGATATTGTTATGCAGTTTATGAACATGATTTTTACTGGTTCTTCCCCTGTTTTATCAAACATCTTCTGGTCAATGATTATCTTAGGTGTGCTGATGCTCATATTAACAACTATGATTGCTGTTGTTAGAAGTGAATACACAGCAACAGATGCTAAATCAGCATCAAAAGGCAAAATCATTGGCAATTCATTAAAAGCTCTTGCATCATTTGCAATTGTTCCTATCGTTTGTTTCTTTGGTATGTTCCTTTGCAATGTTATATTGCAAGCACTTGATAAAGTTTCCACAGGTTCAACAAGCGTAACACAAAGTACTATTAACACAACATATTTCAAATCAGAAAGAACAACATCTGGTGACGAAACATATAATAACTACACATTTTTTGGATTCACCGTTCCAACAACCACAACACCTATTTCTGGTTTGGTGTTTAAAGCAGCAGCGTATAGCGCTAACCGTGCAAGAATAAACGATAGTTTTTATAATAAAATGTTGAATAATGATAAAATTTCAGCAAACGGTGCTTTCACACAAAATAAAGGAACAGACTCCAATTCAGCATACCAAAATTGCTGGCTTATGGACGAAGCCTTTGCTAACTGCTTCCAATTGAAATCAAGAGCATATATTGATAGAGCTCCTTTCAAAACAGAACATATGTTCCCTGTAACTTTAAACGCTGGCGTTATGATTGTTGAAAATAGTTTAATTGCAGCGGGATACACTCACTTTGATAAAAATAACACCGCCCTGGTTTGGTATTATTATGATTTGTGGTCATTCGACTATATTATCGCACTCGGTGCATTAGTCGTTGTAACAGTATTGTTACTATACCTTGTTTTTGGTTTAATCAAAAGGATATTTGAACTTACAATCTTATTCCTTGTTGCCGCACCTATTGCATCACTTATGCCATTAGATGGCGGTAATGCATTGAAAAAATGGCGCGAAAAGTTTGTTGCAAAAACAATCGGCGTTTATGGACCTATTGTTGGTTTGAATTTATTCTTCGTTATCTTAGCATTGTTGCAATCATTGGAACTTACTGGCATTGCAATTATTGATAAAATCGTCAACTTGCTTTTCACTATTGCTGGTCTAGCAATGGTAAAAGACTTCACAAAAATGCTTTCAGAAATTATTGGTGGCGAAGACACAATGGGTGCTGGTGCAGATAAAGCCAAAGAAATTGGTGCAACAGCCGCTAAGGTCGGTAAAACCACAGCAGCCTTCGCAGGTGCTGGTCTTGCAGTTATGAAAGCTGGCAGTTTAACTAGTAAAGCTGTTGGAGCAGGAAAATTGGCTAAAAATGCATACATGAAAACAGCAGCAAACGAAGGTACAGGAAGATACAAAAAAGGTTCAGTGTCTTATGATAATGCAGTTACTAATATGGCAGATAATGTAACAGACGATGAAATTTTAACACAAGCGGCTGCTTCTACTGTGTCTGATGAAGATGCAATTAAATGGCTAGGTTCAGACAAAAAAGCATTAAGCAATTATGGAAAAAAACATGGCATTGACAAAATTAAACCTGGAGAATCAGAACAAGCGGTTTGGGGAAAAATGTCCGACAAGGAAAAAGCTGAATTTAAGCAGGAATTCGCATCAAGAAATGTTTCTAATATGTCTAATGAAGAAAAAGAAGAAACACTCGCCGGACTTAAATCAACAGGTAAAATTGAAGAATTTAGAAAAGGCGCTGCAGAAAGTAAACTTGACAACATGGATTGGAGAGATAGACAAGGTGTAATTGATGCTAACCATCGTGGTCGTGGTCAAAATGAAAGAATTAGGAATCGCGCAATTGCTGCGGCTGGTGGCGAAGAAGCTTATAGAAACATGAGTTCAGAAGATCGTAATGCCCTATTTAATGATTCAAAGCACGGCAACTGGCAAAATCCACTTGGTAAATCACTTGAAAAAGGTGTTTCAGAAAAATCTAGAAGAACATCTTCAATTGATGGAGCAAAAATTGAACTTGGTGAATCAACATTAAAAGCCCTTTCAAAATCATTTGTTGATTTTGGTAAACAAATAGGTTCATTTGCTCAACACACAATGGGAGCAATGAGCGGCCCAATGATGGGCGAAATGAAAGGTCTTGGAAGCGATATGATTCAAATTGCTCAAGGTAAACTTAAAAAAGAAATGGATTTGAATGCTGAAATGAAGAACCAAAAGAAACTTAGAACTGCTCAAAACATGGCAGAAGATGCACTTGGTTTAGGCGGAGCAAATAAAAGACAAGCAGAACCACCAGAAAAACCAAGACCAACTGAACTTTCAGACGCAAGCGTTAGAAAAATTGCAAGCGCTTTGCAGGCAAACAGTGATAAGACAAGTTCTGTAAAACTTGATGACGCAAGCATTAATAAAATTGGTTCAGCGATAGCCGAAAAGTTGAACAAAAAAGACTAATTGATGTTATAAAAAAAGGTTGATTAAATTCAACCTTTTTTCTTTTTATAGAGTGCTTAAAAGTTCATTCAAAATTATAATATGGTCTTGCTCGTCGATTATGATTCTTTCAAACAAAGCCGCTAAACTGGCATTACAAGTTTTTGAAGCAGCAAGTTGATATTTTCTAATTGCTTGTTCCTCCGCTTTTATATCAGTTAGCAAAATTTCTCTTGGATTTCTAATTTGCAAAATATTTCTTCCAGTCCAAACATTTCCCCTGCCGTCTGTTAAGTTCGGATTTCCGCCGAAATCAACAATAGCCTCTGAAAGTAAATCTAGGTGCCTCATTTCGACGATTGCAATTTGTTTTAATGCGTCTGCAATTAATGGATATTCGTCTAGCAAAATATAACTTTGATACATATATGTTGCAACAGCACTCATTTCGCTATCTCTTGACGCTGCTAACCATTTGATAAGTTTTACTTCATACATGCTAGGATAAGCGTTTGTAATTTCAGGATAAGGCTCTGTTGATGCAAAGATAAATCTTGTTGGATCAAGCGTAGTTCCTTGATTTGGTGTGGTTTCAGGCTGCTCTGGCGCTGTTGTTGGTTCTTGCACTGGTTGATTTGTTGTAGGCGGCACTGTTTCTCGTTGTTGCGGTTCTTGAACTGGTTGCTCCACTGGTTCTTGACTTGGCGGCACTGGCTGCGTCGTTGGTTCATTTCGCTGTGCTGGTTCTTGGTTTATTGGTTCTCTTTCGGTATTTTCGTTTTCTTCTTCTCTATTAATTTTGCTTGTGCGTTCATATCTTTCTTTACTACAAGTTGGAATAATTCTTTGTTTAAACATTTATCACCCCTAAAAATTTAAATCTCTAAACATATATGACTTTGCACAATATTGTGTGAAATTAGCAAAAAGCAAAAAAATATCATATAAGAAAATAAATAAGGGGATTTTATGAATTACGATGATTTTTTATTGCCTGGACAAGCGGAGTTTGAGAAACTTGCAAAAGCATATTCTTCACAAAAACGCTCGATGATAGCACTGGAAAATCCAGATATCAACCCTGCCATTCTTGATAGCATTTGCTATTCTTTGAAATATTTAAACTGGCTTTATACATACATAAAACGCAATTTAAGAAATAACAAACTCAGAAGCGTGTTTGAAAATTTTGCAAAACAAACCGATTTAGACTTTATTGAAATTGAAAAACGCTTTTATGGCGAGCCAAAAATTATAAAACTCACAAAAAGCAAGCGTTTAAACAGTCTAAATTCATGCGTACGGCTCGCAATTTACTCGGAAGCAGAATTAGTTGAAAACATGATAAATCTCTTCAAATGCGGCAATTTTGAGTTTGCTGAGCCAATTATATTTAATCATATAGAATACATAAAGAAATTATCTACAATATAAAAACCCACCATAAGGTGGATTTTTTTTAAGGATTTAAGTTAGCAGGACTTTCAGCATCAATTTTCTTTTTCACGCTGACTTCGCTAATTTTAGATTTTTCTTGTGGCGGAATTATTTTTACTTGATTTTCTGGCAATGTCATGCCCTCGCCTAAAGGCTCTGTTCCTTCAACAATAATTCCTCTTTGTGGATAATAATATTCGTCACGAATGAGTTTTTCATCAACCATTTCGCCGTCTTGCCAATATTGTAAATAACCTTTTGAATGGTAGCCTTCCGAAGGCTTTTTAACACGATAATATTCTCCTACATAAGTCACTTTATCTAAATACTCTCCTTTTTCATCTTTTACGATCATATCGCCGTCATGTGGGAGAGTTTCTATAAATTCTGCACGGCGGCGAATTTCTTGACCTTCTGCGAGTGGTTCACCATAAATTTCAACGAAAGCATTTTCATCATCACCATAAGTTTTGATATATATTGGGTGTTCTAAATTGTTTTTGAACCTAAAATCTGAATATCCTTCACTCACCATTGCATCAAACGCAAGTGGAACATAAGACACTGGCAATGAATGTGGGTGAACTTCCAAAATTTCAATATCTGATAAAATTAAAGCATTGTAAAGCGTGGTTGATGCTTGACAAGCACCGCCGCCATAATCTTCAACATAAATACCATTTAGAATGATATTTGCTTTCATATAGCCTTTTTCTGGCGTTTTGTCACCTGTTACATCATTAAAGCTTATTTCTTCGCCAGGGTTTACAACCATGCCGTTGAAATCTGAAAGTGCACGCAAAACATTGTTTCTTCTTCCTTGTGCACTTCCTTTATAACCGGTTGAAAATTTCGAGCGCAATTTCGTGTTTGCAAATACATCAATATCAGATGTGTAATCAACCTTCGTTACAGGGACTTCCACGCTAATTTTGCTTCCAGTTTTGAAAGCGTTGTCGATTTCATTGTAAAGCGCCGCTTTGTCAACTTTGATTTCGCAAGCCCCTTCAACTGCCGTAAACATTGCATCGCCTTCCTTGCTTGGGTCAAAATTTACGCAAGGTGGGCACGCTTCACACTCGATTTTGCTAATAACATCATCAATCTTTTTGTCAAAATCGCCCAAAATGTATCTATAACTAATGTTATAATTCAATCCTTCATTTTTTAATTTCTTGACTTTTGATATTTTTTGCGATGCAACCCCGTTTCTCACTTCGGCATAAGTTTGCTCTATGATTGGAAAAATATTGCTGTTCGTTTCAAAGTCTTGCCCACTTAAATTCCATGTTTTGTCTTCATATTTTAATTCAATGCCAATGTCATCTTTTTCTCTAACAAGTTTTGACGAAATAAGGCTTGCAACTTCTTCTTTGCTAAGTCCAGAAACATTAATTCCATTCACCGAAGTATTGTCGTAGAACTCGCCAGTGTTAATGTAGCCATTGTCCATAAAAAGACCAAATAATAGAAGTGCCGATAAAACCAGTGCTGAACCAAGTATTGTTAGCATTATCAACTTTGAAGATTTGTCAACCTTTGTTTTAGTATTTTTATTATCTTTATTCATATAAACTCCATTATCGCAATTAGTATTTGCATGATAAAAAAAATAATTCATAAAAAAAACTCTTTCCACTTTTGAAAGAGTTATTTTTTGTTTTAATTTGCGCAAGACGATAATTCATAAATCATATTATAAATCTGTGCCTTTGAAATTGACTTTTCAGTAATCTTTTGACCTTCTTTTACAATTATATCTCCAGTATCTGACTTAATACTATTCGACGCCGTCCTACCAAGCAAGAAATATGGATTTTGCTTGATTTTCTTTGGCACGGTAAGTTCGGTCTGACTATCCAAATTTGTAACTTCACCTATCGTTTTTAATTCAGCGCCCGTAACGCTGTTTGACGCAACTTTGTTAAGTATTGTAACTTTCATCTCAGGCGCTTGACCATACGCAAACACGCTTTTGGGCTTGCAAGCCGCTTTTTTAAACTTGCTGTTTTCGTAGCCAATAATCGCTGCATCATCGCCCAAATTTACAATCTTCTCAAATGGTATCAAAACTTTCTTGTTTGTTTCCAGCGACAAAACATTATAGTCGTTGTCGAAAAACAATTCACTAATCATGCCGAAGTCTTCGCCCTCAAGAGAAATTGCTCTTTTGTTCAAAATGTTCACGCTATCACAGTCAATAAAAGCAAGTTTTGACGCATTTTTAAGTATAACAGCATCATCGCCAATATTTTCTATATCCGCACCTTTAACAAAATATGAGTTCTCTTCATCGCTTGAAAGCACAAAAAAGCCTTTAATTTTTCTGCTGCTAAAATTTATACAAACATTGATTATTGTTCCAAGCCAAAGCCCTTCATATAATGAAAAAACTGGCTTTGAAATTATTTGAGATAATTTTTGCATCTTTCCTCCACGCTAATTTAATTTATTTTTGAAATCAACCAATTATGCTTACACTCTTGCTTTTTGTTTAAAATAGTGCTAAAATTTTTGTAGTAGGAGTGAAGAAAATGTGTTTTTTTAGAAGATATAAAAAAATTGCCCCTAAACTTAATATAGAAAGCAAAGAGCTCGTTGTTAAACAAAAATTAGGTAGAAAAGGCATCAAGTTTGGAACAAAACTTTTAGTCCCAAGAAATTTCGCATTCGTAACCGTCAAAAACGGCAAAGTTTTAGACATCGTAAATCACGGCGAATACGAAATCACCCCAAAACTTTTAAAAGAAACCGTTCTAAAACTTAAACTTTATAAACCAAACAAGAAAAATAAAACTGCCAAATTCGCGCCTGTTGAAGTCTATTTTGTAAACCTTAACGACTTTGACCAAGTTGCTTGGCAAACCAATAATCGCGTTGAATTGGAAGATAAAAAATATGGCGTCTATAAAATCACCGCCAAAGGTCGCTATAACTTCAATATCGTAGACCCAGAAAAATTTCTTAAATATTTGTATGCAGATATAGTCGATTTGTCCAGCGAAAACTCCGCAAATATCTTTTTAACTGGCGTCAACAACTTTATTTCAAAATTATTATACGACAAAAACTATAATGCCGAAAAACTCTACTTTAAAGATAAGGAAATTACAAACGATTTGTTCATATCTCTAAGCGAATACTTACATAATTCTGGCGTAAATTTAGAAGGTATCACCTTAGAAAATATTGAATTCCCAAGCAAAACTTTAAAAATGCTTGAACAACTTGCAACCCCACCAAAAGAAAGTCAAGGAACAGGCAAATCTGCATTTGAAGACTGGCAAGCAAATAACCCAAACCCAGTTAAAAAAGGTCCACAATTTGTAACAATTGAACCTGAAAAGAAAGGTAAAAAGAACTTTTTTAAAGAAAGTATGGCACCATATTTCTTTGCAGAAGATAACAACGAAGAAGAACCACAAATGGAGCCAGTTAAAAAGAAAAAATCAAAATGGTTAGGTCCGATTGAAAAAGAAAAACTTGAAAAATCTAAGCAATTTGTAAACCTAGACGACAATTAAAATAACTCTCTCACCCGAGAGAGTTTATTTATGAGAGTTTGCTAATTTTATTACAAAAAACTTGAATATAAAAGCACCAATACTACTGTAATTTAATAAAAAATATTTTTATCAAAAATAATTGACATATTGCAGATAATTTGGTATATTAAAGCAGAAATTTGGGCAGTTAACTCAGTTGGTAGAGTGTCTCTTTGACGTGGAGGAAGTCAGGGGTTCGAGTCCCTTACTGCCCACCACCTTACGCCGCAGGGCGTTTTTTATAATTTTGAAATAAAGTTATCAAAAGTTTCTTCTAAAAAGTCGTATTTTAATAATTTTTTTACCCAACTTTCTGGCAACTCATTATAATAATAACCTGCTAGTGCACCAGTTAAAGCAGCATTTGTGTCAGTGTCATTACCAATTTTAATTGCATTTAATACGCAATTTTTAAAAGAATTTCCATTTATAAAACTATGTAAAACAACTTCCAAAGTAGATATAACATAACCTAATCCGCTCAAACTACTTGCATCTTTATCAAAAATTGATTCTTCTAGAATTTCCTTAAAATATATTAATTCACTTTCTTGTTTATAATGATTTTTTATAATTTCTTGCATATTTTTATACGCTTTTATTTTATCATTAGTCTTAATTAATTCTTGCAAATAAACTACATAAATAGAACACGAAATTTTAGAAATTTTGTGTGCATGCGTTATTGCACTATACTCTTCAATTATTTTAAATCTTTTTTCATCATTATTTAATATAAACGCAAGAGGAACGACTCTCATTAATGAGCCATTTCCGTTGCTGTTTTCACTTTTTTCACCGCTTTCTAAGTATGAGATTCCTTTTTTTAATTGCATAATTGAGAAAAAGGTTGTACGCCCTATTCCAAAGGGTTTTCCTGTTGGAGTCATATAGCCATTTGATGCCCAATCAATTATTTTTTTGGAATATAGCTCAAAATTCAAGCCATTTTCAATATAGGTTTCAACTAAGCACAACATCATAGAACTATCATCAGACCATATACCAACTGGCATACCATGTTTTCCGCCACCACAAAACTCTATTTCATTAATTTTTTCTCTTGGCATAAATTCATAAGGAACACCCAATGCGTCCCCTACAATAAAACCAAACAATGCATTTTTAATTCTAATTTTATTCATATTCAATACCCTATTTGCAAAAAATTTTATATATAATCTTTAAAATTTAAATTGATTGCGTTATTTCATATTTACAATTCATACAATGATTTTCCCCTTTAAGAATTTGAAAACCACATACTGGACATTTATAAGTTTTAATTTTTGGAATATATTCTTTTTTAATTGGCTTATTCATGACAACTTTCTTTTTTGATGTTGTTTTTTCATCAAACCAAGGTTGCCAGGTTCTAAAAATCACACCACAACCTTTACATGTATATTTTTCATGTTCGATATTCCTATTAACGATTTTTTGTGTTTTGCTATAATTATATTCTGACATACCATTATCCTTTTTTAAAAATTATTTTTGACCTTTATCCATATAACAACCGCCACCTTTCAATTTAACAATTGAAAATCCAAAATCTATTAAATAGTCAATATTCCTTCCAACAGTCTTCCTATCACACGCAATGCCCATAGAATTTAATACTTTTGCCATATTCGTTTGTGTGATTGGTTTATCTCTGGACGATCCCTGTTGCAACATTTTTAATACATATAAAATTATTGTTTTTTTAGCGATTTTCTTTGGCATCTCTATTTCTTTCTCCTTTTTTTAACTATTCCGAGAATTATCAAAACTATTCCAACACCTATAAATAGCATTAATCCACTAGCAGACTCTCCTAGTAACCCTCCATTAAAAGATGATACTATTATTGTAAATAGGCAAATTGCTATTATTATACTTCCAGCGATTATCATAATTTTAAGTCCTTGCTTTTAAAATCGCTAACAAAACAACCAATATAGTAGTAATAATCATTGATAATATACAAAGTGTTTTTGCTGTAGTCGGCGTATTTGGGAATTGCTTAATTTGTGCATTTGCTTTACTTAACCCAATTCCTCCACAGATGTATGTAACTATTGGCATTAAAAACGCAAACACCATAGCAACAATACCTAATGTTAATCCTTCTATCTTTTGTTCGTTATTCATAATCTCTCCTAAAAAATTTTTACACTGTCCAAATTTTGCCTAATTTGAAGTGTTATAATTTCATTATATCATACGAATATGGACAAAACTCGCCTAAGATAATAAAAAATAAAAAATTAGGTAGCCTAACCTAATTTTTTAAAACTTATTTGCTATGTCTTGTAAATTGCTTGAACTGGCAAGCAATCTTCCAGCACCTAATATCACTGCATTTTCATTATCTTCAACAAATTTAACATCAATGTCTAACGCTTTTCGTAAATATTTTTCAATACCAGCAATTTTGGAAACTCCACCACTAATAAATATGCCATTAGAAATTATATCTGCGGCAATTTCTGGTGCACAAGTGTTTATGCTTGTTTCAATAGCAAGCACAACTTGCTCAATAAATGGAATAATCACACTTTTAACATCTGCACATGTGACAATAACTCTTTTTGGCTTGCCAGTCATTTCATCTGCACCCAAAACTTCAAAACTTTGGCTATCGTTATCATACAATGAAGCAATTTCTTCTTTTAATTTTTGTGCTGCGGCGATACTGATTATTGTTTCATACTTATCTGCGACCATATTTGCAATATTTACATCTAAACTTCTGCCGCCCAACTGCAAGCTTGCACCTTTAATGATTTGGTTCATATTTATCAAGGCGATTTCAGTTGTTGTCCCGCCGATATTTACAACACAAACTGTTCGTGAAGTATTAAGGTCTATACCGCTCATTTCGGCAGCGCAGATTATACCTGGGACAATCAAAATTTTACCGATATTGCACTTTGAAAAGACATCTATATATTCTTTTCTTTCTTCCGCATTTAATGATGAATTTACGCAGAAAATCGCATTTTCTTTAATAAGTTTTTTTGCTTCAACTTTTTTTAAGAAATAATTTAAAAGTTCAACCGCATATTCTGGTGCTTTTATTTTCCCTTCTCCAAAAGGGCTAAAAATGTAAGTTTTATCGTCTGTTTTGCCTTGCATTTTTTTTGCTTCATTGCCCATTGCAAGAATTGTGTAACCTTCACCGTCTTGCTTTGCACAAACAAGTGAAGGTTCTTTTAAAACAAGACCTTCTTCTTTTCTATATATGCTTGTGTAAACTCCACCAAATTCAATTGCTAATGTGTATCTCATATTTATCCTTGATTTAATGTTAATTCAACATTTGTTCCATCTCTTTCAACAACAAATGTTGCAGTTTTATAATCATGCAAACGCAATCTTGCATACAAAAAGTCGTAAGTGCAATTTATTTTAAATGTTTCTGATGTTGTGCCGTTTGTAAATCTTATTTCTTTAATTATATCATTCACTTTTAAGCCTGAAACAATACAATCAGCATTGACTCCAATTACTATAACGCCGCTTTTGTTAAAATCTAAATATTGGTCTGCTACTGCACCAGTTGGAGCGTTTCTAACCATCAATTTATCAATTCCTGAAAAGCCGACAACGACATCGGTTGTTGCTTGTGCTTTATTTTCCCAGTTTTTAACAATTGTTGACAAAATAGAGATTACTGGATAGACAGACACTGCATAGAAAAGCGAATTTGCATTATCCACACCGAGAGTGTTCACGCCAATCAAGTTGCCATTCATATCAATAAGTGCACCGCCACTATTTCCGTGATTTATTGCGGCATCGTGTTGAATTAAATATTCATAGTTTAAGTTCAAGTCTGAACCATAAACTGACCTAACAATGTTTGATGAGATTGTTCCAGTTGTTGCCGAACCATAGTTTTCTTGATTATATTGAGTTCCAACTGTGATAATATCTTCCAAAACATTGATTTTATCTTCTTGCGAACAATAAACTGACCTATCTTTTAAAGGTGCTGCTTTTAATTCTGCAAATTGTTCACAAACAATAACAGCCAAGTCAAAATTATAACCGCTCCAAAGAATTGTTGCATCATAAACAGTTTCTCCGCCATCTTGCGAAACATAAACCACATACGATGTTGTAATTTTAGTGATTTCACGCGTTGCGGCGTTTGTTTGATTTACTGTTGATGGTTCTGTAAGTGCAGTTTGGATTACATGGTAGTTTGTTAATATATAACCGCCCTTATGAATGATTGTTCCGCTACCGAATGACGAGAAAGTTTCTTTTGTATCTTTTGACTTTTCAACTCCTGCTGATGTGTAAACCACTGTATCAACTTTTTTAGCAATTATAACTGTGAAAGAAATTTTGATATATTCTTCAGCAATTTTGGTCTTTTTCTCTTGCAAAGACAAGCCTTCTGTGTTGAGAGTGATTTTTTCATTTTCTGTTTCGCTACCTACATAAGGTTTAAAATAATAATCTCCAACTCTTAATGATGCGCAACCTGCAAAAGCAAAGACGCACACCATTAATATGCAACACAAAATAAGGCTTAATTTTTTACAATTTTTCATAATTCCCCTAAATTACTTCAATAAATTTAACAAATACTTTTTTAAAACTTGAATTTACTTTCATTGCTTCTGCAATTTCAAAACTTGCATCTTTTTCAACAATTGTTTTCATGATGATGGAATCACCCAAAATGTCGCAAGACAAATCTTGAATAACTGATGATTTTGTTGAATCAAGTGCTGCTGCAAGTTTAATTATGATGCCGATTTTCTTGATAGCATCTAAATCGTCTTCTGTGACAATGCTTGAATACTTAACCCATTCTGTTAGATTGAAATTGTCTAACTCTTGGAATGTGCAAGCAAATGCGGCAAGGAGCAAATCTTTTTGTGAAACGCCCTTAATTTTTGAGTTCAATATAATTGGGAAAGAATTTTTAACATAGTTGTTATAGCAAATTCTCTTGCCGCAATCATACATATAAGCAGCAATTCTAAGCGGTTTTATATAATTTCTAGGCAATTTGTGAATAACTTTTAATTGTTTAAACACATTTATTGCAAGTTCATATACTTTTTCGTTATTTGAGTTTGGAACTTTGAAGAAAGCATTGATATTTTCTAAACTGTATACAAACATTTCGCTAAGAGGTCTATCAAAAACTTCTGGCATGATATAGAAATTCATATAACCATCTCTAAGCCCTTCTTCACTTATTGAAAATTGAGAAACTTCTTGGCTATTCATGAAAATATTAGCAAGTTGAAGCCCTGCAACAAATTTATCTGCGCTGCCTTCTGAAATGCCTTTTAATTTCTTTGTTTTATCTAAGTCTAAGTTTGTGACAAGATTGTAAACATTGTCAAAAGTTTCTTTTGTTACAACATAGTTGTTTGCAAGTTCAAGTGGATATCTTGTGGCTTTTCTTGCAAGCACGCCAAGATTTAAGAACAATGCTCCGTTTGTTAAATATTGAGTTTCTGGGTCTTTATCATTAATGAATGGAATCTCTTTAATTTGTGCTGCAAAGTCTTCTAAATATTTGTTGGCTTCGTTTTTATCACCTTCTTCTTGCATTTTTGCAAGTGGATATGTTCCGAAAGGCAATAAAATTGAATTTAAAATGTTTCTTCTATTAAATTGAACGATATATGTTTCATATTCGCCAATGTGCAAGAAAACACCCTTTGTTAAATCTGTGCAATTAACTGCACCGCAAAACAAACTTTTCAATTGTTCTTCTGGTGATAAAATATTAATTGCAAATCCGCAGGTGTTATAAATTTCTTCTGTTAAGCTTTTTATATTTCTAGCCTTAGAAAAATAATTAGGTGCAAACATTGTTATGTTTACAATTCCTAAATTATCACAAATTTTTCTATAAGATTTTAAAATCTTCATAACATCTTTTATAACAACTGGCCTTATCAAATTTTCATTGATAATTTCTTGCGCCAATACAATATTGTCTGAATAAGTATCAATTACATTATAAAAACAAGGCTCTTTTGTTTCCAAAATAACCAATGTGATTTTATTTTCGCTAAGTTCAATAATCGCTTTTTTTGAATTATTTTCCATAAATTTTCCTCAAATTAATCTTCAATAGTAATTGCTTCAACTGGGCAAATGCTTTCACATGAGTGGCATTTAATGCATTTTTTTGGGTCTATTGATGATTTCCCATTTGCTGCCCAACTAATCGCTCCAACTGGGCATATTTCGATGCAAGCACCGCAAGCAATACATTTTTTTTGGTCTACCATAAACACTTCTCCTTATAAGTCGACTAAATATTAACATAAAAGAAATAATAAGTAAAGCAATTTTTATTTTTTCTAGTTAAACTCAAACAAAAAAGCATAAAATAACAAATAAAAAATCCCACAGTTTTTATCCTGTGGGGTTTTATTTTACTTAATAACAATTTCGTTGTTTTCGGCGTCAATTATAATCTCAGAACCAGCGGACAAATCGTTACTTAAAATTTTTCTTGCAACTGCTGTTTCAACAGCATCTTGAATGTATCTTTTAAGTGGACGAGCACCATACGCTTCATCGTAGCCGTTTTCAATTATCAATTCTTTTGCTTTGTCTGTCACTTTAAGCGAAATTTGTTTTTCTTTAAGCCTAATATTAAGTTTTTCAAGCAATAAATCAACAATTTTTGAAATTTGAGCTTTTTGAAGTGGTTGGAATATGATTATATCGTCTAATCTATTCAAAAATTCTGGTCTAAAATGCGCTTGCAAAATAGATTTTATTTGTTCACGCGTTTCGGCAGTTATTTCGTGATTTTTCTCAATGCTTTGCATGATAACATCAGCACCAAGATTGCTTGTCAAAATTATGATTGTGTTTTTGAAGTCAACAGTTTTTCCAAGAGAGTCTGTAATTCTGCCATCGTCCAAAATTTGAAGCAAAATGTTAAATACATCTGGGTGTGCTTTTTCTATCTCATCAAACAACACAACCGAATATGGTTTTCTTCTAACCGCTTCGGTAAGTTGACCACCCTCTTCATAGCCTACATATCCTGGAGGCGCACCAATAAGTCTTGATACCGAGAATTTTTCCATATATTCGCTCATATCAATCCTAATTAAGTTTTTTTCATCATCAAATAATGCCTGGCAAAGAGTTTTTGAAAGTTCGGTTTTACCAACGCCAGTTGGGCCTAAGAACAGGAACGAACCAAGTGGTCTGTTAGGGTCTTGAATACCTGCTCTTGAACGCAAAATTGCGTCAGAAACTTTTTGAACGGCTTCGTCTTGCCCAACAACACGATTATGCAAAATTTCAGGTAATTTAAGAATTTTCTCTCTTTCGCTTTCTTTCAAACTGTTAACAGGTATTCCTGTCCATTTGGAAACAACTTGTCTGATTTCTTCGTCTGTCACTTTACTTTGCAAAATGCCATTTTTTTCGCTTTCAACAAGTTTTTCAGCATCTGCGAGTTGTTTTTGTAAGTCAATCAACTTTGTGTATTTAAGTTCCGCCGCCTTGTTCAAATCATACTCTCTTTGTGCTTGTTCAATTTGAGCATTAACCTGCGAAATTTGTTCTTTTATCAACTGAACTTTATTGATATTTTCCTTTTCTTTTTTGAGTTTTACACTCATTTCATTAAATTTTGATTGCAACTCAGCAAGTTCTTTTTGAATTTCGGCAAGATGTGCTTGCGAAAGTTTATCTGTTTCTTTTTTAAGCGCTGTTTCCTCAATTTGAAGTTGAATCATCTTGTGCCTAATTTCGTCCATTTCAGTTGGCATAGAATCGATTTCAGTTTTAACTATCGCGCAGGCTTCATCAACAAGGTCAATCGCCTTATCTGGCAAAAATCTGTCAGTGATGTATCTGTTTGAAAGCACTGCGGCATTTATTAATGCGCTATCGCTGATTTTAACGCCATGATAGAGTTCGTATCTTTCTTTTAAACCACGCAAAATTGCAATGGTGTCGGCAACTGTTGGTTCTTTAACCATAACAGTTTGAAATCTTCTTTCAAGGGCTGGGTCTTTTTCAATGTATTTGTGATATTCATTAAGAGTTGTTGCACCAATGCAATGAAGTTCGCCCCTTGCAAGCATAGGTTTTAACAAGTTGCCCGCGTCCATAGCACCTTCGGTTTTACCAGCGCCAACAATCGTATGAAGTTCATCAATAAACAAAATGATTTTACCATTGCTCTTTTTGACTTCGTTCAATACTGATTTCAACCTTTCTTCAAATTCGCCACGATATTTTGCACCTGAAACAAGTGCTCCCATATCAAGTGAAAAAATAGTTCTATTTTTCAAATTTGTTGGGACATCGCCGTTTACAATTCTTTGTGCAAGCCCTTCAACAATAGCAGTTTTACCAACGCCCGCTTCACCAATCAAAACAGGGTTGTTTTTTGTTTTTCTTGACAAAATCATAATAGCATCTCTTATTTCGCTGTCCCTGCCGATAACTGGGTCAATTTTATTTTTCCTAGCAAGTTCAACAAGGTCCGTGCCATATTTTTTGAGCGCATTGTATGTGCTTTCTGGGCTGTCCGTTGTAACATTCGTGTTCCCACGAACACTTGCAAGTTCTTTAATAAAATCATTTCGATTGATGTTATTTCTGCTTAGAATATCCTTTGTTTTTTTATCTCCTTTTTCCAAAATTGCAATGAAGATATGTTCAACCGAAACATATTCGTCCTTCATTTGATTTGCAATATTTTGTGCAAGATTTAACATTTGCTCTGTTTCGCTTGAAAAATATGCTTGATTTAATGGGTGAATTTTTGGCAAATTGGCAATTTCATTTGTTATATCCTTTTCCAATTTGTCCAAATTTACTTTTAATTCGCTTAAAATTTGAGAAATTATACCTTCGTCATCGTTTATTAAAGCATTTAAAATGTGCAAAGATGTAATTTCTTGGTTGCCATTTTCCAAAGCAATTCTTTGAGCGTTTTGCAAACATTCTGCACTTTTTTGTGTAATTTTTTCGTAATTCATAGTCTTTTCCTCCTTTTTCGGCGATATTATAATACTAAAAGTTAGCACTGTCAAGCGTAGAGTGCTAATTTTTTGAAAAATTTTTAAAATTTTTCTTGTAACTATTATGTTTAAAATTAGTAATAATAACTAAAAATTATTTGTTAAATAGCTTATTATTTTATATAATCAAATTAAAATTAAGGAAAACCTATTTGAAGAAACTGTTTAAATTTTTTAAGGGCTACAAAAAAGAAATGGTTTGTGCCCCAATATTTAAGTTTTTTGAGACAATAACAGATATTGCCATTCCTTTGCTTGTGTCAAATATGATTGATATTGGTGTTAAAAATCACGATATTAGATACATTGCAATTTGGGGTGCTATTGTTGTTGCTTTAAATGTTGTGGGAATTATCAGTGCTGTTTTATGTGCAAAGTTATCCGCAAAAGCATGCTCTGGCGTAAGTTATGAAATTAGAAAAAATATGTATGAACATATAAACACTCTTTCTCATGCAGAATTAGACAAATTCGGAACAGCCACCTTGAACAATCGTATAACCCACGATGTCGCCAGAATTGACACTGCTCTTGGAATGTTTTTAAGAACAGTTATGAGAACACCATTTTTAATTCTTGGTTCAACGATAATTGCAATGATTATTGATATCAAATTGTCGCTCCTGTTTTTGGTTGTTGCACCGATAATTTTCTTTGTTGTGTTTATCATATTGAAAAAAACTGAACCGCTTTACAACGAATCTCAAAACAATTTAGACAAAGTTTCAGAAATAACAAGAGAAAACTTGCAAGGTGCAAGAGTTGTAAGAGCATTCAACAAACAAGATTATGAAGAAAAAAGGTTTTCAGGCGCTGCGAAAAAGTTGAAAAAATCATCTATTAAAGTGGTTTCAATCTCATCTCTCATGAACCCTATCACCTCAACAGTTATCAACTTTGCAATAATTGCTGTTATGTGGTTTGGTGGGCTTCAAGTTAATGTTGGAACACTTACGCAAGGTCAAATAATTGCATTTGTTAACTATCTTCTTCAAATCTCTGCAGCACTTATTTCGCTAGCAAACTTAATAATCGCGTTTATTAAAGCGTTTAACTGCGCAAACAGAATTAATGAAGTTTTTGACGCACGACCATCAGTTGAAGAAACAAATCATGAATTTATCATAACAACAACTTCACCAGATGTTCCAAAAATTGAATTTCAAAATGTTAGTTTTTCATATTCCAATTCTGCCAAAATGGCAGTCAAAAATTTGAGTTTCAAAGCATACCCAGGCGACACAATCGGCTTAATTGGCGGAACAGGCAGCGGAAAAAGCAGTGTCATCAACTTAATTCCGAGGTTTTATGACGCCACGCAAGGTCAAATTTTAATAGACGGCATCAATGTTAAAAATTATAGTTTTGCACAACTTCGTGGAAAAATCGGAATTGTGCCACAAAAAGCTGTTTTGTTTAAAGGCACTTTAAAAGATAACTTGCATTGGCGAAAACCAGATGCGACTATCGAAGAAATGCAAAAAGCAATCAAGATTTCGCAATCAGAAGAATTTGTTAGAGATTTGCCAGAAAAATACAACTTTAAGGTTCAAGCAGGCGGAAAGAACTTTTCTGGTGGTCAAAGGCAAAGGCTAACTATTGCAAGGGCGCTTGTTGGCGATCCTGAAATTTTAATCATGGACGACAGTGCCTCTGCCCTAGACTTCGCAACCGATGCTAATCTACGAAAAGCAATCAAAGATGACATCAACTCAACCGTTATTTTGGTTTCTCAAAGAGCAAATACGGTAAGAAATGCCAATTTAATCATCGTTATGGATAACGGCAATATTGTTGGCATGGGAAAACATAAAGAACTTCTAGAAAATTGCGAAGTGTATAAAAATATCTATCTATCACAAACAAAATAAAGGAAAAGTCGTGAAAAAAGAAAGCAAAAAAATCAAAAGGACAAAATTTGAAGAAAAAGAGTTTCGCAGATTGCAAAAAGCAATCGCTGCATTGCCGAAACCTTCTTTTAACAACCCAGAAAAAGTCCAGCCAGCGAAAGAAGTTACAATTCCAACAATTGTCCCTTCAACTTTAAATAATAGTCCTTCATTTGTTTCATCAGACGAAAAAGCGCAAAAACTCACCGACTCACCTATCATCTTAGATACAAACTCCAAACGAATTGAAAGCGTTGCTAGAATTAAAAAGCCAAAAGCAAAATCAACAATTCTAAGAACGCTTGGCTACCTAAAAAAATATTGGTATCTTCTCGCACTTGCTGTTTTGTTTGCAATCATCAACTCTGTATTTGAAATTTTCATACCTATCTTAATCGGCCGCGGAATTGACTATATTGTCGGCCCAGATCAAGTGCAGTTTAACATGATAATTAAATATATCATTTACCTGTCAATCTGCGTTGTTGGGTTCGCCGTTTTTAAATGGCTTCTATCTCGCGTAGCAAACGGAATGGCATACAAAGTTGAAGAACAAATGCATAACGACATTTTTAGAAAATTCAACAAAGTGCCTTTAAAATATATTGACAATTCCAGCCATGGCGACCTGCAAAGTCGTATGATTAACGATGTCGACTTAATAACAGATGGTTTCGTTATGGGTTTAACAACTTTCTTTGACTGCCTTGCAACCATCGTTTTAACTCTCATCTTCATGGTTAGAATAAATGTCACAATCGCCCTAATCATTATTGGCATAACACCAGTTTCAATCATAGTTGCTGCCGTTATAGCAAAATTGTCACATAAATTGTTTAAAAAACAAGCAAAATGCGTTGGCGACTTGTCTGGAACAATGGTCGAAATGGTCGGAAATCAAAAAATCGTAAAAGGTTTCTTGTATGAAGATAGGTCAATTAAAAAATTTGACGAAATAAATTTAAAACTTAAAGACGCGAACCAAAAAGCCATGTATTACTCCACCCTTTCTGCCCCAATCGCAAGATTTATCAATGGTTTGCTCTATGCCACAGTTGCAATCATGGGTTGCATTTACGCAATTAAAGGTCAAATGTCAGTCGGCGATATTTCAATCTTCTTGTCTTACGCCAACAAATACACGCGTCCATTCAACGATATTGCAGATGTGTTTGCAGACCTTCAAGCAGCCTATGCTTCTGCAATAAGAGTTTTCAACATATTAGATATGGAAAACGAAACAAGTGACGCTGGATTGCCAGACATTAAACATTGCACAGGCGAAGTTGTGTTTGAAAATGTTGATTTCTCCTATACAGCAGATAAAAAACTCATTCAAAACTTGAATTTAAACATTAAAAAAGGACAAAAAGTTGCCATCGTTGGGCCAACCGGTTGCGGCAAAAGCACCCTTATCAATTTGCTCATGCGTTTCTACGATGTCAATAAAGGTCAGATTGTTGTCAGCGGCTACCCTATCAAAGATGTCACAAGGAAAAGCTTGAGAAATCAATATGGCATGGTGCTGCAAGAAACTTGGCTGTTCTCAGCATCAATTCGAGATAATATCGCCTACTCCAAAGAAAACGCCACAGATGCGGAAGTCAGAAAAGCGGCTCGGCTCGCCGGCGTTGATTACTTTATTCAAACTATGCCAAATGGCTACGATACAATCATCAATGAAAACGGCGATAATTTGTCGCAAGGTCAAAAACAACTCATTTGTATCGCAAGATTGATGCTCTCAAAGCCACCTATGTTAATTTTGGACGAAGCAACAAGCAACATCGATACAAGAACCGAACTCGCGATTCAAGAAGCTTTCAATAAAATGATGGAAAATAAAACAAGTTTTGTTGTCGCTCATAGACTTTCAACAATCGTTTCGTCTGACCTAATTTTAGTTATGAATAAAGGTAACATCATTGAACAAGGCACGCACAAACAACTGCTCGCCCAAAAAGGTTTCTACTATAATTTGTATAACAGCCAGTTCAGTAAATATTAAAAAACTCCCAATTGGGAGTTTTTTAATAAAGTATTTTTCTTTATCCATAATTATGGTGGGTCATCGGGGGCTCGAACCCCGGACACCCTGATTAAGAGTCAGGTGCTCTGCCAGCTGAGCTAATAACCCATATTTTCACAACCTATTTCCAAGTTGCGAGTTTGATTTTACAACAACTTAAATAATTTGTCAATAAATTAGGCAATATTTATTTAATATCTAAAAATTTGGTATATATTTTGTTGACGCACTTTCAAATTCTTGCGTAAAACCATTGACGAAGCCTAATTTTTCACATTCTTTCAACACGATTTTATATTCCAAAGGCTTTAATTTTCTATTAATCGGTTCTTCTGCCTTAAAGCATGGCGTATATTGGCTCATTAAACTAATATATGTCTGATTTGACAAATTATCATTGATCCAATTAAGCACTTTTTTACTGTCTTCTTGGCAAGTTGGCATAACTAAATGGCGAACTATTATACCTTTTTTCATTAAGCCATTTTCAACAATGTCTTTTGGCTGATTTTTTCGCATTTGCAAAATTGCTTGCGATGCTTTCTCAAAATAATCTTTTGCAGCAGCAAAATTTTCTGAAAGTTCGCTTGCCACAAATTTTAAATCTGCCAAATAAATGTCAACATAGTTCTTTAATTTTTTAATTGTTTCCACTTCTTCATAACTGTTTGTATTCCAAACAATTGGAATATTTGGCTTATAAATATTTAATGCTTTGATAATTTCATCAGTATAATGCGTTGGCGATACCAAATTGATATTATGTGCGCCCATTTCTTCCAGTTCTTTAAACATTTGGGCTAATCTTTCAACGCTAATTTCTTCACCTTTTCCCAAATGACTTATTTCATAATTTTGACAAAAGCAGCATTTTAAGGAGCAATGCGAAAAAAATATAGCACCGCTGCCGTTGTTTCCGCTTATAATTGGTTCTTCCCAAAAATGAAGCATAGTTTTTGCAACTTTTAAGTTTTTAGCTCCACAAAAACCGATTGTTTTAGTTCTATCCACGCTACATTTTCTTGGACATAGTTCGCATTTCATGCATATATTATAACAAAAAAAATACATTTTTAAAAATGTATTTTATTTTGTTTCTAATTCTTGTTGAGTTATGCTTTCTGTATGCTCAATTGGGTCCCATTTAACCTTTTTAAACAACGCCACATAAACAGTTGGAATTGTGAAAATCATATTAAAAATTGGTGTTGTAAACATATACAATAATTTTTTATACCATTTTGCTTTTATTTTTTTCCATTCAACAATAGTTATTAAAACGCTATCAACAAGCATACCTAAATATGTAGTTAATAATCCTGTAAGAACTGGCCAAATGAAATAAATTGCACTGACTAAAACTTGCCCGCTAATTACTTCAAGCGCCCTAGTTACAAGTGTTAAAATGGTTGATGCCACGAATGATAAGCCATAATAAATTGAAACTGGGAAAAATCTTGTGAAATAATATTCGTAATAACTGAAATCAAAAGTTTTTAAAAACGAAACGCTGAGTGCTGCATGGAAAAGCGAAAATCCCATTAACGAACCTTTTGCCCAGCGTAATCTTTGCTTCCAAGTTTGTTTAAATTTGATTGGCTGTTCATCATAAAAAACTGCATCTTCGCAATAGCCGATTTTGACACCCCTTAAGGTGTTAAATGCTGAAAATTCAATATCTTCTGTAAGTGTTACATGCTGCCAGCCTTGCTTAAAAGTTAAAACTTCTTTGCTAACATAAAAACCTGTTCCGGAAACATGCGAATTAAGACCTAAAACCGCTTTTGGACGATGCAAAAACCTACATTCCCGAATAAAGCCAAGCGATGCGCCAGCACTTATCCAGTTTGTGCCAAAATTTTTAGAATTTCTATAACTTGTGCAAACTTTAACGCCTTGATCAAGTGCTTTATTCATTTCTTTTATGTAATTTTTTGTTAAAACATTATCTGCATCAAACACAAAAAAAGCATCTGGTTCATAGTCTGGAAAATTTTTATAAATATTTGCAAACAAGAAATTTAAAGCATAGCCTTTGCCAATTTGTTGTTGATTAAACCTTTCAAAAACTGTGCAACCTAAATCGCGACAAATCTGCGCGGTATTATCTGTGCAATTATCTGCAACAACAAATATTTTAACTTTATCTTGTGGATAATCATTATTTTTGATACTTTGAACTAAATTTCCTATCACCTTTTCTTCGTTTCTAGCTGAAATTAAAACTGCAAAAGTATGTTCAATTTTTGCATCTGGATATTTAACTTTTTTTGAAAAAATGCCTATAATCATAAACAAAACTTGATAGGCATATATAAGAGAAAAAATTGTTCCTAAAACGGTTAAAATTATTTGTCCAATATTCATTTTACCCTACTTTTATCCCATAAAAAACATTTTATTATATAATGTCCTTATAATTATGTCAAGTAATTATAAATCAAATTATCGACAACAAAATTTGCCTTCGCGTTTGGTCGGTATAGCGAAAATTGCGAGCAATAAAGCGCTGCATTTTTTGTGAAACAAAAAATCGAGCCATAAGCTCGACAATTTTCGCTTGGAGCGGGTGAAGGGAAAGGAGTCAAGCGCGTCCAGTGGACGAAGAAGCGCAGACGACTTTCTGTGAGAAAGAGAGAATTTAAGCGGAGCGCAAAGGCGACCAAATTCGAACAGAGGTTCCCAAACAAAGCGAAAAAGAAAACACCCAAATGGGTGTTTTGTTTGGAGCGGGTGAAGGGAATCGGACCCTCGCAACCAGCTTGGAAGGCTGGGGTTCTACCACTGAACTACACCCGCATTTTTACAATGCTTTGATAGCATAGCAAAAAACATTTATGATGTCAACTAAATTTCAAAAATTTTTACATCTCTGGTGAATTTTCAACAAGTTTAGATTTTTGATACACTCTTTTAATATCTCTATCATCAAGAATACTTTGCATTTCGCCAAATTTTGAAATTTGCAAAATATCTTCATTGCAAATCAAATAGATATAATCAAATTTTCTATCAAATTGACTGTTTTCGTCCTTTATGATTTCTAAAATCTTTGAATTGTTTACATAAGGCTTTCTTTCATATCCTGAGAATATCACAAGTGCAAGGTTTTTGCATTTATCATAATGACCTTCTGCCAAATTGGTCAACTTCTTATGAGTTACCAGCCTTAGCCTTTCATAAAACTCAGTTTCCTCATTAGAATAATCTTTATATGGAACAAATGTTTTATATATAAATGCTTTGTTTAAATTTAACTCGCCAAGTGGCACGATGTCTTCATTTTGAAAGGTCACTCTATATTTTTTATCTCTATTTATAGCGCAGAAATACTCACTGTGACTTCTGTAAAACTTTTGACTTTCGCAAGTTACAATTTCTATTCCTTTACGAAAATCTTTCGTGTAAACATCTGGGCAATGTTCGTCTGAATTGTCTCCCAAATACACTTCATCTAAGTCTGTAAAAAGATAGTTATAAATTCTGCTTATCGCAGAAATTTCGTCATATCTTGCAGTTTTGGCAACATAAAAGTTTTTGATGTTTGGCATATCGTCCTCTTCGCTATTCTAGCATATATTGTCATAATATGTCAATGATTAATTTTCTTCCACAATCACCTTTCGCTTGTTATTTGCTTTTATTTCTTGATTGATTTGCCTTAAATCATTTTCAATAGAACGAAATTCCTTGCTTCCGCCCAAATTTAAACTCTTTTTAGGCTCGCCACCATATTTGATTATTTCAAGTGCTTTTTCAAGTTTTCTGATAGGTTTTGTAAGAAAAAAGTATGTTATAAGCAAATAAATCGCATAAACGCCACTTACGGCAGCCATCCAAGCATATCTTGCAGTCGCAGTGTTTATAGCAAGGCCGTCACGAATTGCCGCAACAACCCCCACCTGCTCCATTGTTGTTATGTTAAAGAAAAAGAACATCAAAAACATAAATGTGATTGTCGGAATTATCGTTGAAAAGAATATTTGCTTGCTTAGCGACTGAGTTTTGATAAACCTTGCAAATATCACAAAGCCAGATACAATAGCAACCAAAAATAGCGCCAAACCAACATAAGTTTCCCAAGTCGGAACAATCTCAACCGCACCGCCAAAATATGTAAATGACGCAACTAACGGCTGATAAAAATATAGCATCGCTATGTTTGATACAATCATTATAATAAGCCAAATTTTTGTCGATTTTCTCATGCTAGTATTTTGTTTAAAAATTTGATAAGTATTCAATTTTTTATGAATATAATTCAACTTTGCTGCAAAAACTAAGAACAGGAGTTGAAAATGGAAGAATTTAACGGAAAAACTGATAACGAATTGTTATTAACATCAATTTATCAAAATTGTCAAACGGCTTTACAATCAATCGACAACATCATGCCGTCAATCAAATGCGATACGCTTATTAAAGAACTTTTGAACGAAGAAAGCGAATACAACATCATTGCACAAGAATGTGAAATGATTGCCAAAAGCGAAAACTTCAATGTTAAAGACAATAACATGTTTGAAAAAATCAAACTTTGGAGCACAATCAAAATGTCCACACTTGCAGACAAATCAACAACTCATGTTTCTGAAATGTTGCTTCTTGGAACTTTCATGGGTACTGTTCAATGCTTAAAAGATTTAGCCGACCACGCCTCTGCCAATGAAGACATTTTAAACCTTTGCAAAAAACTTCTAGAAGTTGAAGAAAAAAACATTGAAAGTTTAAAAACTTACCTTTAAAAAACAAAAAGCCAGTGCTAAACTGGCTTTATTTTATATAACTCAAAATCTCATTCACAGACTCTTCTATCGTCTGATAAGAAGTATCTATCAAAACCGCATCAGGTGCTTGTTTAAGTGGCGAAACCGCTCTTGTCATATCCCTTTCATCACGCTCAACAATCTCTTGTAAAATTCGTGCATATTCACTCTCAGGCAAATTGTGCTGCTTTAACCTGCGCTCTGCCCTAATTTCAGGTTTTGCAGTCACAAAAAATTTGTAATCGGCATTTGGTAAAACAACTGTCCCAATATCTCTGCCTTCAATAATAACATCATGCTTTTTAGCAAGCGCATGCTGAATACGCGTCGCAAACACTCTCACATCATGATAAACTGACACCACGCTCGCCGCAACATCAATTTGCGGCGTCCTTATTTTCTGCTCCAAATCTTCACCAGCCAGCATATTAATTTGCTTGCCCTTTTCAAGTTTGATATACACATCACAATCGCCTAAAATGTCAACCACAGCCTGCTCGTTATAAATGTCAACATTTTTGCTTATCGCATCATAAGCAATCGTCCTGTAAATCGCACCAGTATCTAAATGATAAAAGCCCAATCTGTCTGCTAAAATCTTTGAAATTGTTCCCTTACCCGAACCCGCCGTTCCGTCAATAGCAATACTTTTTGGCATAAAAACCTCACTTTTTTAGATTATATCGCAAAATTCGCTCTTTCAAAACAAATTTTTTAGTAAATACGCAAAAAAAATACGAAAAACACTTTACAACCGCTGCAAAGGGTGGTATTATAAACCATGTAAGGAGAAAGATTTATGAGACTATTAGAAGCAGTAGGTTTAAGAACAAAAGAATTATTAGAAGAAAAAAAGATGTCACAATATAAACTGATTAAAATTGCAAAGTTTAATGAAAAAACAATACCCGAAATCATCAAAGGAAAAACAACAGACATTAAAATTACATCAGTTTACAGAATCGCAACAGCAATCGGCGTATCATTGACAGAATTTTTTGATTCCCCTTTGTTTAAAGAATCGAACATTGAATTATAAAAAAACTCGTTATCACAACGAGTTTTTTATTTTGTTTTTGCGTTAGGCTTGTTTTTTGATGTTAAAATTAATATCTTTTAAAAGAATTGAATCATAATTCTCAATTGTAGATCCATCTTCTTTTACCCAAGTTCCTGGCAAATCACTTAATTTAGTAACAAGACTTGTGCAGTCTTCAAATACGCTACTATCAATAAGATTTATTCCTGCTCCAACAACCACAGTTTTTAAACCTGAGCATCTAGAAAAAACACAACTACCTAATTCTATTACGCTATCGGGTATTATAATGTTTTCTAAACTAGTGCATTGTTGAAAAGCAAAATCTCCAATAGAAACTAATTTACCTTCTGGCAAAGTAATTGATTTTAAAGCTGAACACCTTATAAATGAATAACCAAAGATGCATTTTATATTATTTCCAATTACAAGTGATGTTATTGAGCTGTTCTCAGTAAAGACACTATCGCCATACGCCGTTACTTGTTTTTCTTTATATAAAACACTCTTAGTTTCACATAAAGTATCAAAAGTCAAAGTAACCGTCTTTGGATACTCTTGCATGAATTGCTCTGAATTGTAACCATTTAACCATGCCATCACTTCATCATAGCTATTGAATTGTTTGTCTTCTATTTTAACTGGATAAATAATTGAATTTACAATTGAACAAAAATTACCAAAAAATGAATCAATTCCAGAATAGTCTGTTATTTCAGTCTTAAAACTTCTCCTTCTAACTTTTTGTTCATTTGGAATTACAACATTTCCACCATCTCCGAAATAGCCAGCGACCGCAATCCCTCCGCTCAAGTCAAACTCCTCTCTATAATCACCAATAAATAATTGTTCTGAAAATGTCAATCCTTTATACTCGCTAGAGCTAAAAGTTCCAACAGTATAACCTTTAACTGTTCCGTGAGATTCATCAGCCAAAACTTGAATTTGTGAATTTTTAGTCGCAGAATTTTCACTTGCTTCAAGTTCATAGAATTTTTCAGTTGTATTATCTGAATATTTTAATTCCACATATTCAACATTTTTGCTATCAAATTCTAAAACTGTTTCTTCTCCATAAGGGAATTTAACTGTTTCAAGGG
>URWY01000004.1 GCA_900551705.1 uncultured Bacillota bacterium | reverse complement strand
CAAGCATTTTGAGGTGTTTTTTCGAAAATTTTCAAAAATTTTTAAAATTTTGTGGCAATCGCCACCTTTTTGCCACCTAAAAAGCAGTTTTGAACAAAAAAAGCAACAATGTTGCCAATGTTGCAAAAAAAACTAACATTATCTAATGCTAGGTTCACATAATGATGCAATTATTTATCAGTTGCAATACATATCACATAAAAAGTCACGCGTGACAAAAACAACCTACCTTACAAGATAGGTTGCATAATTTGTTAGAAATTATTTTTTTGTTTTCAAGCCATAAAGTGCAACAATGTTGCCAAAATACAAATTAGCATTGTTTGCTTTCAAGGTGGAGTTCACAATAACCTTGATCATATTTACAAAGCGGACAAGTTTTCCACGCTTCTTTGCCAGGTTTTTCATAGCCACATTTTGAGCATCTCCACATTGTTGTTTTACTCATTTTATAAAGTTTTTTACTCTTTTGTTTTTCGGCAAGTTCTTTCAAAATTGCAGCGTGAGATTTCTCAACTTCAGCGACCATAAGCATTGCTTCGGCAACATCTTTATAGCCTTCGTCCTGCGCAATTTTTGCAAATGTTGGATAAATGTTGTCAAACTGAGAATATTCCGCATCTGATGTTAATTTCAGGCCAGGGTTAAGTTGGTAACTTGGAAATGGGAAGCCAGCGCAAATTTCTATATTTTTCAAACTTTCGCCGCCGTGAGTTAAAATTAAATCGTAGAAAATTTTTGCGTGTGCCATTTCATTTTTGGCTAAAATTTTCATTGTGTCCATCAAATAGTTTAGTTTATCCGTTTTTGCTTGTTGTGCGATAAACTGATATCTCGCACCGTCTTGACACTCACCTGCAAAAAGGCGCGCCAAGTTTACTTTTGTTTTTGATTTATTAAAATCTACCATAATACACCTCAGGAAAGATTGTTGCCAATTTATGATTTGATATACATCTGTGACATTTTTTAGAAAAGAAAAATAAAATGAATTGACAGCAAATATAAAAAGGAGGTTGATTATGAGTTGTTTTTCTTGTGGAAATAATGTAGGTTGTTGTGGTTATCGTGACCCATTTTTCCCATATATAACATCGGCTAATGGAGCAACTGGCCCAGTTGGCCCACGAGGTGCAACAGGTCCAACAGGTCCAACAGGTGTTACTGGTCCAACCGGTATTACTGGTCCAACAGGCCCAACTGGAGCTACAGGCCCAACAGGTCCAACTGGCCCAACTGGTGAAAATGCAACACTTTTGAATGAAAATGCAACAATCTACAATGCGGAAACACAAAACATTACAACAGCAACACCGCTTGCGCTATCTACTGTGTTAACAAACAATGGCTTGGCTGTGGATAACACGACCATTACAGTAAGTGAAACTGGAACATATTTGATTTCATTCACTGTTAATGATGCAACAGCGGCAGCAGGTGCTGATAATGTGGGCATTGCAGTAAACAATGTTGTTAATACAGCAACGCATAGGACTATTTCGCCGAACTATTCAACAGGCGGAAGTTATGTTTTAAACTTAAATGCAAACGACAAGGTGTCATTAGTTCCAACAGTTACAAATGCGACATCAATTAGTTCGACAGGTGGTCCAAGCGCAAGTTTAACAGTTGTAAGAATTGTTTAATTTGCTATCTAAAAAAAGAGTGCGTTTTTGCACTCTTTTTTACTTATTAAATATTTTTTTGACGATTTCGGCAATTTTTGAAGTGTATTTAACTTCATTTGGATTATTTGTTTGTAAAAAGCAAAGTGGTGGATAGACAACACACCACCAATTATCGCCCTGCGCTTGTCCAAGTTCTAAAATGAGAGCATCATAAAATCCAGCATCATAAACTTCTTGTCCATAAGCGCGTGCTGGGAATTCTTCTCTAGCTAGTTTTGCTTTCGCTTTATAAGAAAATCCATTTGCCATAAGCACTTGATTAGCAGCGTTTTCAATTTTGCCAAAATTTTCTGTTAGGCTCCTCTCTGCTTCTTCTTTGCTCTCACATTCTGTCAAAATTGGAAGCATAACACTAACAACAGCATCTTTTACTTGATATTTAACCGTTTGGTCAATATTCGTGTTAGAATTTGCACGAATATGTATTCTCAAAATCTCATTATTTTCATTTTTGTTTGATACAAGACCTAAAACAACAACACTAAAAACAGCCAATAAAAGCACACAAATTGTAATAAATTTTTTCATGTTGCAATTATTGACTGTTTGAAATTTTTTATACTATGTATTATAAAAGTTTTTTGATTTCTTCGTGAATAGTTTCAATAGATTTTAAATTGTTGTTTTCATCAACACACGAAATTGTTGTCCACTTATACTTTTTCGCAACTTCTTTACCAGCGTTGTAAGCATGAATTAAATGTTGTTCATCTTGTTCATGAATATCTTTTTTAGTTCCTGCTTTTAACTCTTGCCTTTCATTTGCTAGTTTTTTGCTTATTTCAGTTGGAACATCTAAAAAGAAAATTTTATCCGGGCGAGGTAAATTCAAAGTTTCAAACTCAAACTTATCAAGCCATTTTACAAACTTATTTCTTTCCTTTTTGTTCTCAATCTTACCCGCCTGATGAAGCATATTAGATTCAACATATCTATCAAAAATTATAGTCGCTCCATTTTTATAGGCTTCTTTAAGTTTTTGCCATGTGCAAACTCTATCAACAGCAAAAAGTGTAGATGTTGCATAAGCGTCCAAACAGTTTGCATTTTCTCCAAGTTCACCATTCAAATACATTTTAACTGGCGCAGATGACGCACTTTCATAATTTGGAAAACTTTGCAAAATAACATTTTCGCCTTGTTCTTTCAAATATTTATATAACAATTCTGTTTGAGTTTTTTTACCACTGCCGTCCGTGCCTTCAATAACAATAATTTTTCCAGCGCCTTCCGGTTTCTTTTTGATAGCACTGTCAATAGAAAGTCTATACACAACAAAAGTGTAAAATAAATATTCTGTAATTAGATTAATAACCATTGTGAGAGATAATATCAAATATTCATTCCAATGAACTTTTTCAAGACCAATACCCCAGAAAATTGAAGCAGGAGTGAACACTGCATAATATGCCAAAACTTCAAGCATCGCAATAGGCACATTTTTGACCGACCTAAAAGTGTATTTCCTATTAAAAGTGAAATTCCAAATAACAGATAAAACAAGTGCTATGAAGTATGACACCCAATAATCTAAATGTAAAATTTCATTAAGTAAAGTAAAACTTCCAAATTGAATAATTCCAGCGCTTGCGGCAAATAGCAAATATTTGATTGCTCTTAAAACTTCTTTTTTCTCTAATTTTTTCATAAAATTCGTCCAACAAAGATAATATCAAATTTGAAAGGAATAATCAAGAAAAAACAGCAAGCAAAAAACAAATTAGTTGACACCAGCCGCATATTGTGATAATATAACACTCGCAAGCGGATATGGCGAAATTGGTAGACGCGCCAGACTTAGGATCTGGTGGGCGACCGTGGGGGTTCGAGTCCCTTTATCCGCACCACACCCATTGGGTGTTTTTTTATACTTTTTTTTGCTATTTGCTAAAACAGAAAGGACTCGAACTAAGCGTTAAGAAAAAGTTGCCAGTGGCAAGTTTTTTAGCGCCGGCGTGATAGCGAGCATCGACCTGCAACGCAATACTCTCAAAGCGGAGCGAGTCCCTTTATCCGCACCACACCCTAAAATAGGCGCATATAGCACTTTTTTTATTTTCTTGAAAAATTGAATTTTTGTTAAAATTTTGCACTTTTGCGTAATTTTTTTGGGTATATTTTGGGTGCGATTTTTACTCTTCTATATAATATAAATTATTATACAGTTTTATTATTTCTTCTTTGTTCTTTTTTCATTAAAAAACTAAGTTAAGATTGTATTGTTTAATGTAATTAAAAATTTGCTATGATTTTCATTCTTATATAACTACGAATTATAACTCTTATAATAGATATGTATTTGATTAATATAACTAATCGACTTATACTTAACATCACAAAATGGGAGTTAATTATATGTCAGAAAAAGTAGAATTATTTAATCAAAACAAATTAAGAATAGCCTTAACAAATGCTTGCAATTTATCTTGTTTTTATTGTCATAATGAAGGTCAAAAAATTGGTTGTAAAAGACAATTTTTAAGTTATGAATACATAAAACAAATGGTTGAATTTATTATTAAAAATAATGTTAAGGTTGATTTTATCAATATTACTGGCGGCGAACCAACGCTTCATAAGGACTTAATTAAAATAATTGATGAATTAAAAAAACTTAATTGCAAAATAAGGTTAAACACAAATGCAACATTATTGACAAAAGAGAAAATAGACGAATTAAAAGCGCATGGCGTCTATTCTCTAAAAATTGGAATTGATTCCATTTTTACAAAACAATCTAAACCAAATGTGTTGACAAATAAAGCAAGTTTAGATCAAATTCTTGAAAACATAAAATATGCAAGCAAGATTATGGGAGTTGTGTTAAACACCGTAGTAACAAAATTCAATTATAAAGATATAGACAAACTTATTCAGTTTACAAGAGATAGTGGAATTAATAGAATTAAAATAATTAAGTTAAACGATACTGATAGTAGAAACTTAAATCTAAGAAATGATATAGCAGACGACTTCAAAACAAATCAAGCAGAATCAAATTGGTATTATTATATTTTTACCAAATATGTAACCTTGGCAACAAAAACTATAAACAATCCGCACAAAGGGCGAACTGATTTATACTTTGATGACAACTTTGAAATTAGGTTTTGTGATGATATTTGCACTCACGGCGCTTGCGGAAATATGTATACCGAAATCAATGCAAATGGCGACATATTAATTTGTCAAAGAAGAAATATATCAGTGCCAGTTGACTTCACAAAAAGTTATAATGAAGTCGCAACAAAAATTAAAAGTGCAAACTCAATGATGTGTAACTCATTAACTAAAACATACAAACTAAGAGATGAAAAATATAATCATATATAAAACATTAATTCAATTATCTTTTTTAATTAAAATTATTTACTAAATTAAATTTGTGTGATATACTACCTTCGTTTTAGGGCGTTATAGCCATTTTGCAGAGATGGTCGAGCGGTTTAAGGCACACGCTTGGAAAGCGTGCGAACTGTAACAGGTTCCGGAGGTTCGAATCCTCTTCTCTGCGCCAAAAAGAGAAATTGTCGGGCTTTTGCTCGATTTTTTTTTGCAAAAAAAAATACATCGCTCTTTCGCACGCAATTTCCTTTTTACCGACCAAACGCGAAATTGGCTAAGCAATTTCGGTCGGTACTCTCGTGCGAAGTTGTTTCCACGAAGAAAAATTTTGTTGGAAATGTATTGTTATTAGGATTTGAACTAAGCGTAAAAACAGTTGCCATTGGCAAGTTTTTTAGTGCCGGCATGAAAGCGTGCATCGACCCGCGAAGAACAACTTTCAAAGCGAAGCAAATCCCCCTCTCTGCGCCAAGAAAAAAAAGAGAGTGCGTTAGCATTCTCTCTTTTTTTTCTGCGTGTGTTATATTGCAACTTAACTTGCAAATCGTCGCGTATATGCGCGGTAGCACGACCCGCTAATCTTGAGAGCGCGTTAGGAATAAATATTTTTTTGTCGAATGCTTTTTTATATTTGTTTCTGTTTGAAAATAAATAAAAACTTATGATATAATATTAATGTTTTATTGGAGGATCTATGAAAATTGAAAAAATCAAATCTGAAAATGATGATATAGAATTAGAACTCGCAATATTTGAGCCAAAAGATAACGCAAAAGGCATAATACAATTTTCGCATGGCATGGCTGAGCATAAAGAAAGATATTTCGACTTCATGAAATATTTGTCTGACCATGGATACATCTGCGTTATACATGATCATCGTGGACACGGGAAAAGTGTTAAAGATAAAAATGATTTAGGATATTTTTACACCGAAAATATAAATTACATTGTTGATGACTTGCATCAAATAACAGAATATATGAAAGAAAAATATCCAAATTTAAAAGTTATGCTTTTTAGCCATAGCATGGGAACGCTTGTTGCTAGAAATTATCTAAAAAAGTATGATGAAGATATTTCAAAAATAGTATTGTGTGGACCACCAACTGAAAACAAATTAACAGGCTTTGCGATTTGTCTTGCGAAAACTTTAAAACCATTTTATGGAAAAAATAGAGCAAATAAATTTTTGAACAAAATGACTTTTGGTAATTATAATAAAAATTTAAAACTTGATAACGAATGGATTTGCTCAAATTTAGAAACTGTTGAAAATTATAACAAAGACGAATATTGCGGTTTTGTTTTCACAACAAATGGTTTTATAAATTTATTCAAATTAATGAAAGGTGCTTTTGATAAAAAAGACTGGGAAATGCAAAATGCAACGCTCCCAATTTTTGTGATTGCTGGAAAAGATGACCCTGTGATACAAAATGAAAATAAGTTTAATAAATTAATTAATTTTCTAAAAAAATTAGGTTATAAAAATGTCAAATCAAAACTATATGATAATATGCGTCACGAAATTTTGAATGAAAAAGACAACAAATTGGTTTATCAAGATGTGTTAAATTTTTATGAAAATTAATTAAGGAGATAATTATGAAAAGCTTAGAAAGAGTTCAAAAAATATTTAAAGTTTTTAAAATACTTGCCCAAATAATTTTGGTTTGCAGCATAATCGGTTGTGTCCTATGCACTATTGCGATTCCACTTGTTGCTGTATTTGGCGATCAAATTGAAACAATAAGTTATGTTAGAGAAACAATGGCGGGATACGATAATAACATCACTCTTTGCTATGTGATTTGCGGCGCGATAGAATGTGCCGCTATGATCGCAATCTACACTTATGTTGTCCGCTTTTATAATTACGAATTAGATAAAGGCACTCCATTTGATGAAACTGTTGTTACTAAAATGCGTAAACTTGGCCTTTTAAGAATTGTTGTGCCTGTCGCGACTTCGTTAGTAACTACAATTATTGCAGCATGTTTCAAACTTCAAGATTTCATTTCTTTTGGAAGTTCAGGACTTGTTATGGGTTTAGCGTTCTTTATAATTTCATATTTGCTTGCCTATGGCGTAGATGTGAAAAATATTGCAAAACAACAATTACAAAATCCTGAAAACGAATTGCCAAATATTGAAATTAAAAAAGCGGAAGATAACAACTCAGAGCCTAAAAATCCAGAAGATAACAAATAAAACAAAAAGCACCTGTGCAGGTGCTTTTATTAATTTTTGTTGTCCACAAATTGTATAACATTTAATAACAAATCATTATAAGTTAAAAATTCGTTTATATTAACAAATTCGTTTGGTTTGTGCGCAAGTGATAAGTCGCCAACTCCAAATACGATTGCATCTCCGCCGAGCGCTTGATAATACCCTGCTTCGCAACCGCCTGTAAAAGAACTTTCTTTTAAAGAAAAAACTTTTAAAATCTCTTTTTTGATTTTGTTCTTTTTATTTTCAAGAGGCAAAATTTCAAGTGAATTTGAAATTGCAATTTTCGCTCCAAAATTATTTTTTTCGAGTTTTTTTGCGTATTTTTGTATTTTTTTCAATATTTGTTCTTTATTTTTCATTTTATTTGAGCGCAAATCAAAAAATATTTTACAATAATTTGGAATTATATTGACTTTCTCGCCGCCTTGAATAACATTTGGCGACAAAGTTGTATCTTTATATTTCTTACATAATTTTGAAATGTATAAAACCAATTTCGCAGCAATAACATTAGAATTTATACCCAAACTCGGATTGCCGCTGTGGCAACTTTTGCCATAAAAATCTACATGAAATTCATAACAAGATTTACTAAGTGTGCAAATTTCCATGTTGGTTGGCTCTCCAACTATTGTAAATTTTGGTATTATTTTTAGCTCTCTCATTAAATCTGTCAATGCACTTACGCCTGTGAGCGCTGTTTCTTCGTCACTTGTAATTGCTATTATAATTGGTGAATTTAATTCTAATAATTCTTTTGCATTATTTAAAATACAAGCGAAAAAACTTTTCATATCTATTGCGCCAAGCCCAAAAATTTTATCGCCAATTTGCGTTGGTTGGTAAGGATTGGTTTTGTATTCCTTTTCGTCTGCAATCACCGTGTCAATGTGTCCAGACAGCACGATTGCATTGCGCGCATTTTCCAGTTTTGTGTTAAGTCCGATTAACATATTTTCGCAATCATTATTTTTATTTTTTATTTTTATTATTTCTTTCGCAATAGGCGAAAATTGTTTTTCTAAATAAGTTATTATTTCTTTATTTTGTTTTGTGTCAAAACTCTTTATAGATATTAAATCTTTAATAAATTTTAATTTTTCCATATATACTCCTAATATAAAAATTACCCGTTGATATATTCCATCAAAACATACCAACGGGTAAGATTATATATAGAAACTTTTAATCCATTTATATGTTTTGTGACATGCCAAATTAGCGTTCACAAAACACATTTGCGAACACTTAATTATTTGTGATGCCACATATTAAATGAATTAAACATAACTTCCTCCTTATTAATTTTCATATTTATTATATTCCCCCAATTTGTGTTTGTCAACACTTTATTTTAAATCTCCCTTTCAAGCGTTATGCCTTCTTTGAATTTACAAGGTGTTTTACAATCGTATCCGCTTGTGCAGCGTGCTCCATTATTGTATTTTTCAAGCATGGTTTTGATTTCTAAATCATTCGTGTTTGTAATATATCTTTGCAAAGTATTTTTTGTTTGATTTGCAATTTCAAGTTGTGCGCAGGTGCAAAGTCTTTCCTTAACTTTTAAAATAAAATTTTCTGGCGTTCCTCTTTCATAAATTTGCACAAGTTGTCCTTGTGGCGTCACATCTTCAACTTTTAACATATCTTCAATCCACATTTCTTGTAAGTCTTTGCTTTCTAAGATTTTCGGAATGTAGTATGATTTTATATTTAACTCTTTCATTTCATAATTCAAACTTCTATGTCTTTGAGCCTGCGCTAACGACGCGAACGAACCTTGATAATTTGTTGAATAAACATCGCCGAAATATTCTTCTCTCTTTTTTGGCGCAATCAAACTAAACTGTCTACCTAAGGCATATTGAACCAAATCGTCGTCAATCAAATTATTATTTTCAAGCAAACTGCAAAACTCGTCAGCAACAGGTTTTAAATTGTAAATAAGTTCTGAATTTGTTTTGTCAAGATTTTTAAGCCATGCATAAATGTAATTTAGTTGTCTGTAAGAAACTGTATATGCCAAACTTGTTGGAGTGTAAATAGATAAAAAATATCTCGCATTTTCTTGTGCCAATTTTTCAATACGCTTTTCTGAAAAATATGGTTGATTTCCGTATTTTTTTGCAATCAAATCTTTAATTATTTCTTGCCATTTCAAAAATAAATCTAACTGTATCCCACTACTCTGCATTTTGGTGTATCTAGCACTTTTTTCGCTGGTTGTATACACCTTTTCATTATTCAAAAGCATTGCAAACATTTTGGGAACATCTTGTAAATATAGCGTCACATATTCATGGTCAAAAACACTATGATGCCCATTTTGTTTTGTCATTTCAGCGCGACTTAACTTCTTTTCAATTGGTTGACTTAAAATGCTATCAATATCTTTTGGCATATAACAAATGCCGGCAAGTTCTCCGCTAAATTTATTAAATGTATCTCTAAAATTTGTTAAGTTAGGCGAAGTTGCCGCCAAAATTTTCATTTCCATTTCTCTCTCCTTGCTTGCAATTATATAACAATGATGATATAATCACAATTACAAGATTTTTATTAAAGGAATAAGTTTTATTTATGGCAAATTTGAATTTATACAAGTTTTTCTGCTGTGTTGCAGAAGAAAAGAATATTTCAAAAGCAAGTGAAAAATTATTTGTATCGCAACCTGCTGTTTCTTTTTCAATTAAAGAATTAGAAAGCGAACTTGGTCAAAAATTGTTTGTAAGAAAAAACAAAGGAGTTGAACTCACCGCTTTTGGCAAAATTCTATATGACGAAATCAGCCCAATAATTGACAAGTTTGACGAAGCAGAAAAATTGGCAACAAGGTTTAGCAAACTTGAAGAAGGAATAATTCGTATTGGCGCGAACTCGTCAAATGTTAACCAAATTTTATTAGAATATCTTTCTGAATTTGCAAAAAAATATCCAAAGATTCAAATTGTTATGCAGCGTGGCACAAAAGAAAGTTTGATTGAAAAACTTAATAACAATAAACTTGACATGATTTTTGTTGACAACAACGACAAAGTGGACAACTTCACAAAAATCAAACAATTTAATGTTGTTTATCAATTAATCGGCAATGACGAATATAAAAAGAAATATCCAGCCGCTGACATTGACCTTGAAAATTTTCCTATTGATGATTTGATGTTACCAAGCATAAACAACAATTCAAGAATAACTATCAACAACTTTTTTGAAAAGGCGTGCATTACCCTTTCACCAAAATATGAACTTGACAACTACATTTTGTTATACGAATTTGTTAAAAAAGGTTTTGGCATGGCTTTCGTAAACATCAAATTTTACAGCGATGAGGTTAATTCCGGTGAAGTAAAAGTTATATTCCCAAAATTCTCAATCTGCGCAAGAGAAATTGTTTGCCTTGTTAATAAAAATGTTACTAACCCAGCAACAAATAAACTTATTGAAATAATTAATAATCATTAAAAAATGAGCATATCGCTCATTTTTTACATTTCCATATCGTTATAACATTTCATTATAAAACTGTCTTGTTTTTGCGGTTGTTTGGTATTGAAATAAATGCCAAATCCAGTTTCATATTTATCAATTTTTGCTTTGAGTTTGTCCATGTCTTTGTCTTTCATTAATGCACCGCTGTATGTGTAATATTCAAACTCGTAAGATTGGTCATAATGCTCGTAAGCAACCAAAACGCCAGTTGAACAAACGCTTGCATTTATGTCATAAATTGTGTTTTCCATTTCGTTTAATTCATCTCTTTTGATGTTAACAATTTTTTCATTTTTATTGTTGATAAAAATTATGTTAATTTCGGCATTTTTCTTTTCAGTTATCAATGCGCCAGATGGATAAAACTTAACACTACTCTCCTCCCCTAAATCATAATTTACTTTTGGGTCAATGTATCTAATACAAACTTCTGAGTTTGTGTTAAACAAACAATTTTGACCGCTAAAATAAAAATGATTGTTTTGTGCTTGTGATAAAAAATTCATATTTAATCTCCTTTTATTTTTTTCATCACAATGATTATAAAATGAAAAAGATATAATGTAAATAACAAAGATTTTATATTTGATATAAATTTTACTTATTACATAAAACAAAATAAAACAGCATTTTATTGCTGTTTTAAACTTTCAATTTGCTTTTTTAATTCTTCATTTTCACGCTTTAAATTTTCATATTCGGTTTTTGTAATTGTTATCATTTCTTCACTCGTAGTAGTTGGAATATCTTTTTTCCTTGCCGCAATAATTATTGAAGCAAGCAACAATCCAAAACAAACAATTGCTAAAACAATCACAACTTCAAACATACCATTAATATCAAAAAGAGCAACTCCACCTATTAGAACACAAATTAAAACACTAAGCAAAGATAAGCAAATATATGTTGGAATTTGAAGTCCCAAAATTGATTTATCAAGTTTAGAATAAATATAAATAATTGCAATAAAGGTCACACTCAAAACTGACACAATTCCTGTTATTCTATTAAAAACATTATAATTATATAAAAGATTTGAACAAAAAATAATCAACGCAAACAATACTGATATTCCAAGCAATCCAAGTCCAATGTAGCCTAAAACTTTACGCTTTCTTATTATTGAAACTTCTTGAATAGAGATTGCTGTCGAAACACAAATCGTGCTAAAAATAAGCAAAAACCTTAATGGAATACCTTCAAAAATTGGAAGTTTGAAAACTGCGAGAATTAACATCAAACAGGCCGCCGCCAAAGATGAAAGCGATATAATCATTAAAATTTTTTTTGTTTTATCCATAATTTCACCCCTTTTATATAAATATATATACCATTTTTTGTTATTTAATCAAAATAATTTACATTATTAACAACAGTAATATTTGTTACATAAGATGTAAAAAGGAGACAAAAATGAAAATTACAAACCAATCTACTTTAACATCAAAAATTACTTTACCAGACACAAGTGAACAAGAAGTAACAACATTAAGTAGCGAATCAAACACAGAACACATGACTCAAAGTTTTTTAAAAGAAAAATCAGCAGCAAAAAATTTTGCTAGTCCTGGTGATGAGATTGAACAAACTATTACTTTAACTAACAATAGTGATTATGAAATAACAGATATTCAAATTCAAGATGAGTTAAGTGCTGGTGCAAATTTTAAAGCAGGAAGTTTGATAATTGATGAAGAATCAAAGCCAGACGAAGACCCTATTGTTGGATTTTCTCTAGGAAAAAGTTTATCAAAAAATGGCGGGAAAAGTGTTATAAAATATACAATCAAAATTGATGAAAACACACCTGAACAAAAAATTACAAACACCGCTGAAATTACCTACACTGTTAACGAAAGAATTGACTTGCAAGAAAACACAAACACCGTTGAAATAAGTTTAATTAATAACAAAATTGTTGTTACAAAAACTTCAGATAAATCAGCAGTTATTTCGGGAGATAAATTAACTTATACCATCAGCATTAAAAACGAAGGAAATATGGAAAACAAAGACTTAAATTTAAAAGACCCGCTTCCATCTAGTGTTACATTCGTTGAAAACAGCGTAAAGATTAATGATGTTGTAACACAAGATGCTAACCCAATAAATGGTTTTGCACTTCCAGAATTACCAGTTGATGGTGAAATTAAAGTGGCATTTGAGGTTACAATAAATTAAAATGTCAAGGCTAATCAAAACTCAAGCATATATATTTTCAAGCAAAAATCCCGAAATGCGTTACTATAGTAACAAGCACTACTTGCAATTTATAGAAATTGAAAATTTTGACTTGTTATTTAATGAAAACAATAATTGCGAACCTAAATATTGCAAGTTAAATAATAATAAAAACATTCTACAAACAATGCTTTTATGTATTTTGTGCAGATAAATAAAAATTGTTGTTATTTAAAACATTTGTTGATATAATATAAATATGATTAAGAAAAAAATAACCACTTTATTTATATTTTCATTATTATTTACAATCTTTTTTCCAACAGGCATTGTGCTTACTATCTTATACGCTAAAATGTCGGGCGGCTTGCAAATATTTTTGTTTGTGATTGGAATAATCATGATTATTCTCGGATTTTATGGCTCACCAATGCTTTGGATAAATTTTGCAAATATGAAATATTTTAAATCGCTTGTTGAACAAATAAAAATTGACAATGTTCAAGATATAAATCAACTCGCTCAAAATAATAATAGAAATTCAGAAGTGATGCTGAAAGATATTCAAACTTTGCTTTCAAAACGCTATTTAACAGGTTATGAAATTATGGAAAATAAATTCATTGTCCCAAAATCGAATAAAACACTCTCAAAAAACGATATTTTAGAGCAAACTGGCGATGTATATATTGGATATTGTAAAAGTTGCGGTGCTAGGGTTGAAATGATTGGCAACAACAAAACCTTCTGTTCTTATTGCGGACGAAGAATCACAAAAAATTAATAAACTCAGTATAATAACTGAGTTTTTTTATTTCAAAAATTTTGAATTTTTTTCTTATGTGATATACTAACAAAAAGGAGTTCTAATGAAAGACAAATTTTCCACAAAAGAATATTTTGAAAAGTTAAATAAATATTGGAATGCGGCAAACTACCTTTCCGCCGCCCAACTTTATCTTTTAGATAATCCGCTATTGCGTGACCACGAACTTTGTTTGGCAGACATTAAGCAAAAACTTGTTGGCCACTGGGGAACTGTTCCTGGTCAAAACTTTATTTACGCTCATTGCGACAGAGTTATAAACAAATATGATGTCGACATGCTTTTAATATCTGGCCCAGGTCATGGCGGAAACTTTTTAACCGCTAATAGCTATTTGGAAGGAGTTTATTCCACAATATACCCTGAAATTTCGCAAGATAGAAAAGGTATGGCAAGGCTTTGCAAGCAATTTTCATTCCCTGGCGGAATTGGCTCGCATTGCGTTCCTGAAACCCCTGGTTCAATTCACGAAGGTGGTGAACTTGGCTATTCTCTTGCTCACGCTTTTGGTGCAGTTTTAGATAATCCTAATTTGATAGCCGTAACTGTCGTTGGTGACGGCGAAGCCGAAACTGGCCCACTTGCTACTTCTTGGTTTGGTAATAAATTTATCAATCCAAAAACAGACGGAATTGTTCTTCCAATTCTTCATTTAAATGGCTATAAAATTGCAAATCCAACAATTTTATCAAGACTTACCGACAAAGAACTTAAAAATTTATTTGATGGCTATGGCTATAAACCATATTTTGTTGAAGGTTCAAACGCTATGAAAATGCACAAAGACATGGCGGCGGCTATGGACAAATGTATGGAAGAAATCAAGGGTATTAAAAACACAAATAAAGACAACTCAACAATCAAATACCCAATGATAATTCTTAAAACTCCAAAAGGTTGGACAGGGCCAAAAGTTGTTGATGGAAAACAAATTGAAGGAACTTTTAGAGCACATCAAATACCTTTACCAATCAATAATAATGAAGAATTAAAACAACTTAAAGAGTGGCTTTTAAGTTATTCACCAAACGAACTTTTTGACAAAAATTATAAATTATTGCCAGAAATTGCCGAAATTTGTCCAAAAGGTAATAAAAGATTAAGTGCAAGCCCTTATGCAAATGGCGGCGGACTATTAAAAGAACTTAAAACCCTCGCAATCGAAAAATATGCAGTCAAGTTTGACGGTCATGGCGTGCTAAAAGCACAAGATATGTTAGAACTTGGTGGATATATTCGAGATGTTTTTAAACTTAACGAAAAGAATAAAAACTATCGCATTTTCAGTCCAGATGAAGCGATGAGTAATCGTTTAAATAAAATTTTTGAAGTGGAAAATCGTGCTTTTAATGCAAAGATTTATCCTTATGATGAAAAACTTTCAAATAATGGCAGAATCCACGATTCATATTTATCAGAACATCTTTGCGAAGGAATGTTAGAAGGATATTTGCTAACAGGTAGACATGGTATGTTTGATAGTTACGAAGCGTTTATCAGAGTTGTGGATAGCATGGTAGCACAACATGCAAAATGGCTAAAAGTTTGTAATGAAATTGAATGGCGAAAACCTATTTCATCACTTAACTTAATTTTAACAAGCAATGTTTGGCAACAAGACCATAACGGATTTACTCATCAAGACCCAGGATTTTTGGACCACATTGTTAGCAAAAAAGCAGATATTGTCAGAGTTTATCTTCCTGCCGATGCAAACTGTCTTTTGTCGTGTTATGACCACTGCGCAAAAAGTAAAAATTATGTGAATGTAATAGTCGCTTCTAAACACCCAAGATATCAATGGCTAAATATTGAAGAAGCAAAAGAGCACTGCAAAAAAGGTGTAAGCGAATGGCAATGGGCTGGTATGAACAACACAAAAAATCCAGATTTAATCATGGCTTCATGTGGCGACACTGCAACTCTTGAATCTCTTGCCGCAATATCGCTTCTCAAAAAATTATTGCCAAATCTCAATGTTAGATTTATCAATGTTGTTGACCTTATGAAACTCGTTTCAAACAAGGCTCATCCACACGGACTGACGGAAACAGAATATGACAAATTGTTCACAAAAGACAAACCAATAATATTTAATTTCCATGGTTATCCACAATTAATTCATCAATTAACATATAATCGCACAAATAAAAACTTGCATGTTTCTGGTTATCAAGAAGAAGGCACAATCACCACATCATTTGATATGTGTGCAATGAATAAAACAGATAGATATAACTTAGTTTTAAAAGCAATTAAATATCTTGATCTTCCAAAACAACAGCATGATAAAATTGCCAAATTTGCAAAAGCAAAATTAAAAGAAAACTATAATTACATTCGCGAGTTCGGTGTAGATATGCCTGAAATTTCAAATTGGAATTGGAACAATTAAAAAAGGTGCTACAAAGCACCTTTTTATTTATTATATTCTAACCTAAATTCCAGTTTTCAACAGCTGAGTATTGAATTGCTTCAATAAATAATTCAATCTTAACAGATTTTGCTGGCAACTCTTCAATAGGTTCGCCGTCAATTATGGTGATTGTAACAAGGTTTTGATTTACCAAATCACCTTTGAACAAATAAATTTCTTGTTGTGTTTCAACTGAATTATCATAGCCAATTTCAATCAATCTTTCTGAAATAGAAGTTGAGCCTGCTGATACAAAATAATGATAATTATCTGCTGAATTAAACTCCCAATTATCTGCAAATTCTATTGCACCGCTTGCGAGCAATTTATTTGAACCATTTAAAAATTCTGTTATTTCTTCTGGGGTTTGATATTTTACAAAGTTTTGCCTATCAGACATATCTGTGATAACCAATTTCGCTCTCAAAGCGAATGTTGCTGTGTTCTCTTTTGGAGATAATTTTGGGTTAGCAATTTTTATTGTATCACTTGGCATAATATTTGTTAAAATCAATTTTTCAAGTTCGCCATCATCAATACTTCCATCATTATTTTTATCGTTAAAATATAACAAATTACCAACAGCATTAGATGTTGACGATTCTTTAACATTTTTGTAATCAATGGATATTCCAGATGCAAATTCAAGATATCCAGTTGTATTTCTTTTACTAGACAAATAAGCTACTGTTGTTGAAATAGAGACAATAAGTGCTAAACAAAGCACAGCACACAATCCAACGAAAATATTTCTACGCAAAGAAGTTTTCTTCATATTACCCCCTTTAGTTAAAACTAATATATCACAATTTTTGTTTTTTATCAAATATATTAACATCAATCTTAATTTTATTTGTAAAAACTAGTTTAAATGGTTAATATATTACCAGAGGTAAATATTGAATATTTTAGGACTTATTGTATTTGTAGTTTTTTGTATTAACATTCTTAGCATTCTGACAATGATTTTTGTGGAGCGTAAAAAACCACAAATTATTGTTTCATGGCTAGTAATTTTAACTTTTTTCCCAATTTTTGGTTTTATTTTATATATTTTAATCGGTAGCGGTTTAAGTTATAAAACTAGAAGAATGATAAAGAAAAAAAGACTTTATCAAAAGGAATATAACGAATTCATATTAAAACAAAAAGAGAATTTACAAGATAGAAAATACAAAAATAAAGAAGAAAAAAACTTTTCTGACCTGCTGATATTCAACTTAAACAATTCCAATAGTGCATATTTTAGGCATAACGATGTTAGAGTTTTCACTAACGGAGAAGACAAAATAACCGCTCTTAAAAAAGATCTAAAAAATGCTAAACATTCAATTAATATGCTTTATTACATTTTTGCTAATGACGAAGTCGGCAACGAAATTATGGATATTCTAATTGAAAAAGCTCAGCAAGGTGTTAAAGTTAAACTTTTATACGATTCAGTTGGCTGTTTAAAAACTAAACGAAGCTTTTATAAAAAGTTAGAAAAAGCAGGAGGCGAAGTTGCGGAATTTTTCCCACCGCTTTTTGGAATCAGACTTATCAATTTTAAGATGAATTATAGAAATCACAGAAAGATTGTTGTCATAGATGGCAAAATAGCATACACTGGTGGAATTAATATCCGTGATGACCACATGGGTAGAAAAAAGAAATTATCACCTTGGCGCGACACGCACATCAGAATTGTTGGCGATGCTGTTTATGGTTTTCAAAGTGCTTTCTTTAATGATTGGAGATATTGCAAAAAATTGGGAAGCAATTTTGAAAGTCTTTCCAATGAAGGATATTTTGTGCCAAACAGAAATGCTGGCGAAACTGGTGCACAGGTTATTACAAGTGGTCCCGAATATGATGACCAACCTATAAAAGAAGCATTTTTAAAAATGATTTTATCTGCAAAAGAAAAAATATATATTCAAACACCCTATTTCATTCCTGATGAAGTTATGATTAGTGCATTAAATGTTGCAAGAATGAGCGGCGTTGAAATTAATTTAATGATTCCAGCTATTCCAGACAAAAAAGTTGTTTACATGGCAACTCTTTCCTATGTAAAAGAACTTTTAAATTTTGGTAGCAATGTCAATGTTTATTTGTATAACGGATTTATCCACTCAAAAGTTGTGATGATTGATGACAAAGTTGTGTCAATTGGAACTTGCAATTTTGATAACAGGTCATTTGCTTTAAACTTTGAAATAAACGCGTTTTTATATGGCGAAGAAGTATCAAAACAAAATATTGCAATATTTGAAAACGATGTTGTAAACTCTAAAAAGATAGATAAAACATATTTTAAACGCAAACCTTGGTATTCTAAAATAGCACAAACATTTTTTAGGTTGTTCTCTCCTTTACTATAAAAAAAGCAAGACACAAGTCTTGTTTTTTATTTTTATATTTTCGTTTGGTTAATTCACATTGTAAATAATTCTATGACAGTTATCACATTCTAAATAACCTTGACTTTTAACTTTATCAACTTCAACTGATGAAAGTTCGAGCATACAAACGCCGCATGACCTACCAGAGAGTGGAGCGAACACTGGAAACAATTTATCTTGCCTATGTTGCTTGTATTTTGCTATAAGTTTTGAATCTATTGATTTTTCCATATTGGCAAGTTCGCCTTTAATTTTTTCAATTTCTGGTTGCTTTGACGCAGCTAATTCGTCATATTTTTTCTTATTCTCCGTGTATTTTGCTTTTGCTGAACCATAATTTTTCTTAGCAGTATCAAATTCATTTAAAGATATGTTTAACTTTTCAGCAATTTGCAAAATTTTCTTTTCCAAAATGTTTAAGTTGTTTACAAGTGCATTTACATTTTTTGTCAATGTTTCAAACTCAGTTTCGGAAAGTTTTGATAAATCTTTGCTTGCAAGTTTTTCAACATTAGCGTTGTTTTCGTTGTATGTCTTATTCAAAAGATTAAAATCTTTTAAAAGCAATCCTGCTTGATTTTCAAGTTGTGAAGATTTTTCTTGTGCTTTTTTAACAACTGCTATCATATCTTGATAATTCTTTTTGAATTCACTTTTTGCAAGTTGATTTTCAATTTTAAAAAGTTCAGCGTCTTTCTTTTGATATTCTATAATTTTTGAAATGTCCATAATTTATCCTTTTGAAATTTATATCATATATTTTGCAAATTTTCAAATTATTTTTAACTTCTAAAATCTACAAGTTTTTTACTTCTATTTGGGTGTCTTAATTTTCTAAGCGCTTTTGCTTCAATTTGTCTAATTCTTTCACGAGTAACATTGAATTCTTTACCAACTTCTTCAAGAGTTCTTGGGTGCGAATTATCTAAGCCATAACGCATACGAATAACTTTTTGTTCACGAGGTGTAAGTGTTTCGATAACAGATAATAGTTGTTCTCTAAGCAAAACTTGGCTTGTTGCTTCAAGTGGCGATACTGCTGTTTCATCTTCGATAAAATCGCTAATTTTACTATCTTCTTCGTCACCGATTGTTGTTTCAAGTGAAATTGGGTCAAGCGCAATTTTTTGAATTTCTGCAACTCGTGCTTCTGTAAGTCCCATAGCACTTGCAATTTCTGATGCAGTTGGGTCACGACCAAGTTTTTGAATTAAAGTTCTTGTTGTTCTTGTTAAACGATTGATTGTTTCAACCATGTGAACAGGAACACGAATAGTTCTTGCTTGGTCTGCAATTGCTCTTGTTATTGATTGTCTAATCCACCAAGTTGCATAAGTTGAAAATCTAAATCCTTTTGTGAAGTCAAATTTTTCAACAGCTTTTAAAAGACCAATATTACCTTCTTGAATTAAATCCAAAAACTGCATATTTGAGCGCGAAACATATCTTTTTGCGATGCTAACAACAAGCCTTAAATTGCTTTCAGAAAGTTTTGCTTTAGCCGCTTCATCGCCCTCTGCCATACGCTTAGCAAGTTCAATTTCTTCGTCACCTGTTAAAAGTGGAACTTTACCTATATCTTTTAAATATGTTTTAACCGGGTCATCAACGCTAACTTGTGTGATAATTTCGTCCAAGTCTTCTTTTGCAACATCTTCTTCATGTGATTTGATAATCTTGATGCCATTTTTTTCGATTGTATCAATAAACTCATTGATTTCATCTTTTGATGCATCATATTTCATAAGTCTAAAATAAATGTCTTCTTCGTTGACATTTCCTTTTTTACGACCAATATCTAAAAACCTATTCAACTCAACTTTAAAATTCTCGTTCATTTTTCCTCCAAAACTTTTCTTTTGTTAATCAATTACCTTGTTTTTCATTTTTGCAATTATTTGTGCAATTTCTGCTGAGATTTGTTTTCTTTCTTCTATATTAGAAGTTTCCTTATATTTTTCACTTAACACCTGTTGCCAAATTTTCATGTGATTTTCAAAAATTTTAAAAGCACATTCGTTATAAAACGACTCAGTCAGCAAACTATCGTCAAGTTCCAAAATGCTATCATAGATTTCTTTTTCTTCTTCATCTAAATTTAAGTTTTCGCCGCTGATATTAGATTGTAAAATCTTGTCATAGAGCGATTGATAAACTGGGTGCGAAATGTATTTTCTAAGTGACGCTTTGCCATTTGTGTATGATTTTTTCTTTATCATGGCTAGTAAAATATATTTTATTGCTTTAATATTGCCATCTTCTTGATTAATTAAAACATCTTTATCTTCATTTGCCATATTTTCACTATTCGCACTCACAACATCTCGTTTGAGTGTTTCAAGAGATATTGACATTCTTTGCGATAACAATTTTAAATAAATCTCTTGTTCGGAAGATGTTTTTAACGCTGAAATTATTTCCAAGCATTTCTTAACGCATTTTGACTTCTCATTTGGCTCTTTTAAATTGTATTGCTCCTGCGTTATATCTAACAAATATTCAACATAATGTTTTGCGTTATCAATCAAACTTTGCATTTTTTCTCTACCAAAGTTTTTAAGAAATTCATCAGGGTCAAATCCTTTTGGAAGCCTTGCAACTTTAACTGACAAATCGTTATCAACCAAAATTCCAATCGACCTAGATGCTGCTTTCATACCCGCTTCATCGCCGTCAAATAAAAGTGTTACATCGTCACAGAACCTTTTGAGTTCTCTTGCGTGTTTTGGAGTGAGTGCCGTTCCTAAACAAGCAACCGTTGGCGAAAAACCATTTGAGTTCATTGTTATAACATCAATTTGACCTTCAACAATAATGATTTTGTCAATCTTTCTTTCTTTTCTAATTCGCTTTACAAGATGTATTCCGTAAACGCAAGAACTTTTATCAAAAACTGGCGATTGCGAAGTATTTTTATATTTTGAACGCTCGTCATTTGGCAAAATAATTCTTCCGCTAAAACCAACTGTTTCTTCATAAGAATTTAAAATTGGAAACACAAGCCTATTTGATTGATAGTCAAATTCCCTACCATTACTTACGCCTGCAATTCCGGCTTTTTCCATAATTTCAAAAGGAATATTTTGACTTTTCAAGTATTTAATTACATCATTATTGTGCGCATAACCAATTTCAAAATTGTCTAAATCACTTTTCTTAAAACCGCGTTTTTTTAAATAATTTTGTGCATCTTTTGCAATAGGAAGATACAAACTTTTCTTATAAAATTCTTTTGTTAAATCAAGTGCTTTTAATATATCGGTTTTTTCTTTTTTCTGTTGTTCAATTATGCTTGCATCACCCATGTTCTCTGGCATTTTCATTCCTGCTTTTTGAGCAAGAATTTCGATAGCGCGTTCACGGTCGCAACTTTCCATTTGCATAACAAAATCAACAACATTACCGCCAACACCGCAACCAAAGCAATGATAATATTGACCTTCTTCGTTTACAGTAAAAGAAGGTGTTTTTTCGTGATGAAAAGGACAGCACGCCCAATACTGCCTGCCTTTACGATTTAAAGTTATGTATGAAGAAACAACGCTTACGATATTATTTCTTTGTTTTAATTCTGCATACCATTCTGGTGGATAATAATATTTTGGCAAAACTTTTTCCTTTTCAAAAAACTTAATAATTCTATTAAAAGTATGGAATAAACAAAAAATTCCATGTCAATATATTTATTTCGACATGAAATTTAAAAACCCTTTATTTTATTTATTATAATAAAATTTATCTATAACTCCGCCGCCTAAGCAATTTTCATTTTCATCATAAAGCACAACAAATTGACCAGGTGTGATTGCCCTTTGCTTTTCAAAAAAATCAACTTTGATTTCTTTATCATTCAAAACTTTAACTTTAACTTTTTGATCAGGTTGACGATATCTAAATTTTGCAAAACATTCAAAACATTTTTGCGTTGGAACATTTGGTATAAAATTAAATTCTTTTGCGTAAAGTCCATCAGAAAATAACGCATCATCTTCTCCCTGAGAAACAACAAGGACATTGTTTTTTAAGTCTTTATCCAAAACAAACCAACGCTCGCCTGTTCCGCCCTTTCTTCCACCAATATTAAGCCCGCGTCTTTGTCCAAGTGTGTAATACATCAGCCCGTCATGCTCTCCAATTATTTCTCCTTGTGGTGTTTTGATAAGCCCAGGTTGAGCAGGTAAAAAACCTTTCAAAAACTTTTTAAAATTTCTTTCGCCAATAAAACAAATTCCAGTGGAATCTTTTTTTCTTGCATTTGAAAGCCCAAGTTCATCAGCAATTTTTCTAACCTCTGTTTTTTCAATATCTGCAAGAGGAAACAAAACAGAAGACAATTGTTTTTGGTTTAATTGATTTAAAAAATATGATTGGTCTTTGTTTTTATCTTTTGCTTTTTTAAGATAAAACTTTCCGTCTTTTTCTTCAACTTTTGCATAGTGACCTGTTGCAATTTTATCTGCACCAATTTTCTTTGCAAAATCTAAAAATGGGCCGAATTTAATTTCACGATTACAAAGCACATCAGGATTTGGAGTTCTGCCGTTTTTGTATTCGTTCAAAAAATATTCAAAAACATGGTCATAATATTCTTTTGCAAAATTTATCGTGTAATAAGGAATATTCAGCGTTGCACAAACACGCTTAACATCTTCATAATCTCTTTCACTTGTGCAAGCACCTTCGTTATCTGTTTCTTCCCAATTAACCATAAAAAGAGCAACAACATTGTAGCCTTGCTCCTTTAACAAATGTGCACTAACAGCGGAATCAACACCGCCACTCATTCCTATAACAACAGTTTCCATTCTTTCTCTCTATTTAATTTTTCTTCTTTTTCTTGTTTTTATTTATTTTCTTGCTTTCTTTTTCTATATTTTCTGTTTTTTCGTCTTTTTCTTCCTTGTTTTCACCATTATCTTTCTTTTCATCAACAATGATTTCGCTCTTTAAAGAATATAGTTTTTCGTCAATACTGATCGGTATTTTATATCGTTCCAAAAAGATTCTGATAAAGTCCAAAACCCACATTATTAAAACACTTGCAGCTGGCAACAAACTGATATACCAAATAATTTCATAAGCAAGAGATTTATATGGAATCAACAATAAAACCATTGAACAAATAAGCCCAAATAAAACTGTAAGTCCTTTATAAAACCTTCCAAGATAAAAATTGTGAGCACCTGTAAAGCCTAAAAATGCACATAACAAAAGTGCAGTTTTTTTGCTTGCATCTGCTGGCCATTCGTCTGTCATGATGTAATTTCTTCTATGAAGTTTAATCACTTCTTTGCGTGCTGACTTATTAGAGACATAATTTAACCTATCAAAAACAAGACCGCAAAATTGACATTTTTTTTGACTAACTAAATATTTCTCATGGCATCTTGGGCATTTTTTTATGCCGTTATCATATTTCATACAACATGAGTTTAACAAATTCATATTAATATGTCAAAGTTTTTATTCAATCTCAAAAATATTATCAATCAAACCTTTGTCAAAAGTTGCACTAAAAACTTTTGCCTGTTTATTTTTATTATTTAAAAGTGCAACTGCTGGCTGTTCAAAATAATTTACAAGTCTTGCTTCATCAAAATTTCCAAAAAAGTTTTTAAGTGTTGCGTCAGATAGTTTTTCCGACAAACTGATTGTAAATTTGTCTTTTATGTCTTCATCGCTACCAAATTTCAAATCTTCAAAAAATTGCAATAATTTAATTACATCGCTATTTAAATTACTTTTTTTATTTAACAAACTAACATAATATTTTTCTTTAAAACTTGCCTTGTCGCCGTTTATTTCATAAACTTCAACTTCGCCCTTTTTGCTAATTGTTGGAAGTATTTTTAAAGTTTTGATTGAACTTCCAATATTTTCAACTTTGTCAAAATTATTAAAATTTTGTGATTTTAAATTGATTGGATTGAATTTTATAATTATATTATTTTGTGGAAGATTAAAAATATTCACTTGCTTGTTTTCGCAAAAAAGTTCAGAATTTATAACTTTGAAATTTGCAGTATAAGCTATATTTTGATTTTCATTTTTTTTATTAAACGGATAAAGTTTAATTTGAAAGTCGCCCGCATTTTCAATTTTTAAAGAAATTTCATCACCTAAAAATCCGAGAGAATTTAAAGAGAAAATTTCCTTTTCGTTTTCGTAAAATCTCATTAAACAATCAAACATTGAGATGATGTGAACATTAGCATTTAACATATAATATTTTATTCATCATCATCTTGGGAAATTACAAAATTATGCTATACATGATTAAAATTTTTTAATCTGTCAATAATTATCTCACTTGGAGGTCTTAATGAAAAATTATTCTAGATGGAAAGATAAAGAAATTAAACAACTTTTTGATATCGTGGAAAAAAATAAGAAAGAAAACAGAAGTTTGCTTTCAGCTTTTTCAGAATATGCAAAATTATCAGGAAGAAAACGCAATTCAATCAGAAACTATTACTATCAAGAGTTGTCAGAACTTCAAAAGAATAAATCACGCGCAAATAAACTTAATATAAATATAAAAAATCATATCGTCAATGAATCAGTGCTATTTTCAACAGACGAAACTCGAGAAATCATATCAAATATCTTAAAACTTAACAGTGAAGGATATTCAATCAGAAAAGCATGTTTAAAACTTGCAAATAATAATGTTGAACTCATGGTTCGCTATCAAAATAAATATCGCAGTGTGTTAAAATCTAATCCAGAACTTATTAATGAAATCACAAAAGAATTGAATATAAAAAACAAAGTTATGGAAACTACAAAGTCAAATTCTCCAAACAATTTGATTTACTTTAAAAAGCAAGAACCAAAAGTTATTTCAGAAAAAGATATCAACAGTTTGTTTTTAGGTCTTATAAAATTGGTAAAAAAATCTGCCGCAGAAAGCGTAGAAAAAAAGTTGATTTCCGAACTTGATTTTGCAAACTCAACTCTCAGAAAAACGCTTGTCAAACTTTCAAAAACAGAACAAGACTTAAAAGAAATAACAACTTCTTTTGAAAACATAAAAATTGAGAACGAAAAATTAAGACTTGAAAACGCCTATTTGCGTTCTGAAATTGCAAACTTTATGAACAAACCAAAACAACAAAAACAAAAAACACTTTCCGCATTTATTTCGGAAATCAAACAAAAACAAAGTCAACAAGCAAATTAAAAAAAACAGCATAATTGCTGTTTTTATTTTACAGGATTATATTTACCTTTTGTAATTTCATCGAACAAGCCTTCTATATACAATTTACACTTCTTTTCATCGTCAAGAAGTTGCCAAACTTTATTTTGTTCTTTTTTTGTATCTGGAATATCAAGTTGATATTTAACATAACCATTTCTTCCAAATTTGCTATTTACAAAATTGTATACTCTATTGATATGCCACTCTTTACTCATTCCTTTTTGTTCGTTTTTTAACCCGTATTTGATCGGCCTTGAAAATACTAAATATTTCGTATTATTTCTATCTGCGTCAGCGACAATTTTACCATAAATATTTCTTGGTTCGTAACTCAAATGTGATGAATGATCCTCAACAGCCTGAGCCATCATTTCAATTATTTCCTCTGAATAAAAATTTTTAAGCATTTTATCTTTTCTTAAAATTTTACCAGAAGAAAGAGCGTGCCCTTCCCTACCCATTGTAATTCCGATATCGTGATATGCTCCAACAATGTAAGCAATGTCAAGGTCTACTTTTTCACCTTTGTCAATTAACTGTTTGCTATAATTAACACAATTTTTTGTAACAAAATTAAAATGCGCTATGTTATGTCCTTTGTCAAAATTTTTATATTTTGATTTAATTTCATTTTTAATATATTCTTTTAACTCTTTATCCATATTTTTATTATATTCCATTTAATATATTTTCGCAATATAAAAAAGAACATTATCTATTTGATAATGCTCTTAAATTTTTGCTTTAATTCAACATTCTAACTGGCAAAATTAAGAATGTGTATTTATCTGAATCAATAGGATTGATAATACATGGATTTGTTGAATTGTTGAATGAAATTTTAATAAATTCATCAGTAATGTTTCTTGCGCACTCTGTGAAATATCTTGCATTGAAAGCAATTTTTAAATCTTTACCTTTGAATGAAACATTAACATTTTCACAAATAGTTCCGATATCTGAATTTGATGTTATAACCAAACTATTTTCTTTAATATCAAATTTAACAAGATTGCTTTGACCGATTTTTGAAAGAAGAGATGCTCTATCCAACGCGTCTTCAAATTGATTTTTGTTGATAACGATTGTTGTTTCAAAATTTTGAGGAATGATTTGTTTATAATTTAAGAAATCGCCGTCTAATAATCTTGTTGTAACTTTTGTTTCGTTTAAATCAACCATCAAATAGTTCTTTTGAATATAGATATTGATAATTTCATCGCTATCGCCAAGAAGTTTGCTAATTTCTGATAAACTTTTTGCTGGAACAATAACATTTGCTTGAATGTTTGCAAATTTAATTGGATTTTTGCAAAGAGCAAGCCTATAACCATCAAGAGCAACTGCTGTGATTTGTTCGCTTGAAATTTCAAACAAAACACCTTTTAAAATTGGCCTTGTATCGTCTGTTGCAACTGCAAAAATTGTTTTTTGAATAAGGTTTTTAAGTTCTGTTTCTGTCATAGCAAAATATTCGCTTGAATCCACTTTATTAAAACTTGGATATTCAAGAGAATTGTAACATTGAACAACACCTTCACTATCTGTATATTTTATTTTGAGTTGATTTTTTTCGTTTGTTGAAAGTTCAATTTTTTCTTTTGTTAACTTTCTAACAAATTCAGTAAAAAATCTGCCTGGAACAACAGTTTCACCTTCAACTTTAACTTCTGCTTTAATTTTCTTTTCAATAGAAAGTTCTTGGTCTGTTGCACTTACAACAACATAATCGTTATCTGCAACAATTTTAATACCTTCCAAAATTGGATTTGTTGTTCTATAAGCAATAGCCCTTGAAACTTTAATAACTGCTTCTGATAAATCTAATCCATCACATACTACTTGCATACTTTTTCTCCTATATAATATATAGTTATTATAACATATATCAAAAAAAATATCAAATAAATAAAGCGACAAGTTTTTAAAATTTGCCGCCAAAACATATTTTTATTTATTATTTAAATAAGATTATTCTTAATAAGGGCTGTTGAAATGTGTATAACTTTTTTACGCCACAAAATATCGATTTAAAATTTAGAATTTTTCAAAATTTGACACAATATATTGTATAAAATTGTTTTTGTAAAATTGTGAATTAGTTGTGCACAACTCAAATAAGTTATAAACAATTACACATTAAATCTGAAAAGCATGATGTCGCCTTCTTGAACAATATAATCTTTGCCTTCAATTCTAACCTTGCCTTTTTCTCTTGCATTAAGATAAGAACCAGCCGCCATAAGGTCGTCATAACTTACAACTTCTGCCTTGATAAAACCTTTTTCAAAGTCTGAATGAATTTTACCAGCCGCTTGTGGTGCTTTGCTTCCCTTTTTAATTGTCCAAGCACGAACTTCTTTTTCGCCAGCTGTTAAGAAACTCATAAGGCCTAAAAGCGAATAACTTGCAACAACAAGTTTGTCAAGACCGCTGTCCTTAATTCCAAGTTCATCTTTGAACATTTCTTGTTCTTCTGGTGATAATTCGGAAAGTTCTTCTTCAATTTTTGCGCACAAAACTATAACTTCTGCGCCCTCTTCTGCTGCTATTTCCTTAACTTGTTTTACATACTTGTTATCTTCTTTTCCAATGTCGTTTTCTGAAACATTCGCAACATAAATAATAGGTTTTGATGAAAGAAGGAAGAAACTGTCGCAAATTTTCTTTTGTTCTTTTGTGAGTTCAACACTCCTTGCACTTTTTCCGTTTTCAAGTGCCGTTTTGATTTTCCCAAGAACTTCAACTTCTTCTTCCGCACCCTTTTCTCCAACTTTTGCAAGTTTAACAAGTCTTTCATATCTTTTTGAAACGCTTTCAAGGTCAGCCAAAATCAATTCAAGATTGATAACTTCAATATCGCGTTTTGGATCAATAGAACCAGAAACATGGATAATTTTTTCGTTATCATAACATCTAACAACATGAACAATAGCATCAACTTCGCGAATGTGACTTAAAAATTTATTACCAAGACCTTCGCCTTTGCTTGCACCTTCAACAAGCCCCGCAATATCAACAAATTCAATACTTGCTGGAATGATTTTTTTGCTGTTGTAAAATTCAGCTAGTTTGTTTAATCTTTCATCTTTAACATCAACAACGCCAACATTTGGTTCAATAGTGCAAAATGGATAATTTGCACTTTCTGCACCAGCGCTTGTGATTGCATTAAACAGAGTGCTTTTGCCAACATTAGGTAAACCAACAATTCCGATTTTCATATTTTTCTCCTAGTTTGTTAATTTGAAATATATTTAAAACAAATTGCATAACATATATTCTGAAATAGGTATATTACAAAAAGGAAAATTGTGCAAGAGAAATGAGCATTTTAGTTGCATTAATCTTAGGAATTGTTCAAGGTTTAACAGAATTTTTGCCAGTGTCAAGCAGTGGTCATTTATTTTTACTTAATGAAATTTTCGGAGTTGAGGGCGATTTTTTATTGCTAAGCATAATCTTACATCTTGCCACTTTGCTTGCAGTTATTATTGTTTTTTATAAAGATATTTGGCAACTTATTAAACACCCATTTTCAAAACAAGCGTGCAATTTGTATATCGCAACAATACCAACAGTCGCAATAGTATTTTTGTTTAAGTTTGCACTTGGAGATATATTTGAAAACGCAAGTTTGCTTCCATTTTGTTTTATGATGACGGCGATTTTATTATTGATAACCTATCTTTTGTCTAACAAAAAAGTTGAAGATAGAAGTTATGAAAATGACTTTAACGGCACTGTAAAATGGACTTCCTCACTCGGCATGGGAATAGCACAAGGGCTTGCAACAATTCCAGGAATTTCAAGGTCTGGTTCAACAATTTGCACTGGGTTACTTCTTGGAGAAAGCAGAAAAGAGAGTGCTAAATTTTCGTTTTTAATGAGTATTCCTATTATAATTGCATCAATGCTATATGAAATTATTTTTACTTCATCAAGTCAAACTCTGAGTCAAATTGGAATTGTTCCACTTCTTGTTGCTTTTGTTTCGGCATTTCTTGTTGGAATATTTTCTATAAAATTTATGCTTAAAATTGTTGAAAAAGCAAAATACTATTATTTCTCTATATACCTTTTTATCTTTTCAATAGTTAGTATGTTTATTGTTTAAAATCATTTTTTAATGACAATAATTTTCAAAGGAGAATTTTTGTTATGAGAAAATTAGGAATGAGTTTAAACGAAGTTAAAGATAAAATAAGAGCGTTAAAAGGAGCTAATGTCACGCTTGCTATAAATCGTGGACGAAAAAAAATTGATAGATTTCAGGCAACAGTTGAAAATATTTATCCGAGTGTTTTTACAGTTAAAGTTGACCAAATCAATCAATTAGACACACAAACATTTTCTTATTTTGATGTTTTATGTGGAGATGTGGAAATATTATCTATCAGCTGATTTTTTGTTCTTTTTCCAATTTTTAACAACAATAGGTATCACTGTTGATGCAATTATAACAATTAAAAATATTGCAATTAAAAAGTAATAATTAAAACCGCTGACTTGAATATTTTTTGTTAAAACATACCCTGTTCTAATTTCGTTTTCGTAAGAAAATGATATTTGTGAGTATGTTTTATTTTTATCATATTTTTCAAGCAGTTTTATTTTTGTGTCTTTGCTTAAAGTAATTTCTTGACCATTGATTTTTAATTTTTGATATTCGCCGTCAACAAGATTGTAAATTTCACTGTCAGCATTTAGTTTAGCGTTTGGTTGAAGTTTTACATAAAGTTCTTGCTCTGTATCACTAACAACTGAACTACATAAAACATATCCGATTACAAAATCGTCATTATCTAAAACTGGATAAAATTTAAGATTTGAACCTTCGTTTAAATCGTTGATTTCCATTGCACTGATTTTTATTGTTGAGCCGTATTCTCTTACTTCCAAAATGTTATTTTCTAATGCCGAATTTGGCTCTTTAAAAACATTGCAATCTGTCACGCAAACCCGATATGTTTCAGATTCTGCTGAGCAAACAAAATTGTTGGAACTTACAATTCCAACTAATGAAAGCAGTAACAACAAAACGATTAAAATCAAACTTTTTTTCTTAGTCATGTGACTATTTTATGTTATTTATAAAATAAAGTCAAATTATATTTTCTTGTTTTATAATGTTGCTTTATGTCGAAATTAGTTTGTTTTTAATTGAAAAAATAGTATACTTTGTAAGTATGAAAAAGTTTGTGATTTGTTTTCTGTTAGTTGTTGCTTTGTCTATTGTTCCAATGATTTTTGCAGGTTGTAAAAAAGACACTCCTGCTAAGTCTGAAAGTTCAAGCAAACCAAGTTCTGAAACAACAATTGAAACATCAAGAAAATTTAAATTTGAAAAACAAAACAATTTTGAAAATATAAATTATGACTTTGAAAACAATAAAATTACTTTAAAACTTTCCAGTGATGATAAATACAATGTTGTAAATTTTAGTGTCAAGATTTATGAAGGCGATAAACTTTATGAAAAGCAATCAATTCGTTATGAAATATCAAATTCAAACGAAATAGAAATTGTTAATTTTGCATTTACAAATTTTTATTTGAAGTTTAATAAAACAGGAACATATTCACTTAAAATTTATGACGAATTTGAATACATAACAAAAACAATTTCAATCGTAGTTGAATAAATTACATATAAAAGTAAATAATTAAAGCGGAGAATTTTATGTCTAAAACTAAAACTATTTTCGCTTTTTTTTGTATGTTGTTATTATTTTCAGTTATTTTTTCTGCGTGTTCGCAAAAGGACTCGCGCCCTGTTATTTTTGAAAATGATTTTTCAAAAGGCAACAATTCCACTTTTACAAGTTTTGGAACAATTCAAGATAATAATGACAAAACAATATCTCTTATAAAATCAAAAGATAATATTGGACCAGTTTGTTATTTTGGAAAAGAAAATAAGAATTCTGTTTGGGTGGATAGAGGCTTAACATCTGAACTTGTTTTTGAAATTAAACCAGCAGAAATTGAAACAGATAAATGTTTCGATTGGGCGTTTGTAATTAATAATTTAGAGAACAACCCACTCAGTCAAGTTGTTGTTTCTTTTAGAAAATATGAAAAAGGTTTAATGGTTGGACACTCTCAAAAAACTGGCGAAAACTCAAATAAAGAAAACACTTCAAATGAGAATTCAAAAGTGATTGAAAAAACCGGCGATTATATTTTGCAAGTTTCATTTTATTCAAACATCAAAGACGAAATTTTGTTCAATATTACATTAACAGAAAAATCAAACGATGAAGATATATTTGTTGTCAGTGGCGAAAAACTTTTAGACTCAGACGAAAAACAAATTGAGACAAGCCAAGTTGGTGGTATGCGAAGTGTAGGACTCTCATATATGAATATTGATTCTATTAAACTTAAAAAAGTAAGACTTTTAGAAAATTAATAATTTAATTATTGCAATACAATATTTTTGTGATATACTACTTGCGAAATGAAAGAAAAAACAATATGTGCGCTTGCAACTCCAATTGGAACAGGCGGAATTTCAATAATTAGAATAAGTGGCAATGACAGTTTGAACATTGCCAAAAATTTTTTTGTTTCAAAACATATAGATTTTGAAAATATCAAACCAAGATATTTATATCTCGGCAATTTTATATCCGATGAAGTCAAAGACCAAGTTTTGATGGTTTATTTCAAAGCACCATTTTCTTTTACTGGCGAAGATGTTGTTGAATTTCAATTTCACGGCGGGCAACTTCTCGCTCAAAAAATATTAAAAAGTTTGCTTACAAAATGCTCTCTTGCAGAACCTGGCGAGTTTTCAAAACGCGCATTTTTAAATGGTAAAATTTCTCTTGACGAAGCAGAAGGAATTTCTGAACTTATTCTTGCAGAAAGCGACACACAACTCAAAGCGGCAGAAATTTTACAATCTGGAAAACTGACCGAAAAAGTTGTTGAAATGCAAAATAAAATAACAGATTTACTTGCTGAAATTGAAGCAAATTTAGATTATCCAGACGATGTTGAAGAAGAACAACTTTTTGAAAAAAGTGAAGGTTTGCTTAAGAAACTTGATTTTGAAATTAATGAAATTTTAGAAAATAGTAAAAATTCCAATTTAATAAAAAGTGGCGTTAATGTTGCGATTGTTGGAAAAACTAATGTTGGAAAATCAAGTTTATTAAATGCTTTGCTCGGTGAAGAACGTGCTATTGTAACAAACATTGAAGGCACAACGAGAGATACAATCAAGGAAAAGATTTTTATTGATGGCGTAACTGTTAATTTAATAGACACAGCAGGTTTAAGAGAAAGTGACGATGTTGTTGAAAAAATTGGCATTGAAAAAACAAATCAAGAAATCAAAAATGCAGACATCGTTTTGCTTGTTTTAGATTTATCTAGAAAATTAAAACAAGATGAAATTGAAATGATTGAAAACTTAAAAAATCGTCTTCATATTATTGTTGGAAATAAGAGCGATATAAAAAATAAAAAATTTGATTTTGATTATATAGAAATATGCGCAAAAAACAACGAAAATATTTCCGAAATCAAAAAGCAAATTATTGAAAAAACAATTTCAGGGAAAATAGATTTTTCAAAACTTGTTTTAACAAATGAAAGACATCTTTCTATTTTGCAAAATACAAAACAAAAAATTGAAAACGCTTTGAATGATCAAAGAGTTAATTTAGATATTGAAGCTTTTATATTAAAAGATGTTTGGAAAGAACTTGGAAAAATTTCAGGAACAACAGAAGACGAAAAAATAATAGACTTAGTATTTTCTAAGTTCTGTTTGGGGAAATAATAAAATATGGAAAAAATTAATTTTGACGATAATTTTGATGCAGTTGTCATTGGCGCTGGTCATGCTGGTTGCGAAGCAGCACTCGCTCTTGCGCGCCTTGGAAAAAAAACATGTTTAACAACGATTAGCCTTGATGCTATCGCTTTTTTGGCATGCAATCCTTCAATCGGCGGAACTGCAAAAGGACATCTTGTTTGCGAAATTGATGCTCTTGGTGGCGAAATGGGTAAAAACGCAGATGCAACAATGCTTCAACTCAGAATGTTAAATCAAGGCAAAGGGCCTGCTGTTCATAGTTTGCGTGCTCAAGTTGATAAAAACAAATATCACGAGAGAATGAAGAAAGTTCTTGAAGAAAATGAAAATATCACGATAAAACAAGCAGAAATTGTTGAAATTTATGCAGAAAACAACAAAATTGTCGGAGTTAGAACCGCTCTTGGCGAAAATTTGTCTGCAAAAGTTGTTGTTGTCGCAACTGGCGTTTATCTTAAAAGTCAAATCATTATCGGAAATTACATGAAAGATAGCGGACCAAACGGTTACGCTCGCGCCGAAGAATTATCAGATAGTTTAATCAAATTAGGTCATGAACTTAGAAGATTTAAAACCGGCACACCTGCAAGAATTAATTCTCGAACAATAGATTTTTCAGGACTTGAAATCCAGGGCGGAGAGAAAAACATTCAACATTTTTCGTTTGATAATACGGACAAAATTTTAAATGACTATCCTTGCTATGTGACATACACAAATCTAACAACTCACAAGATTATAAGAGATAACATTCATCGTGCACCTTTGTATTCTGGCTTAATTCATGGTATTGGTCCTAGATATTGCCCTTCAATCGAAGATAAGGTTGTTCGTTTCCCAGACAGAGAGCGTCACCAATTATTTTTAGAACCAGAAGCACTTTCCACAAATGAAATATATGTGCAAGGTTGTAGCACATCACTTCCATTTGATGTTCAAAAACAACTTTATCATTCAATTAAAGGACTTGAAAATGCTCAAATAATGCGTTATGCCTACGCAATCGAATACGACGCAATCGACAGTCAAACATTAAAATCTTCACTTGAAAGCAAATTTATTGATGGACTTTTCTTTGCTGGACAAATCAACGGCACAAGTGGTTATGAAGAAGCCGCAGCGCAAGGTATAATTGCTGGCATTAACGCAAACCAAAAATTGGATAATAAGGAGCCACTTGTTTTAGGTCGTGAGCAAAGTTATATCGGAGTTTTGATTGACGATTTAATCACAAAAGGAACAAACGAACCTTACAGAATGATGACATCAAGAGCCGAGTTTAGACTTGTTTTAAGGCAAGATAATGCGGACGAAAGATTAACACCTATTGGAAGAACTATTGGTCTTGTAACTGACGAAAAATATCAAAAATTTATAAAAAAACGCGAAAAATTGCAAAAAATACGCGAAAAATTAGCAATTTTATTAAAAAAAGATGAAATTTTAGTAAATTTATTAAATGAATGTGGAGAAACAATTCCAGATAGTTCAATGAGAATTAAAGATTTATTAAAGAGAAATAACATCACTATTTTTGATATTAAAAAACATTATCCTTCAATTTTTGAAGGCGATGAAGAAATGTTCTTAGACATTATTAACACCGAAGTAAAATACGAAGGATATATCAACCAACAGAATGATGAAATTGAAAAGTTAAGAAAGCAAGAACAAACAAAAATACCAGAAGAGATTGACTACGATAAAGTAAAAAGTTTAAGAATTGAAGCAAGGCAAAAACTATCAAAAATCAGACCAGAAACTTTGGGTATGGCTTCAAGAATTTCAGGTGTATCCCCTGCTGATATTACAGTTTTATCAATCTATCTAAAATCATATAAAGGTTAAAACATGGAAAAAAAAATTGAACAAATTTTATTAAAGTCAGAAATTCAACCAACAAAGCAAATTGTGGATAATTTTGTTAAGTATTATAATTTGCTTATAGAAGGCAATAAAATTTGCAATCTGACGGCAATAACTGACGAAGATGGCGTTGTTGAAAAACATTTTTATGATAGTATTTTTCCACAAAAATATTTTTCATTAAACGCAAAAGTTTTGGATATTGGCGCTGGCGCAGGATTTCCTTCAATTCCATTAAAATTAGTTAGAGATGACCTTTCCTTCACTTTGTTAGATAGTTTAAATAAACGCATAAACTTTTTAAATAATACAATACAAACTCTAAATTTAAAAAATATTGAAGCAATGCACGGCAGAGCGGAAGATTTTGCAAAAATTAATGACTATCGTGAAAAATTTGATATTACCACCGCCAGAGCGGTTGCAAATCTAAAAGTATTAAGCGAATATTGTCTTCCTTTTGTTAAAGTAGGCGGCCAATTTATAGCATATAAGTCTGGGAATTGCGAAGAAGAAATAAACGAAGCAAAACAAATAATTTGCGAACTAGGCGGCAAAATTTCAAAAGTTATTGATTATAATATTGTCGAAAATTTTAGGAAATTAGTAATTATAGAAAAGATAAAAGAAACACCTAAAAAATACCCAAGACCAACCAAACAAATAAAAAATAGTAAATAAGGCGCAAAAAAATAATTTAGCGCCTTTTATTATTTTATGCAATTTTTTTGATTAAAATTTTCAAAAATTCTTGTTTTTATATATGTATTATGTTAATATATACTATATATATTATATAAATTAATTAAAGAGGTACACAATGGGAAAAATACTTTCATTTGCAAATCAAAAAGGCGGAGTTGGTAAAACCACAACTTGCGTAAATGTCGCTGCATACCTTGCTTCAATGGGCAAAAAAGTTTTGCTTTTAGATATGGATCCACAAGGAAATGCAACCAGCGGCTTAGGGGTAGATAAAAGTTCTTCAACTAAAACAATTTATAATGTAATTGATGGAGATGCTTACATCGAAGAAGTTATTTTGCATTCTGCAATCAAAAATTTAGATGTAATACCTGCCACAGTTGATTTAGCAGGAGCAGAAATTGATTTAGTTCAAATGCCAAATAGAGAACATATAGTAAAAAATAGACTTAACAGAGTCCGTGATAATTATGATTTTATCGTAATCGACTGCCCACCTTCTTTGGGCTTGTTGACAGTAAATGCTCTCACCGCTTCTGATGCGATTGTAATTCCAATTCAATGTGAGTTCTATGCTCTTGAAGGGCTAACTCAACTTATGAATACTATCAAATTGGTTAAAAAACATTTAAATCCAAATTTAGATGTTGAAGGTGTTGTTTTGACAATGAAAGATTCTCGCAGCAATTTGATAAATCAAGTAAGCAACGAGATTACAACTTTCTTTGGTAAAAAAGTCTTCACAACCGCAATACCTAGAAATGTAAGGCTTGCAGAAGCCCCAAGTCATGGCGTCCCTATTGGAGCGTATGATAGTTCATCAAAGGGTGCAAAAGCATACTTAGCATTAGCAGAAGAAATATTGAAGCGCAATAACATGAAATATGAAAACGCTACAACAAAAATTAAAATAGACGAAGGAGAAAACAATGATTAAGAAAGGACTCGGAAGAGGTATAAATGCCCTATTATCAATTTATGATGAAGAAGATGAATTGGAAAATAACCAAGAAGAAATTAAACAGACTGCAACTCAAAATCCAACTGTAAAAGAAATTAAAGGTTTGAATGAAATAAATATCAACGATATAGTTCCTAACCCAAACCAACCTCGTAAACACTTTGATGAAACAGCCTTAAATGAGTTAGCGTCATCAATTAAAGTTCATGGAATAATTCAACCTATTGTTTTAAATGAAGCCGAAGATGGTAAATACATGATTATTGCCGGTGAACGCCGTTGGCGTGCAGCAAAAATCGCTGGTCTTGAAACCGTCCCTGCTTATGTTAGAAGATTTACAGAAAAGCAAGTTAAAGAAATATCGATTATTGAAAACTTGCAAAGGGAAGACTTAAATCCAATAGAAGCCGCAAAAGCAATCAAGCAATTAATGGAAGAATATAAGTTAACACAAGAAGCGGTATCAGAACGAATTGGTAAAAGCCGTTCAGTAATTGCAAATACCGTTAGATTGCTTACTTTGCCAAATGAAGTAGTAGATATGATTGAAACGAATAAATTATCTGCTGGTCATGCTAAAATATTGGTCGCACTCACCGATCCAATCGAACAAATTAAGATCGCAACTGTTGCAGTTAATAAAAAATTATCAGTAAGAGATATCGAAAAGTTAGTTAAAAACATTAACCACCCTTCAAAAGAAAGACCAAAATCTGAACAAAGCATTGAATTAAAAGATATGATTAATGAAATGCAAAAAATATTTGCCACAAAAGTGTCTGCTATTGGTAATGATAACAAAGGTAGGATATATATTGACTACTATTCAAAAGATGATTTAGATAGAATAAGTGAGTTGTTAGCATTAATTAATAAAAAGACTTTAACATTGCAAGATTTAAGTGCATTTAATAAAAGAAAGTAAAAAAATGTTTCACGTGAAACAAAAATAACAACCTAAGTCCGATGTTTCACGTGAAACAATATAAAAAAGAAAATTTAAAATGTTTCACGTGAAACATTTTAATTGTTTAATATCGATTTTATATCATTAAGATGATAAATCTAATTATTATGTCATGTATTGCATAATTTAAATGTTACTTTAAAAACTTAATTTTCAGCCATTTTTTGTAAACGACTAACTTATCATTTAAAAACATAAAAATGGCTTAGGATTAAGATTTTTAAAACGGCATTTTAAGCCAAATTACTTAAAATTTACCTATTATAAAGGGTTAAACAAGTTGATAAAAAGTCATAATTGTGTTAAACTAATATCTAGAAATTATTGAAAAGGAGAGTTATGGACAAAAATAAAAAAGATAATTTTAAAAAGCTGTGGTGGATAGTTTTTGCCATATTAATTATTGTGCTAGTTGTAATTTTATTTACAGGCAATAATTCTTATGGAGATAAAATAACGCCAAAAGGATTTACTGAAATGATTAATACCGATCAGGTAGGTGAAGTGTATTACTATGGTGGCGTGTTTAGAATAACAAAGGTAGATTCAGACAAAAAATTGCCAAATAGTTCAGATTTTTATTGTGAAGTCGCAACATCGGCAACGCAAGAGAATTTGATTAACTTAATTACAAGTAAAAATATTGATTATACCGAGCAACAAATCAAAGAATCGTTTTTAGAAACTATAATGCCTTATATTAGTTTATTTGTAATATTGATAATTGCATACTTTATATTCCGCGCTATAACCAAAGGTGGGCAAGGCTCAATGGGATTTGGTAAAAGCAAGGCGCGCGCTACTGACAATATAAAAGTTAGATTTTCAGATGTTGCTGGCGCTGATGAAGAAAAGGCTGAACTTGAAGAAGTTGTAGAATTTTTAAAGAATCCTCAAAAATTTACAAACTTAGGTGCTAGAATACCAAAAGGTGTATTGCTTGTTGGCCCTCCTGGAACAGGTAAAACTTTGCTTGCAAAAGCGGTTGCTGGTGAAAGTAATGTTCCTTTCTTATCAATAAGCGGTTCAGACTTTGTTGAGATGTTTGTTGGTGTTGGGGCTTCCCGTGTTAGAGATTTATTTGATCAAGCTAAGAAAAGCAGACCATGCATTATATTTATAGATGAAATTGATGCTGTTGGTCGTCAAAGAGGAACTGGTCTTGGCGGTGGAAATGATGAAAGAGAGCAAACTTTAAACCAACTACTTGTTGAAATGGACGGTTTTGAAGCAAACGAAGGAATAATCGTTTTGGCAGCAACAAACAGAAGTGATGTCCTCGACCCAGCACTTTTAAGACCTGGTAGATTTGACAGACAAATTTATGTTCATGTTCCTGATGTAAAAGGCCGTGAAAGCATTATAAAAATTCACGCGCGCAATAAGCCTTTAGACGATGATATTGATTTCAAAGTTTTAGCAAGAATTACTAGTGGATTTACTGGCGCAGACATTGAAAACATGCTTAATGAAGCATCAATCCTTGCTGCAAGGGCTAATAGACCAAAAATCATTATGTCAGATTTGACAGAAGGTATTAATAAGGTAATAATGGGTCCGCAAAAGAAAAGCAGACTTGTTACAGATAGGGACAAAAAGATTACAACTTATCATGAATCAGGACATGCTATACTTGGTAAACTCTTAGAGAACTGTGACGAAGTCCAAGAAGTATCTATTATTCCACGCGGTATGGCGGCAGGTTACACAATGAGTAGGCCAAGCGAAGATGACCAACATATGACTTACAATAAATTAAATGACCAAATTGCTATGTGTATGGGCGGCAGAATTGCTGAACAAATTGTCTTTGGGGATATTTCAACGGGGGCATCTAACGATATTCAACATGCAACAGATATCGCTCGTAAAATGGTAACTGAATGGGGCATGAGCAATCGTTTAGGATTTATCGGATATGATACTTCAACTCAGCCATTCCTTGGCCGTGATTATCAAAATCAGTCTAAATATAGTGAAGAAACAGCAGCAATCATTGACGAAGAAATTAGAGGTATTTTAGATTACAACTATAAGAGAGCGTATAAATTGCTTGAAGAAAATCGTTTGATTATGGATAAGATGTCTGAACTTTTGATTATAAAAGAAACAATTTATAAAGAAGAAGTTGACATGCTCATGGAAGGAAAATCTGTTGATGAAATTGTTGCAGAAATGGATAAGAAAGCCGAAATCTTGAAAGAAAAAGAAGAGAAAGGCAGAAAAGACAACGAATATTTAAGAAAATTGAATGACTTAAATAACAAACTTAAAACTGCTGAAATGCTTTTGAAAGCTGGTGTTGTTACTAAGAAAGAATATGACCAACTTGTGGACAACAAAAATGAGATTGAAAAAGAATATGAAAATCACAAACAAAATGCAGAAAAACAAGAAGTTGAAGTTGCAGAGAATGTGAACGAGAATAAATCTGAAAATGGTGAAAACAAAGAGCCAGAAAAGAAAGTAAGGCGTCCAAGAACTAAAAAAACCGCATCAGAAAATGATACGGTTAAAAAAGATAAAGTTCAAAAATTGAACGAAAAAATGGTTAAAACAACAAAAAAACCTAAAAAAACTGATAAAAACGACTAAATTTTTTAGTTTTCGGTTGTAGTAGTAGGCGGAACATAATTCCATGTTTCGCCTTTTTTTATGAAATAGTCGTCAGAAATTCCTTCGATGTATTCGTTTCCGATGCAAAAGAATTCAGATGATGAAAGTTCATATTGTTGAGTTGTTGTATTGAAGGTTAAAACCTTTTTAAAAATCTTGTTTGCAATACTCATATATACATGAATGTTGCCGTTCGCTTGGCCGAACGCTGTTGTTTGTGTGCCTTTCCCTAAATCAATAGAGTAGGTTGCTTCGCGTGCATTAAAGAAAATGTTGTTACCAAATTCATCTAATCCGATGCAATAATATGGGTGAGTGTTGTTTGTGACCCAATCATTGTAAATAACAGGAGTGCAAAAAACCCATCTTTTATTAAGAGATTCACCGTTTAATTTGACTTCCATATTAGCCAGTGATAGGTTATTTGATTTATTCATACATAACATAAAATTTGATGCTGGTCTGACTGAACAAGTATGCAATAATGTTGTGTCGTTATCGCCTGGCGTTGAAATTGAATATATTGGACAGAGGCTCAACATGTTTGTTGAACTGTAATTTGTTGGAGCAAGTTCGCTTGAAAGATTATATAGATTTTGAATATGACAATAAACGCTGGTAATTAAATAATTAGTATCGTCAATTTCAAATTTTGAATTGGCACTATCATAGGTAAATTTAGGCAAAATTGTGTGATTAATTGTTGAATATATTGATTTATCCATTGCTGATGCGTTTTCGTCATCTACATTATAAACAATTCGTGGAACATCGAAGAAATTTTCGTTCCAAGAAGTGTCGCCAATTTGCATTATTTTACCAGTTGCATTTTCATAATTATTTTTTGTTAAATAATATTTATTTCCCGCTGGAAAAACTCTAAAAGTTGTATCACGGTTTAAAACAGTGACATTTCGGCCAAGGATTTCGATTGAACAATCTTTCAATTTGAGTCTGCTTTTCTTTTTTAGGTTATTTCTTTCCGTAGATTTTAGAGTTATTCTATTGTTGTTTGTTTGTGGATAGAAATAATATTCAAATTCGATAACATCGTCTTCTGTTCCTTTGCCAGAATATTGTCTTGTGCAAATAACCTCGTCATTGAGATAAACATTGAGCGTTTTTGTGTAGTCAATTTCACTTATTTTTGAAACATTCGCTTTGAACTTTATTTTACATAGCGAAGTTGGTTCGGTTAAGAAGAAACATGTAAAAAAGTGTTCATAAATGCCGTATGTTTCTTGATTTTGTTCAAATTTGGCTGTATTGAAATAGTTATATGTTTCTGGAAGATCAGATTGAACAGGAGTTGGGGTTGAATTTTCTAGCGTTGTGACTCTGGTTTCCAAATCGGTTATATTTGATTGCGCATTTTGAATTTTGCCTTCATGAACATTATAGTTCTGTGTTAGCGTTGTAACAGAGCTAGTCATTGAATCAACATCATTATTCAGATGCGAATAATTGAGTGACAAATTGGTTATATCTTCGGTTTGTGCAGAGTCGCTTGTGATAAGTGAATTAATTTTGGTTGTGTGATTCCCGACAGCACTTTCTAGGTCTGAAATCGAATTCGCTTGGTTTGTAATTGTTTGCTTATTTGCTTCGATTTGTGCTATTTGTTCGTCAGATATAGATGAACCGCTATTGCTCTCCAAGGTTGCAACTCTGCTTTGCAAATCGCTGATTTGCCCACTCTTTTCCATTTCAGTTTCCATGATATTTGTCATTGAATTATCAAGGTTAATGATCCTTTCGGTTGCTGTTTCACGGAAAAGTTGAAATTTTTGCAATTTGTTTTCGATTTCAGAAAGGTCTGTTGTTTCTTGTTTTTTAGAAAAAGAAATTCGTTTTTCTAAGTCTTCTACTTTATGTAATAATTCTTCGTTTTGCATATATGCCTCCGTGTAAATTATACAAACAGAGAAAACCTATACGCAATTTTGACTGACAAAATATGAATAAAAATAATTTAAAAACAAAAAATATCTATATGATTACATTTATCTGTTTTTTAGTTACTTTGTTTGGTTCGATAAATTGGCTTAGCATCGGAATGTTGCAATATGATATTATTGCGGGATTTTTCGGAACGCAAGCATCAATGTTTAGCAGAATTTGTTATATAATATTTGGCTTTGCCGCATTATGGCTTGGTATCATGGCAATCCGCGGGAAAGGGCGAATTCATGTGTTTAAAAATAAACCAGAAAAATTGGAAAAGAATCGTGAAGAATATTCGCGATATGATGATGAAAAAGAATACGAGCGTGTAAAAAATGATAAAAATTAATAAAAAAATAGGTTTTTATGCCTATTTTTTTTGTTTTTTTATTGAACAATGATATTTTCTTCTTCCAAAATTCCGCAAAGTTCATTTTGTAAATGATTTGAAATTGTAACCGTTTTATTCATTTTAAATGCTGTTCCAGTTTGTAAACATCTTACATAAACTTCACTTTCCCCAGGATAGGTGGCTATCACGGAAACGATTTTATTATATAAAAGTGTATCTGTTGTATCAAACCTTAAACAAAGGCGCTTCTTTGGTTCAACTTTTTCTGGTTCTTCTTCTTTCTTTTCAGTTTTCTTCCAAGGAATTAAATCTTCAACAATTACAGTTGGTTTTTCGCCGTCACGTATACTTAAATGGCCTTTAACTGTAACTAAATTATCGTCAACAATCAAAGGTTTTAATCTGCGATAGCAATCTGGAAAGAACATCAAATCTATTGTTCCGTATAGGTCTTCAACTTGTGCAAATCCCATTTCGCGATTGCCGTTTTTTGTTACAGTTTTTCTGCAATCTCCAAGTATTCCTCCGCATATAACTTTCATATCATTTTGTAAATCGTTTGAATATTTAGGGGAGTTGTCATCGGAATCTTCGTCAAATTCGCTTTCCACTGGTTCTAGCATCGTTGATTTTAAGTTGAAATCTTTAAATTTTTCCAAATGCTCGTCAAGTGGGTTTCCTGAGATATAAATACCAACAACTTCTTTTTCAAATTTTAACTTTGCATCTTTGTTAAATTCTTTGATGTCTGGATAGTCAAGTTTATCCTCTAAAACAGGTTCTTGGTCTTCAAATGTATCAAAAAGAGAAAATTGTCCGCTTGCTTTTTTCTTCCTTTCAAGTGATTCACGGCCAACCGCAATATCGTAAATACTCATAAGTTGTGAGCGATAAACTCCGAAGCAATCAAACGCACCAGCAAGTATTAAACTTTCCAAACAGCGTTTGTTATGTGCGGCGCTATCGACACGCTTAATAAAGTCCATAAAATCTTTAAATTCGCCGTTTGTTTCACGCTCTGAAATTATGTTTTCAATAAGAGCAACGCCAACATTCTTGATAGCGGCAAGTCCGAAACGCAAATTGCCATTTTCAACTGAGAAATATGTTTTACTTTTATTAATATCTGGTGGTAAAACTTGATAGCCTTCCGATTTAATATATGTCACATATTTTTTAATTTCATCAGAGTTAGTAATCCTATTATTTAAAACAGAGCATAGGAAGTATATTTCATAGTAACATTTCAAATATGCTGTTTGATATGTTAAAAAGGCATAAGCGGCTGCGTGCGATTTATTGAAGGCGTATTGTGCGAAGGATTCCATTTCGTGGAATACTTGTTCTGCAACTTCTCTTGGAACACCAAGTTTTAAAGCACCAGGAATTGGACTGATACCTTTTGGATCTTCCCAACCTTCAATAAATTTTTTCTTTTCAGCAGGCATCTTTTCAACTTTTTTCTTACCCATAATTCGTCTAACATTGTCCGCTTGCCCCATATTATATCCGCCCATAACTTGGAAAATCTTCATAACTTGTTCTTGGTAGACAATACAGCCGTAAGTAACATCAAGAATTTTTTCTAGGCATGGGTGAGCGTATACGATTTTATCAGGATTTTGCTTATTTTTGATATACCTTGGAATTGAATCCATAGGGCCAGGACGATAAAGCGATACGCCAGCGATAATATCTTCCAAGCAGTCCGGCTTTAAGTCCTTCATAAACTTTTTCATACCTTCACTTTCAAGTTGGAATATCGCTTCGGTGTTTCCTGACGAAATTAAATCATAAACATTTTTGTCGTCATACTCCATATTGTAGAAGTCAATATCTATGTTTTTATCTTCCTTAATATAGGTTAATGCTTTGTTAATATCTGTTAGAGTTCTTAAACCTAAGAAGTCCATTTTCAAAAGTCCAAGTTGTTCAAGCTCTATCATGTTGTATTGAGTTGAAATATCATCTCCACTTCGTGAAAGTGGAACAAAGTTATCAACTGCCTCTGGTGCGATCAGCGTTCCACAAGCGTGAGTTGAAACATTTCGTGGAGTACCTTCAAGTTTAATTGCTAAGTCGCATACTTTTTTGATAAATGGATCGTCATCATAAAGTTGTCTTAGTTCTGGAATTATGTATTTATCGTTTTTCTCGTCACCAGTAACGCCAAAGTAGTATTTCAAAACTGGTGGCTTTTTAATGCCTGCTGGCAACTTATTTGGAATTAATTTAGCAATTTTATCAGCCTCTGAATATGGCATATTAAGCGTTCTTGCAACATCTCGTATGGCATTTTTAGCCGCCATTGTGCCGAATGTAGCAATCAAGGCAACATGGTCATCGCCATATTTGCGCTTAACATATTCAATAACTTCACTGCGCCTATCGTAATCGAAGTCAACATCGAAATCGGGCATTGAAACACGCTCTTTGTGAATAAATCTTTCAAAGATTAAGTCATATTTAAGTGGGTCAACACGAGTAATTCCACTGGCATAGGCAACAATACTTCCTGCACCAGAACCACGACCAGGACCAACAGGAATGCCATTTTGCCTTGCATAGTTGATATAGTCCCAGACTATAAGAAAGTATTCCACAAAACCTTGAGAGTTAATAATTTCAAGTTCTGTTTCTGCTCTTTGCATAATTTCAGGTGTGACATCCTTATATCTGTCTTTCAAACCTTTCATTGTTAAATCACGCAAAAACTCATAAGGCGTCATACCATTTTCTGGAACATATTTAGGAATGTAGTTCTCGTTGGCAGGCATAACATATTTGCTGTCTAAACCGATAATATCGCCATGAGCCTTTGACCTAATAACAACATCAACTTTGTCAGCAATTTCGAAAGGTGTTGCAAGTGCTTCTTCATAGCCTTTCATTGCTTCTGCCATTTCTTCATAAGTTTTGTAATAAAATTGATCTGTTGAGAACTTTAATCTATCTGGATCGTCAACGCGTTTTCCCATTTGAACGCACATCAAAATATCTTGCATTTCGGCGTCTTCTTGGTAAATATAATGGCAGTCGTTCGTTGCTACAAGTTTAATTCCGTGTCTTTCGGATAATGTTTTTAAATATCTATTTACTTCTTGTTGTTCTGGTATACCGTGATTTTGAACTTCAAGATAAAAATCGTCACCATATAAGTTTTTATACCATAATGTCAATTTTTCTGCTTCGTCAAATTGTCTGCTTAATATAAGTTGTGGCAATTTTCCAGCTAAACACGCGCTTAAACAGATTAAGCCTTCATGGTATTGCTCCATGATTTTGAAGTCAATTCTTGGTTTGTAATAATAACCATCTTTAAAGGCGATTGAGTTAAGTTTTAACAAATTTTTATAACCAACATTATTTTTTGCTATTAAAATTTGGTGATAAAAATTTTGTTTGCCGTTTTTATCATAAAGATTTTCGCTTACATAAAACTCTGTGCCAATAATTGGTTTTATTCCTTTTGCTAAACATGCAGTATAAAATTGCAATGCACCATACATGTTGCCATGGTCAGTGATTGCAACTGCAGGCCAGCCGCGTTCAGCGGTGACTTCAACTAATTTTTTAATCCTAGCACAGCCGTCAAGCAAACTATATTCTGTGTGGTTATGTAAGTGAATGAATTTTTCCATACCATAGATTTTACTATGTTTTCATTTTAAAATCAAGTTAAATTATCGGCTATTGAAATTAATTTTCTAAGCCTATGATTAAGTCCGCTTTTTGTTAAATTGAGTGTTGAAAGTTTGAGTAAATCGGTCAAACTTTCCTCAGGGTTAGCAAGCCTTAAAATTGCAACTTCTTCAAGGTCAGGGGCGAGTGATGAAAGCCCGATTGTTGACTCAATTTTTTCGATTGCATCTATCTGTTTCATGCTTGCGTTTACCATCTTGGTTATGTTTCCGCTTTCGCAATTTGTTTGCCTATTAATCTTATTTCTAAATTCTCTTTTAACAATTTCATTTTGCAATTCAATTACGCTATTGTTTGCCCCAACAAGTGCAAGAACATCGCTAACTTGTTCGGCATCTTTAACATACAAAACAAAATTGTTACGCCTTTTTAAAATTTTGGCATTGATGTCAAACTGCGCAAGATACTCAGAAAGTAAAAGCAAAAACTCATGATTCTTTGAGTCAAACTCTAAGTGGTAGCCAGAAGTTGTTATGTCTTGTGGAGTTTCTGAAATTTTTATACTTGAAGTTGCACAGCCTAAGAAAGCACCGATGCAAAAACTTTTTATATCGTCTAAACTAGAAATAATTAGTTCAGCGTTTTCTTGAATATCTTTTGTAAAATTGATATTTAAATTATCAATTAATTGCGAATTTAATTCAATTTCATAATAATTTTTATTTGCTATTTTTGTTATTTCATCAATTTTTATTAAATTTTCGTAATTAATTTCATTATTTTTTAATTTATTTTTAAATAATTTAATAATTAATGGAAAAATATTTTCTAAATCAGTAAATAAATAAATATTTTTAGAATTATTTTTTATATTTCCACAAGAAAGATAAAGCCCATAAATAAAGGGTTTTAGCGATATTTTCTTTTCTAAATTTTGATTTAAAATTTCATTTTTTGAATTTTGCGAGAAACTCATAATTTTATCCTTTTTAATTAATTAAATTATTTATTAAATTTAATGGAATATTATTTTTTAAAATAAATTTAATAGGTTTATTTACTTCGCCTACGCTATTAGGGGTGTGAGCATCTGAATTTATTATTAATTTATTTTTATTTTTTTTAATTATTTTTACATCATTTTTTGTGTAAGCAATTCGTTTACCATTTATTTCAAGAAGTGTGTTTGTTTCGTTTGCAACTTTGCAAATTTCATCAAAGTTTAGTGGCATATTAACGCCTGGGTGAGAAATAAATTTTATCGGATATTTTTTCATTGCTAGCGTAAGTGAACGAGTGTTGCGTTCTATATCTTTTTTTCTTTTAAAACCTAAAATGTTTGGAAGAAAGAATTTAAAATATTCTTTAACATTTTTTGCACGAGCAAAAGAATGAAAACCAACAACGATATAATCAAACAATTTTATTTCGTCATCTGTCATGTCAATATCGCCGGCAGACGAAATTATATTTGCTTCTATACCTAGCAAAATTTTGATTTGTAAATCTTTTTCGCAGGCTTCTATTTCTTGCCTGATTTTTTCAATTTTGTTTTTTTGTAAGCCATACAATTTATGAGATAATCCGTGCTCTGTTATGCCGATTTCTCTTAATCCTTTTTGCTTAGCGATTAAAGCATTTTCATAAATTGAACCCTTGGCATGTCTTGAATTGTGCCTGCCACTGGAATATCTTGTATGGGTATGATAATCTCCAAATAAGTGCATATTTCCTCACTCAATAATCTCCACTTCTTGTGTTAGGTCGAGATTATATTTTTCTTTAACTTGACTTTTCACAAAATCTGAAAGTTCGATAAAATCTTTTGCAGTGGCATTAGCAAAATTGACAATAAAGCCAGCATGTTTTTCGCTCACCATTGCTCCACCTATTTTAACATTTTTTAACCCCAAGTTGTCAATTAATTTTGCAGGAAAAATAATTTCATTTTGTTTAATTATTCTTTTGAACACGCTGCCAGCACTTGGAAGGTTGTGTGGCTGACTTTGTAGCCTTTTTGATAAATTTTCTTTTTGTAGTTTTTCAATGTCTTCTTGATTTGACTTTTTTAATTTCAAAACTGCTTCGATAACAATATCCTTATTTTGTTTAAAACTAGAATCGCGATAATCGAACCAAAAATCTTTTGTCCATTCAGACTTGCCATTTTTTATAATTTTGACTTTTTCAAGAACGCTTGACATTTCTCCGCCGAACGCGCCAGCATTCATAATAATCGCCCCGCCCACACTTCCTGGAATTCCATAACTCCATTCCATACCGCCAATACCATTTTGCTTTAAAAAGTGATTGAGTGCAAATAAGTTGGTGTTTGCGCCAACAGATACATAGACATTGTTGCCTTTTGTTGATGTGATTTTGATTTTCTTAAAATTTTTACCTAATTTAACAACAAACCCGTTATAAAACTCATCTTTAAACAGTGTGTTTGTTCCGTTTGACAAAATTACATGTTTAATAGCGGCCTGATTTTTATAATTTAGCCGAGTGTTTTTATTTTTTAAAATGCGTAATGTGCTTATAAGTGCATTTTCAGTATTGCAAACAAGCAAGTATTTACAAATGCTGTTTTCGGGGCGGAATGACAGGTAATTTTTGAGATTCTCATTTGTAAAAATATCCAGTTTTGGAATATTTAATAGCCTTCTTAAAATTTCTTTATCTTTTATTTCCATAAAAATAATATATGAATTTTAGTTGATAAAGTTTTATTTAGGAAGTTTTAAATCGTGAGCAAAAGTGCGTTTGTCGCGGCGAGTTCTATGAAATGTGATAGCAAAACGGTGTGCTTCGTCACGAATTCTTTGAAGCATGGTAAGTTCTGGACTTCCGCGTTTAAGCATAACGGGGATATTTGAATTTGGGGTGTAGACCTCTTCAAATTTTTTCGCAAGAGAAATGATGTCGCAATGAAAATTGTTGTCTTTAAGTGCTTGAACAGCAGAAGAAAGTTGACCTTTTCCTCCATCTATAACAATCAAATCGGGCATTTTGTTAAAAGACTCGTCATTTTCTTGATAGCGTTTAATACGCCTTGTTAAAACTTCATACATACTTGCAAAATCGTCAATGCCTGCAACAGTTTTTATTTTAAATTTGCGATATTCTTTCTTCTTTGGCATACCATTTTCAAAAACAACCATGGACGCCACGCTTTCTTCTCCAAATAGGTGTGAAATGTCGTAGCATTCCATTCTATTAGGCAATTTCGAAAGATTTAAAGTTTTTTGAAGCATTTCAAGAGCCGAGAAAATGTTGTGACGCTTTCTTTCTTCAAGATTGCTTTTCTTTTGTAAAAATTCAACAGCATTATCTTTTGCCATATCAATAATTTTGCTCTTAACGCCTTTTATTGCGTGATGAATTGTTATATTTTTGCCAAGAATTTTGCAGATGTCGTCAGTATTTTCCACCGCTTTTGATGTGATTATTTCTTTTGGCGGAGTGATGTTGCCGCTATAATATTGAACAATAAATGATGATAAAGCATCTTCGTTGTCTGCGCCTTCTGGGGCATAAAAACAATTTACACCAAGGACTTTACCATTTCGAAGAGTTAAAACGCAAATTGCGTCACCATAACTTGTTGATACTTGTGCAAAAGCATCAAGCGAAATGTCTTTTGGCAAACTTGCAACACTTTTTTCTTTGAGTTTTTGAACCATTTTTAGTTTTTCGCGTGTTTCAATAGCACCTTCGAAATTCTCAACTTCAATTTGATTTTTCATTCTCTCTTCAAGTTTTGTTTCGACCAAATTATCGTTGCCGTTTAAAAAGTCGATAACTTCACCAATAATTTTAGAATAATCTTCTTTGTTGATTTTGCCAGTGCAAGGTGCTGAGCATAGTCCTAACGAATAGTTTAAGCACTCTCTTGAAACAGTTGCTTTGCCAATATTTAACTTACATTTACGGATTGGAAAAACATAATTGATAATGTCCACAACATCATGAATACTAATTCCAGAAATGTATGGTCCAAAATATTTACTGCCGTCATTTTTAATTCTTCTAACAATTTCAACGCGAGGGAAATCGCTTTTTGTATCTATTTTAATATAAGGGAATGCTTTGCCGTCTTTTAACAAAATGTTATAGAAAGGTTGATGCTCTTTTATCAAATTACTTTCAAGTGCAAGAGCATCAATTTCAGATGGAGTTAAGAAATAGTCAAAATCGTGAACTTTTTCGACCATCGCGCGAACTTTATTGTGGGTTTGATTTTTTAGAAAGTATTGACTAACACGATTTTTAAGATTTTTTGCCTTGCCAATATAGATGATTTGACCTAAATCATCTTTCATGATATAAACGCCGCTTGTTTTTGGCAAAGTCTTTATTTTTTCTAAAATCGTCATGAAAATATTATTCCCTATTTACATTTAAATCTAAAACTTGTATATAAACTTCATTTTTTGCTAAGTTTCGTTCTTTAGCAACTTTTTTTATCGCATCATTTTTTGAAAATCCTAAATTTATATAAAACAAAACATGCTCAGAAATTGACATTTCTTCCACATTCAATGTTTTTGTATTGCCTTCTACTATTAACACGAATTCTCCACGCTCGTCAATTTCTGGGATAGAAGATAAATTGAAATAATATTTGTTTTCAAAAATTTTAGTTAGTTCTTTAACTAAACATGCTTTTCTGTCGCCTAATTGATTATACAAATAATTAATATCTTTTTTTATGTTATGTGATGAAACATAAAATATAAGAGTGCTTGATAGCGTTGAAATTTCGGCAAGTAATTTGTCTTTATCCGAAATTTTTTCTGGCAAAAATCCAGCAAAATAAAAATTGCGAGAGTTAAATCCGCTGAGAACGAGAGCAGTGGTTAAAGCGCTTGCGCCAGGTATAACTGTAAATTCAATGCCACATTCAACAAGTTTTTTAGCAAGTATGTTGCCAGGGTCAGAAATGCCAGGCATACCAGCATCAGAAATTATTGCAATATTTTTCCCTTCGTTATTTAATTTGATAATGTTGTCAGAACTTTCTTGCTCATTAAATTTGTGATATGAAATCAAATATTTGTTTCTAATTTCATATTTTTCTAAAAGTGTTTTTGAAGTTCTTGTATCTTCACAAGCAATAATATCCACTTCACGCAGAATATCTAATGCTCTTAATGTGATGTCTTTCAAATTGCCAATAGGCGTAGCAACAAAGTAAATCATTTATTCTCCTTATATAACTTTTGAATTGTGTATAAATAGTTGCCGTCTTTATCGTTAACTATCAAAGTTGGCAAAACTTTTAAACCAGATTTTGCTCCTTTTTGCGCTTCAATTAAAACTATGTTCGGATTTTTATTTTCATTTGGTGAAACGAAAAACATTCTTTTTGGCTCTAACTGATTTCTATGCATTTCTGCAAAAATTTCTGAAAGCCTTTCACTTCGGTGAACTAAAAATAGTTTGCCGCCAAATTTTAAAAGATTGGACGAACATTTGATTAAATCATGCAAGTTTAACTTTATTTCGTGCCTAGAAATTGCTATCTCTTTGCTTGAATTAATCAGACTTTGCTCGTTAACTTTCATGTATGGGGGATTTGAAAAAATAACATCAACAGATGCCTTTTGAATATATTTTTCAAACTCTTGAATTGGAGCATTTATAATTTCGATTTTGTCAGAAAGGTTGTTGAGTTGAATATTTCGCCTAGCTAAATCTGCCATTGAAGATTGAATTTCAAATGCGGAAATCTTTTGTGGTGAGCATTTATGATTGACAAGAATTGAGATAACTCCACTTCCACAACCAATTTCAACGCACTTATCTGATTTTTTTGTTGAAATAAAATTTGCAAGCAGGGCAGAGTCGCTTGTAAAATTATATTTATTTTTGTCTTGAATGATTTTTAAATCACCAAGTTGCAAATCGTCCAATCTCTCGCTATCTTGTAATAACAAAATTTTCTCCAATTATTTTAACTTTTTAATATCGTTTACATCATAAACTTTAATTTCTGTTTGATTATCTCCGCCAAATTTGACAGTAACTTGCCTTTTAAGTAAATCGTTATACATAACAACGCCTTTGCCATTTGGAGTCATAACTTCGCTGTTAATTTTTGGCATCAATGATGCAGTTTCAGAATAATGCTCATTTTCATAAGCAAGACAACACATAAGCCTGCCGCAAAGACCGCTTATTTTTGTAGGGTTGAGTGATAAATTTTGGGTTTTTGCCATTTTAATTGTGACATGGTCAAAATCATTTAAAAACTCTTTGCAACAACAAACTTTCCCACAAGGACCAAATCCGCCCATGCATCTAACTTCATCGCGTGGACCAATTTGTTTAAGTTCAATTCTAGATTTAAAATTTGTTGCAAGTTCTTTAACCAAGTTTCTAAAATCAACTCTGCCGTCTGATGTGAAATAGATTGTGATTTTTGTTTTGTCAAGAGAAATCACAACACCATCAATCTTCATTTCAAGTTCAAGTTCGCTGACTTTTTGTTTAACTGTTTCTTTAACTTTTTCTGCTTCAATTTTATTTTGTTTTGAAATATTTAAGTCGTTAGTCGTTGCTCTATTTAAGAATTTAATTTTTTCAATTTCTAATATATTGTCTTCTGAATTATTTTCTTTTTCTTCTGATTCAAAAACAGATTTAACAACTTTTGCAATCTCTAAACCGCGACTGCTTTCGCATACAACAAGGTCGTTAGGCTTTAAAGAGTTATCTTCGCACTCAATAGAATAATTGACAGGTGAGCCGTCAAAAACCACATTTATAAATTTTTTCATATTTAACTCCTATATAAGTATTTTAATTCAAGTATTTTCATAAGCAAATTATCTGCCTGAATGTTTTGTGAAACATTGCTTTCAATTTCTTTTTGAACCTTCAATATTTCGTCCAAAATACTAACAATGCACATTTTGCTATAATCTTTATTTTCTGTGCCAAGCATTTTTCTAAATTTAATTTGAAGCAAATTCAAAACAATTTGGAAATTGCCTTTAATTTTTGAAATTTTACTGCTGCATTCAATTATTTGCTTGCTCGATTTTAAGTTGTAAATTATTGAATCTGCAAGCAAGTTTAACTCTTTAAAACTTTTATTTTCAAGTGCAAACAATATTTTCCCAAGATAGCCTTCTCCAAAAGAATATGCAATATCAAAATCTTCGTCAGAGCATTTTGGTTGAATAAAGTTTTTCAAAACTTGCTTGTCTTGCGCTGATAATGATATTTTAACACATCTTGACATTATGGTTTGTAAAACTTTTGTTTCGTTAGTTGCAGTTAAAATAAATTTAACTGATGCTGGGGGTTCTTCCAAAACTTTTAAAATTTTATTTTGTGCTGCGATTGTTGAAATATCAATATCGTTGATAATATAAACTTTATTTTCAAAAATCATTGGAGCCATTATAGCGCTGTCAACAATTTCTTTTGCATCTGACACTTGAAAAGCCTTGTCTTTAGGATATAACAAAAGGTCAGGATTTGTGCCTTTTTCTGTTTTAACGCAACCTTCGCAACTTTCGCAAATATTATGATTATTGCAAAAAGAACTTAAAGCCACTTCCTTTACAAACTGTTTGTTTGTTTCACTATCTGGTGATAGAACAATCAACGCGTTTGGAAAATTGTTTTGCTTTATTGAAAAATCTATATTTTTAAACTCGCTTGAATTTTCAAATAATCTATTCACATTGTTAATATATCACAAATTTACATTATTTGGAAATGTTTATTTAACATTATTTTAATCATTTTTATGTAAAAGTTTCAACAAAAATAGACAAAATTAATTAAAAAAGCGTTAAAAATGATAAATTTGTAAAAAATATACTATTTCTTTACAAAAATATTTGTAATTTTGTAAAAATATTGATATAATGAGAAAAGTTACAAAGGAGTAGTCATGTGTAAAAGTGCAGTTTTGTTTTCAAAACAAGATTATAATTTAGGAGAAATTTTAAAAATTATTTGTAGGGAAAAACACGCAAATTTAACTTATTGTAGAAATTTAGCAGAGTTAATTATAACAAACATTCGTTCAATGCCAGAAGTTGTTTTTCATGATGAAGAATCAATTCCTTTTGATTTAAGAATATATAAAGAATTTAAAGATTCAAAAAAATACAATATGCCAACTTATGTGATAATAAGTTATACGCCAGAAAAATATTATGATTTGGACGACAATATAATTGTTATCAACAAGGGCAATTATTCATCAGACCTTTTTGAAATAATGGACAAAGTTCAAGAGAAAAAACAATTCGCATTATCAGATAGTAAAAAATTTGAAATAAAAAATAAAATTGCCGATTATTTAAACGAGTTAGGGCTTACAACAAAATATTTAGGATATTGCTATATAAAAGACCTTGTTGTAAATGTTATTGAAGATAGGCGTAATTTAAAATCTTTTAATTCAAAACTATACCCACAAGTTGCAATAAAATATAACACTCAAGTTATAAACATTGAAAGAAATGTTAGAAATGCCATAACTGTTGCGATTGATAGTTGTAAAAATAGAAAATTATATGATGAAATTATGGGATATTCAAATATAACAAGGCAAAACAAAGTTCCGTCAAACAAGCAGTTTATAACTTGGCTTGCAGAAAAAATTGCAATCTAATTTTCGACAGATTGCTTTTTTATTAAACAAATTTCTTGTCAAATAAAAATTTTTAAACATATATAATTAAATTGAAGGTGGTGTAAATATGCGTAATCAGCAAACACTTGTTTTATCAAGCCTAAAAAGTGGTAACGAAAAAGCAGTTTTAAATTTACAAATAACAGAAAATGAAATAAGCGGTAAAATCAGACTTTACAACTTTTCTGCAAAGCCAGTTGGAATTTTAACATTAGGTATTTTAGCAGATGGCAAGGTCACAAAAAGCGCTTTGAAAGATTTGGGTCAAAATGTTTATTCTTTTAGCACGCTATGCGATTGCGATTTAAGCAAATTTACTTGTGCATTGATAAATGTGTCAGGTGGCGTTGCAAAACCGCTTTTACTTGGTGCTAGCAACGGCGTAAAGCCAAAAACTATGGATTTCAGACTTGCGGAAAATTTATATTTATTGGACGAAAAAGATTTATCTAGAAAAGAGATAGAACAAAAGTTAGATTCTGCAAATATTGATTATGATGATGACGAACATCAAGCGATAGATAGAGCAATATCTGCCGAACTTGGAGGTAGCGATAAATGCGCTTGTTGTAAATATCGTGAAGCATTCTTTGCGGGTTGTGAAAGACAAAATGTGGAAACAAAAACAACGCAAAAACAAGTAGCAAAGGCGGTGATTGCCGATGACAATATTAATTTCTATGAAGAAATAAAAGAACAGTTGGACGCACTTTTTGAACGCTATCCAGAAGAAACATTCCTTTGTGAAGTGATACCAAATTCCAAATGGATAAAGGTTGATTATGAAGATAGTGGCGAATATTATGTTATTGGCTTGATATTTGAAGATGAGAAACTCAAATTTATAAGTTATGGCGTGCCAGGGCAATTTGATATTGCGCCACCAAGAGAATTATCGGAAAATGCACAGTGGTTGCCACTTGACCCAGATAAACCACAAGATTTAGGTTATTGGTTGACCTACCAAGACGCACAAAATGGCGAAACAATAGAAGTTAATGTTTCATGACATAAAAAAACACGATTTTAAATCGTGTTTTTATTTTTATGCAAGTGGGTTAAGGTCAGAATAAACTTTTTCATATTTAACAACATTTGCAGAAGAGTTTAATTCTTTTTTAAGCTCTGTTATTTTATTGTTGTAAACATTTGAGTAAATTCCTTCATAAGTTAAATCAAACAATGTTTTATTTCCGCAAAGTCCAAGTCTTTTTTCTGAAAGTATTTTTAATGCATTGTCGCCAAGTGCTTCAACTGAGAAGTTTTTACTATCAAAACTTTCAAATGGATTTGAAATTGCACCAGCATACATCATAACATCGAAACCGCCATAAGAGAATTTATCAACTTTGATTTCTTTTTCGTTTTCATCTTTAACAACATTTCCATTTTCATCTTTTAATGTTTCGTTTGACCAACTTTCCATATAGAATTTATCTGAAATGTCACCAAGTTGTCCTGCTCCATTATTATACAAATCTCTTGCTTGTTTAACAAATTCGTCTAAATAAGAACCTTTGTTATCTGTTCCAACAATATAACCATACCAGTTAGTGTGTTCGCCACCGAAATAGTCTTTTTGAATTTGAAGTGAACCAGAATCAGTTGAATACTTATAAATGTATTTATTAAAGATATCGCCCTTTTTATCTGCTGTTGTTGCTTCTGCAAGGTCCGCTTTTAATTCGTCAAGCATTTGGTCGAAAGTTTTTGCATTTTCATCTGTCGACTTAACAATAATTGTTCCTTCTTCATCTCTTTCATTAAGCCTGATTTTTGATTTTTCTTCTTCTAGAACTTTATTGTAATCTGCTTCACTTGTTGTTCCGTCTTTCCATGCTTTATATGCTTCATTAATTCTGTCAACTTGTTCATCTGTAAATTTAACTATGATGTGGTAAACCATGAAGTATGTTTCATCAATATCTGGAACATAGTATATATCTCCAATGCTGAAACTCTTTGAACCATATGAACCATAAAGGTTTGCTTCGCGAATGCTTTTCATAACTTCTTTTGCAAACAATTCTTTGTCTTCTTGATATCTTTCGTAGTTTTCAACAACTTTTGAAATGTAGTAATTTAAAAGTTGTTGTTCTGTGATTTTAATATCTTTTGCTGTGTGTTGATAAAGTTTTGTTGTTACAAAGTTTTTATAAATAATTTCATAAATTCTTGAAAGCTCTCTTTCAAAAACGCTTTTTTCGTCTGTTGATAATCCTTTGTCTTTTTCATTTTTCAAAAGTCTTGCAATATAGAGCCTATATGCTTCTTGTGCAACAATTTTTTCTTGTGCATTTTCACTGTTTAACTTTTTATAAACAAAACTAGAAAAATCTAAAAGTGTTTCTGGTTCTGTGTATGTTGAATATTCAGCAGAGTCCACATATTCATATTCGTTTTCGCCATCTTCATTAACTTTGCAAACGAGATATTTCAAACTTATTTTAATTTCATATTTGCCAGTTGCTTCATTATATACGACTTTTGCATTTGGTGTATATTTTGTGTAAACATATTGAGAATCAGTGTCGGAATTTTCTTCATCAGTTGGTAAACCAAGAAGTTTTTTAGCATCTGTTTCAAAATTTTCAAGGTTATTTAAAATTGCTTTGAATGTTTGATCGTAGATATAATTCTTTTCTGTTGGGGTTAAAACAATTTCACCATTTGCAATCATTGCATTTGCTTTGTTGAGCAACAATCTCTCTGTGATTAAGTCTTCAATCATTTTATCAAATGCTTGGTCTTTATAAGAATTGTAATAACTTGAAAAATATGAATCATAAGCATTTTTAATGTCTTTCTTTGTTATGATAGTCCCATCAACCACGATAGCGGTTTGGTCATACTCCTTGTTTAAGTCTGTTTCCAAAAGCCCGCAACCAGCGAACATAAAGCAAACGCTTAATATAATTGCTAATACTCCAAAAAATCTTTTTTTCACAATAAACTCCTAAGTTAATTTTATAATTTGCTTTGACATTATACAATATAAAATTCGAATTTCCAAACAATAAAATGTTAATTTTCGCTACTTTTTTATAAAAGCGAGTTTGCATTTTATCCTTGTGAGCGCATTTTCAACACTCTTTATTGATTTATCAATTGCAATAGCAATTTCTTTGTATGATTTGCCTTCCAAATAGCAATGTAAAACTTGTTTTTCAAGAGTGCTTAAATTCTCATTAATTTGTTTAAGCATTTCATCAACATTTTCTTTTGAAATTAAAGTGTTTTCTGCGTCTGGTAAGTTTGAAGGCAAAACAAAACTATATTCTTCGCCGTCTAAATCGTCTGCATACTCGAAAGCACCTTGATTGTTCAAACTTATTGCTTCGGTCAGCATTTTATTTTTCAACCTGTTTGCACTTTTTATAGCACTTTGAATTTGCCTTGTTATGCAAAGAGTGGCAAAACTTTTAAAGTCTGAATTGGAAGAAATTTTATAACTTTGAAAGCCTTTAAATAAGCCAATCATCGCTTCCTGAAAAGTGTCGTCCTGATCTCCACCAGCAAGAAAATATCTCCTTGAAATCTTTTTTGCAAGAGGTTTGTAGCGTGCAAACAAGATGTCAATATATTCATTATTGCCATTTCTTGCACCGCTTATTAATTCATTATCTGATAATATTTCACTCATTTATTGGCATTTTATATTCAAATTCGTCAAAAGTCAACTTTTTGCTAGACAAAATAGATTTATTTTATATAATAAAAGTTATGTTAATAGATATACATGCACATATTGATGATGATAAATTGAAAGACGATGTTGAAAATGTTGTTAAAAGAGCAAGCGAAGCTGGCGTTAAATATATTGTTAACGCCACTTGTGATATAGATTCAATTAACGATACATTAGCTCTTGCCAAAAAGTTTGAAAATGTTTACGCTACACTTGGAATTCACCCACAAGCGCTTTTTGAATATGATGAAAAAGTTGAAAATATGATTTATGCTGAAAAGGACAATCCAAAAGTGATAGGCGTTGGCGAAATTGGTCTTGATTATCACGATATGGAAACTCAAATTGCATATATTAAGCAAAGTTATCCACAATATCAGAATATAACGGAAGACGAAGTTATAAAAGTTCAAAAAGATATTTTTATTAAGCAAATCAAACTTGCAAGCAGAATGAATTTGCCAATTGTTGTGCATAGCCGTGATGCCACGCAAGACACGCTTGAAATTATAAAAGAATATGCTGCTATTTTGCCACAAAAAGGGCTTATACATTGTTTTTCTGGCAGCGCTGAAATAGCAAGAGAATATTTTAAATTGGGCTTTTACATTTCTGTTGGTGGTTCAGTGACATTTAAAAATGCAAGGAATATTCCAGAAGTTTTAAGGCAATGCGGAATTGATAATGTGATGCTTGAAACAGACTGTCCATATCTTTGCCCAGAACCTTATCGCGGGCAAATCAATGAACCTAAAAATGTTGTGCTTGTAAACGATAAAATTGCAGATTTATTAGATTTGGATTATAAAGAAGTTGAAGAAAAAACAACAGCGAATGCTCGCAAATTATTTGGAAGGTTACCATGCTAGAAAATCATAAATTTAACAAAAAGTTTGGTCAGAATTTTTTGTCTGACAGAAATCTGCTTGCTGCAATAGTCAGTGATGCGCAAATCACAAAAGAAGATGATGTTTTAGAAATTGGAGCAGGCGGCGGAGCGTTAACAGAACAACTCGCACTTAAAGCCAAAAAGGTTGTTTCTTATGAAATTGACAAAACTTTAACAGAACATTTAAACGAACTTGCTTCAAATTTTAATAATTTACAAATCATTATTGATGATGCTTTGAAATTGCAAATTGATGAAATTGAAAAGAATTTTGAAGGCGATTATAAACTTGTTGCAAATTTGCCATACTATATAACATCGCCATTAATATTCAAATTTTTGGAACAAACTCAAAGATGTAAATCAATAACCGTTATGGTTCAGAAAGAAGTTGCGGAGCGTTTCTGTGCCAAGGCTGGTGATGACAACTATGGCATTCCATCAGTTATGATAAACTTTTATTGCAATCAACAAATCACAAGAAATGTGTCAAGGAAAATGTTCTATCCTATGCCAAATGTCGACTCAGCAGTTATTAGGTTAGATAGGAAACAACTTGATGTTGATAAAAATTTTGTTAACAAATTTTCAAAAGTTGTCAATAGTTCTTTTGCAATGAGAAGAAAAACACTTGTTAACAATTTAACTAAAAATCTAAATATTTCAAGAGATGAAGTCGTTAAAGTCTTGCAAAAATTAAATATAAACGAAATGGCAAGAGCGGAAGAGTTAACACTTGAAGATTATAAAAATTTAACGACAGAATTGAAATTTTAATATTTATTTGACAAAAAATGTTGCATATTATATATTTATAAAGAGAAAAGAGATGGACGAAAGTAGATTTGAAGTAATTTCGCAAATACTTTGCGAAAACAAAATTAAAAATATTGAAGTTTTAGATTTAACATCTAAAAGTCCTATCATGACCAAAATTATTGTTGGAACTTTTCCTAACGAAAAAAACACAAGAGCAGTTGCTGCTCAAATTAAAGAAGAGTTTGAAAAAGAATTTCAACAAGAAATCGCTATGGAAGGAGAATTTCCAGGTGAATGGATAATTCTAGATTTAGGTAAATATATAGTTGAACTTTTCATTGAAGAAAAAAGAAATTATTACAACCTTGAAAAGTTGTGGGGCGACAATAAAAACAAATTGGCAAAAATAAAATTGAAGAAAAGAAAAAAGGCTTAAAAGATAAGTCTTTTTTTATGGCAATAATAAGAAATTAAAAATACAATAGTTATATGATTTTAGAAAAATATAACAGGCCAAACTGTGTAGAATATGCGCTAACTTGGGCAAAAAGAAGAAATCCAAAATATTATGATTTTGAAGATTTAGGCGGCGACTGCACAAACTTTGCTTCACAAAGTGTTTTTGCAGGTTGCAATATTATGAACTATAATTATCCACTTGGTTGGTTTTATAATTCAGCGTTTGACCGCTCGCCAAGTTGGACATCAGTTGAATATCTTCAAAACTTTTTACTTAGAAATGAAATTTCAAAAGGCCCAGTTGGCAAAATTGCAAATTTAAAAGATTTAGAACTCGGTGACTTGGTGCAAATAAAAACAAACGGGATTTACACGCATACGCTCGTTATAACAAAAATTGAAAGCGTGGGCTTGCCTTTTGATATGTTTGTTTGTGCACATACCTACGACGCACTTAACCGCAGATTGTCCACATATAACCTAAAAGATGCTCGGTTTATAAAAATAATTGGCTTTTATAATTAATTAAAATAGTTTAAATATTTTGCATTCACATAATTTTTTGCTAAAATAAAGTTAATAATTTAACTTGGGGGTGTTTATGCAAAGTAAAAGACAAAGAAAAGCAATCATAATAACTATTGCAATTTTGGCATGTTTGCTTATTGCTCTTATTGCAACATATTTCTCAGGCGCTTGGTTTGTTGCCACAAGAAAAGCGGAAGGTAGTTTGGAATTTGTTGAAGGTATAAAAATTGACTATGCAGGTTTATATGAAGAAAACTCAACCCCTTCAAACTCAAATTTAAAACTTGCATATCTTGTTGAAAAAACTAGCGGCGAAGTTGAATTAAAACCACTTGAAGAAACAAATGTTATGTCAAGCATGGTCTATTCGCTTGCCAATCCAACTCTCAGCGCTAAAGAAAACACAGTCCCATTTTATTTGAGAGTTAGATTTAATATCAAATTTTACTTTAAAAATGCTAGTGGCGAAGAAGTTTTGTTGACTGACGCTAACAGAGCAGAGTTTTTGGCAAAAACAACAGAGTATGAAAAAAATGGCGTTCCATATCCAATTTCAAGCGAGTTCAATTTGTTTGAAAGTTTGCCAGAATTTGACGCTTCAAAATTTGTTAAGTTTGGCGACTGGTATTATTTCGGCACTGCCGAAGGCGATGTCACAACGCTTGCAGACATAACACTTACAAAAAATGAATATAATGGAGAAGAAACACCAAAAGTTTCAATCTTCAAACTCAACGCCGATAACAAAGTGCTCATCAAAATGGACGATAGCATTGATTATGGCGAAAATATGCCATTTACAAAAATTGAATTTTCGTTAGATATTCAAGCGATTGAAGAACTTGCAATTTCAGTTTGGGGCTAAGAAAAATAAGACACAAAAAACGAATATTCGCTAACTTTCCTTCATAGATTATAACATCTATGGAGGTTTTTTATGGAAAATTACAGTCTATATGAAGATATTGCCAAACGCACTGGCGGCGATATTTATGTGGGCGTTGTTGGTCCGGTTCGTTGCGGAAAATCTACCTTTATAACAAACTTTATGCAAAGTTTAGTTGTTCCAAATATTAAGGATATCAACAGTAAAGAAAGAACAATTGACGAACTGCCACAAAGCGCAGACGGAAAAACAATCATGACAACTCAACCAAGATTTATTCCAAACGAAGCGGTTAAAATTAATCTTGACGAAAAAGTTGAAATGAATGTTAGAATGATTGACTGCGTGGGCTATCTTGTTGATGGCGCACTCGGACATGAAGAAGGAGAAAAACCAAGACTTGTTAAAACGCCTTGGACAGAAGAAGATATTCCTTTTGAAGAGGCGGCGGAACTGGGAACAAAAAAGGTTATTGAAGAACATTCAACAATCGGCATTGTCATGACAACGGACGGCTCAATCACAGACATTCCAAGAAGCAGTTATGTCCAAGCAGAAGAAAGAGTTGTGAAAGAACTTGCAGCACAAAAAAAGCCTTTTGTTATCGTTTTGAATACCAAAAAGCCTAATGCCGAAGAAACAAAAAAACTTGCAAATTCGCTTTACGCAAAATATCAGATTCCAGTTATAACGAAAGATGTTGCAAAACTTTCTGAAAAAGATGTTGAAGAAATTTTTGAAAAAATTCTTTTAGAATTCCCAATCAAAACTTTGAGCGTAAAAATGCCAGAATGGCTTCAAGTATTGCCTTTTGAACACCCAATTATCACAAGCATTATTTCTGAAATTGAAAAGTTTGGACAAGAAGCAAATAAGATTGGCCAAATTGATAGAACAAATGTTGCATTCTTAGAAAATGAAGATTTCGAGCCTGTTGTTGTGTCAACAATCAAAATGGGCGAAGGTAAAATCTATTTTGAAATCACGCCTAAACCACAACTTTTCTATCGCGTTTTATCAGAACAATGTGGAACAGAAATTCAAGACGATTTCCACTTGATATCATATATCAAGCAACTTGCTTACGCTAAAAAGGAATACGACAAAATCAAAGTCGCACTCGAAGAAGTTAAAGAAAAAGGCTACGGCGTAGTTATGCCATCTGTGGAAGATATGAGTTTGGAAGATCCACAAATTGTAAAACAAGGTTCAAAATTCGGCGTAAAACTTAAAGCATCTGCTCCAAGTTTGCATATTATGAGCGTTGATATTGAAACTGAAGTTAATCCAATCGTTGGCTCACAAGCACAAAGTGAAGAACTTGTAAAATATCTTCTTGATGAATTTGAACAAAATCCAAAAGCAATTTGGGAAACGAATATGTTTGGCAAGAGTTTGAGTTCACTTGTAAACGAAGGTATTAACTCAAAAATCACAACAATGCCTGTTGAAGCACAACGCAAAATGCGCAAAACTCTTGGTAGAATTATCAACGAAGGCAAAGGTGGCATAATCTGTATTTTGTTATAATTAGAATTTAATTAAAATAAAACTCCAAGTTGATAAGAGGGGATTGTATTTCAACTTGAAGTTTTATTTTTTATGTAGTTAGTTTAGACTAGCATCTGTTGCCGCAGCCGCTGTTTCCACCGCATAAGCATGAGAGTAAAATTAACCAGATAATTAAATCACAGCAATTTCCACCGCCAAATCCGCCTAAGAAGCCACCTTCGTTGTCACCGCATAAGCATGAAAGTAAGATGAGTAAGATAATAATTGTGCAGCAGTCGCATCCGTTTCCGCCATCGCGATTTCCGAAGAAACCATTCAAGAAGTTCATACGCTTTCCTCCTCATTAGATTTTCTAAAAAATTTTTCTTTCACTTTTTCAAGTGTTTGATGCGAGCATTTTTTGTAGGTTTTTTATTTGCATCAAAAGTATGTATTTTTTCTTCTTTTGTACTTTGTTTGTTTTTTTCTTTTGCTCTTACTTCATACTACTCACGACCCTATAAAAATGTTACAAAAAAGCACTACAATTTTTTTGCAGTGCTAATTTTGTTTGATTTAGTCGTTATTTGTCAAAATAAAGAGATCGTTTGGCGTGCAGTCAAAAATCTCGCAAAGCATATCTATTGTTTCATATTTAATGGAGCGCGTTTCGTTGTTAACCATTTTATTGAAATTCTGATAACTCATTCCGAGTTGAATATAGAGCCAATATTTTGACTTGCCCCTTTCTTTAAGCATATTTAACACATTTAATTTAACCATATCTCACCAACACATTATTTAATGTTTTCATAATATATGTTAAATTTAGTTGACAAGTAGACTTTTACATTATATAATGCAGACATTAGATAGTGTTGTTCTATCTATAAAAAATTATTCAAAGGGAGGAGTAAAATGAATAAGTCAACAACAAAAAAATGGTTAAAGATTGGCATTATTGCTTTGGCGCTACTTTTAACCATCGCTCTTGGAATTGGAGCGTCTGCGGCTTGGTATACAGCGAAAAGGCAAGCAACAGGAACAATTCTTATGAACTCAGGTATTGAAATTCAATACAAAGGGTTTGGGCAAACAGATCCAACGGTCTGGAAAAAAGAAAACAGTAAGTTGGAAGGTGTATTGCTTGCCAAATCAGAAATTAAACCTGGCGACACAATCACGGTTACAGATAGTGATGTCAGATTGACAAAAGAAAGCGTTGGCGCATATATGAGAGTTAAAGTTTCATATAAATTTTATGCGACAAAAGACGCAACAACAGCATACACAGACGCAGAGTTAAAAGCCGCAAAAACTGATTTTGCAGCAAGTGAGCTCATTACAATGTCTAACGAAGATGCTTTCTTTGGTGCAAACTTTGTAAAGAATGGTGATTATTATTACTACACAACAAAAAATACCGCCGATGAAACAATCTTGCAAAAAGTTGGTCACGCAACTGACAATGCGGACACAACAACAGGATTTGTTGGGCTTTTCGCAACAGGCGCTTCATTCAAAATTGAAGGACCAAAATTTGTTGGTGCTGATGAAGGCGAAGGCAAAGGTTATGTTGTCAAAGCTGCAGTTATGGGCGGTGAAGATGGAAAAACTGTTGTTGAAAAAGCAGTAGTCATTGCAAAGATTGAAGTTGTTTTAGAATTTGAATTTGTTCAAGCGGCTGATAGCGCTGTATCTGGCTGGGCAATTTCTCAAACAAAATAGATTTACCAAATACATATTTGTTAAATTACCAGACCCTTATGCTACATAGCAGGGTTAGAAAACAGGCCTTTTATTTACTCCTTAGGCTTGTTTTTCTTTTTTCGACCAGACTCGTCACAATTTGGCAATCCAAAAATTGACATAATATATAATGTATATTTAATATAATAAATACATTAATAGTATATAAGGGAAATTTTATGGAAAAAAGATTATTTTTTAAGATGTTAGAAGACCAAAGGAAAATCCTTGAGAATAAAAAGTTTAATGGGGCTACAAGCGAACAACTCGCAAAAGATTTAAACAATTATAATGCGATGTTAAAGTTTGCATATTTTTATTCTGAATATCCAACCACTCTTTCAAGGCAAGAAAATTTTGAACTTGTTGAGAAAGCGGTTGCTCAAAACGGTTTTTACATAAAGCGAACTGCATACACAACTTTGGTGCTTATTGCAAGGACTACTGGACAACTTTGTTCGCATTTGGTCAATTTTAATTTCCAAAGTGCGCATGAAGTGAGTTCAAAACTTTATGAATTTGGCGACAATGTTGTTGAATATTATGAAAATAATTTAATAACAATGGCATATAAAGATTACAGTAGTAGGTCGAAATTGGCAAAAGTTGATAGAGAAATGTAAATTTGAGAGCAGGCCGCTCTCATTTTTTATAAAAATTTTTAGCGAATTTTGACAAGTTTTTAGGCAAAAAATGGCAATTTTGCAAACACACGGCGGGGTGTTGCGGTGTTTTAAAAAAAATGTAAAAAAAAGTTAAAAAAAAGTAAAAAAACTTTGAAAAAACTGTTGACAATTAATTTTTATAGTGATATATTGATGTCACCGCGTGTGAAAAGGCGGGTTCCACTTTTGTGGAAATTTGAACATTGACAATTGAATAGATATAATTGATGTGTATATTTTAATATATATATCGAGTCAAATATCAGTAACAAATAAAGTGTAATATGAATATAATCTTCAACGATATATACTGTAAATTTACGCTGAGTTTAATTTCTTTAACAATAAGATTAAAGTGAAAATGCTAAGAAAATCCAAAACTAAAATATAGATTAAGCTACAAAGAGCATATGGTGGATGCCTTGGCACTAGGAGCCGATGAAGGACGTGATAAGCTGCGATAAGCTACGGTGAGCCGCACGTAGGCTGTGACCCGTAGATGTCCGAATGCGGAAACGCACTAACTGTAATGAGTTAGTATCATAGCACGAATCAAATAGTGTTATGAGGGGAACCCAGGGAACTGAAACATCTAAGTACCTGGAGGAAAAGAAAGTAAAACAACGATTGCGGGAGTAGTGGCGAGCGAAACTGCAAGAGCCCAAACCCGAGGCAGAAATGTCACGGGGGTTCGGACCTCATAAAGCGACGAATAATGGTAGGAGAAGACGGTTGGAAAACCGAGCGAAACAGGGTAATAGCCCCGTATCTTAAACCAGAATGAGAGCGAGAGTGTTCCAGAGTAGCACAGGACACGTGAAATCCGGTGTGAATGTGGGAGGACCATCTCCTAAGGCTAAATACGACCTAGTGACCGATAGCGTATAGTACCGTGAGGGAAAGGCGAAAAGAACCCCGGG
>URWY01000003.1 GCA_900551705.1 uncultured Bacillota bacterium | reverse complement strand
GTCGGTACTCTCATGCGAAGTGATTGCTACGAAGATATACAATAGGAAAAATTATATAGTTGCGGAGCTTGAACGGAGCGTTAAAAAATGTGCCAGTGGCACATTTTTAGCGACCGGCGTGAAAGCGAGCATCGACCCGCAACGAATACTTGCAAAGCGGAGCAAGTCCCTTCGACTGCATTAATAGTTGCTACAAAGTTAAAAAATTTCAAGTTTAAGTATTGCAATGTTGTATTTTTTGTGATAGTATGTACCTTAATATCAATTAAGGAGATTTATGTATGAGCGATTTTCAAATTGTTATAGATAAAGTTGAAGATTTGGTAAAGGTTTTAAATAAAACAAACGGGGAATTTGTAAAGAATCACATACAAGATATCAACAAAGGCAGGATAGCAGATAGATTAGCAAATGGAGATATTATAGATACCGATGGAAGAGTTTGGTATGACAACAATAACCTCGCGTATGATAGTAGTAAAGTCGGAATGAAACTTATTTGTTTTGGTGACGAATGTCGTGCGATAGTTGCGTATGGTCTTTCAACAAGTGACAAATTAGATGAAAATATTAACACTAAAAAAATATTAGATTGTGCTCCATTTGTTACTGTATTTAATACAAACGGAAAGCAATTATTAAGTTTGCATAGATTTATATCAACAACTGACGAAGAATATTTTGGAAATAGAAATACGCTTTGTGAAGAGAATTTTATTCTTAGATTTTCTCAGGACTCAATCAAGTATGCAAAAATCTCAGATAATCACTTAACTCATAATAGAAAAGAGTGCTTGGCTATTCTTGATTATAACGGATGTGAATTATTTAAAAAAGAAAGGAATGAAGATAAAAAACCAGCAAAACAAAGAGCCAAAGAGTTAATGGCAGAAATCGAAGTGCCAGAAAAATAAAAGTTCTTTTAAATGATTTTTATCGTTTTGATTACTACAAGATATGCATTTGCCTTTACCAAGTCGCAGATATTTCACTTATGAAAGGTAATTCATAAAAATCAAACAGCAAGAAATCAAAAATCATTAAAAAATCAAATAAAAACAATCAAAAAAGACTTTTGGTTTTTTACATAAAAAAAGGAGAGTGTCTATGGCAGTCTCTCTTTTTATTCTGCGTATGCTGTAATGTAGCACATTTTAAAAAACGACGCTTATATTCGCGGTAGCACGACCCGAAAATAATAAAATTGATGACCGCAATTTGCTTATTACCGACCAAACGCGAAATTGTATTACAATTTCGGTCGGTACTCTCATGCGAAGTGATTGCTACGAAGATATACAATTTAGTTAACTTTTTGCAAACTATATAGTATAATAAATTTGAAGGGGAAACGATGGCATCGAGTAAAGGTTATAGAGATTTTATTTTAGAACAATTATCAAATTTACATCCAACATATAAATCTATGATGGGTGAGTTTTTAATTTATGTTGATGGATACTATTTTGGTGCTATCTGTGACAATAGATTTTTAGTTAAGATTACCGAGACAAACAGCAAATATGGATTAACAAAAGAATTGCCTTATGAAAATGCAAAACCTATGTATTTAGTTGAAAATGTTGATGATAAAGAATACTTGGAAGACCTAGTATTAGACACAATCAAAGGTCTAAAAAAATGAGTTTTTTGTTAACGAAGTGCATAGTTTGACAAAGTTTATGCGTATGTGATAAGATATATTTAAGAAAATTTAATGGTGGAGTAGCAATGAAAAAACAAACAATTATTAACATAATCATACTGGTTATTACTTTAATTTTAACAGCACTTTCGCCGATATTAATAGTAAAAGGAAATCAATCTGCAAACGAAACATTATACGAAATAGGTGTTTATTGTTTGGTTGGGTTTGGCTTTTTACTAATAACGGAAGTTATATCTTTTATAAGCATTCTCACACATAATAAACTTATTAAACTTCAACAAAAAGTGAATGAAAGTCCTAAACAAAATATAGATAGTTCGTTTAAAAATGAAGAAAATAGATTATCAGAATTATATAAATCTTTAAAAGATGATGATTTTAATGAAATTGGTTTTGTTGAGTTTGTTAAAGAAAAAATTAAATTTTCGGCAACTGGCAAATTTGCATGCGAGAAAGATTTTAAGCGTATAAATGGTTATCATTTAGCGTTTAGAATTCAAGCAGATAAACTTGTTTCAACGCCAAAAAACTATGACGATGTTTTAGATTACGGAAATACATTATTTAATATTGAACTGGGTTATTTTGATGAAATAGCATTTTCAGATTTTGAGAATGATAACGGCATTATAGTTAATGATTTAAAAAATTTGACAGGTAAAATAATTGATATTAGCCCACACAAAGGTTATGTTGCTAATATTAACACGGTAGAATGCGACGAAATTAGTTATGGACAAATAAAATTTGTTGAATGGAATGAAAATTCTAAAATTATACAATTTAAGGTAGCGGTAATGGCTGGCTTAAATGATGTTGTTGTTGGTACTTTAAAATTAGAAGAAGATAAAAGAAGATAACTTAACAATATAAAAAAATCCACCGAACAAGGTGGATTTTTATTTTTAATTAATACTAATTTTAGATAGGAACTATAAAAATTTTGTATTTGATTATGCAAAAATTTGTGGTATCATTATTTTGTAATTTAAAGGAGGCAATTTTATGTCTGAAAATAATAGTAATGTAATTGCGGTTAGAGTTAAGGTAAAACCTAAGAAAAGTATGTACATCAATACGATAGTAGGGTGCGTATTATCATTTATTATAGGTATTGGCAGTCTTGCGACATATTTTCTTAATAATTCCAATGCATTTTTGTACTTAGGTGTTATATTTTTGGCGTTCGCGGCATTTTTGGGAATTTTTATTCCTTTTGCGGTTAAGAACTACAAAACATTGGTGACAGAAATAAATTATCCGCTTGAAGCAATCAAATTAGTTGACGACAATTCTATTGAAGTCATTACAGACAAGGTTGAAACGGTTAGATTTGACGAAATTAAAAAAGTTGTTGGAACCAATTCTTCAACAACGACAAATTATGGCTTTGTAATGAAAACCACTGAATATAAGCATGGTCCAATGGCCATACATCTTAAAGACGGAAGAAAGATTAACCTTTACAATATTGACAATGTAAATCAAGTTGTGAGCGTTTTAGACAGTCTAAAAAAATAACATGAGATACAAAAAAATGTGCTGCTTGCACATTTTTTTATGATTATTGATTTGAAGTGTAAACTTCTGATTCTGTGTTCATTGAATTCTTTTGGTGATGAACTAAATATAATTTTCCTTTTGTTATAATTGGCGAAATTATTAACCAGAGTGCTGCTGCAAAGATTACGCAATAGATAATAATTGAACCAACTGCACGCGTTCCACCGCAGATAGCAGCAACCAAATTCCAGTTAAAAATACCCACTAGTGCCCAGTTTGCCGCTCCAAGAAGAACCAAGCAGTAACAAATTAAGTTTGCAATAACCATTTTATACCTCCTTATTGAAACTATTTATATTTTGTTCAAAAATATGCACATATATTCATTTTTGTTTGAAAAATTATTTTGTTTTATTGCCCAAATTGTATATACTACTTATATATTTATGTTTAGGAGATAAAAAAGTGAGAATAATTCCTAGAAAAATTAAAGTTAAAACCGAGTTTTTTAAAAATGTTACGCTAGGTGATGTTATCTGTGCTTTTATTGGTATTGCAGTTGCGATAGCATTGTTTGTGGCTAACTTTCCATATCACATTTGGGTGGGTATGGCATGGCTTGTAATTGCTATTGCGATGTTTTTCCCAGTTGCAGATGGCGTGAGAATGTATTATACTCTTGGCTATTTGTTTAGGTTCTTTGCACAAAAGAAGAAATATTCAAAAGATGCAAAAAATGCAAATGCGAAAATCTCTGCAATTATTCCTTTTGAAGGCATTGTAAACGACAGGTTTATTGATTATAAGGAATATTATGCACAAGTTATTGAAATTACGCCTATGGAATTTGGCTTATTAAACGAGTTTAAGCAAAATATGCTTATTGAAACATTTGCAAACGCTATTCGAAGAATAACAGACTTCCAACAAGCAGCAATCGTAAAAGAAAGCAAGGCTATGATTTTGGATAACTATGTTTATTTGGAAGATAAAAAATATGATGCTTTGTTGGAGCTTCAATATGAAGGAGAAATCACTCAAAAAGAAGTTGAGGCCAGAGCAGGCGTATTTGAAGGTCGTGTTTCAAGAGTTGAAGCAATGAATAGGCAAGAAAAAGTTTTTAAAGACTATTTCTATTTCGTTGTTTTTGATAAAGATAAAGAAGCTTTGGAAACCACGACTGATGGTATGATGAGCACACTTTCAAATTCAGCAACGCCACTTACAACAAGAAGGCTTTATGGTAAAGACCTTGCAGTATTCTTGAAAGCCAATTATGGTAAAGACTTTGATGAGCGTGAACTTGAAGCTGTTCCAATGACACAATATGTAGATTGGGCAATTCCAAAGGAATTAAAGTTTAAAACAGCAAGTTATCAAGTTGACGGCAGAACATACAGACAATTTGTTATATCAGATTATCCACTTCAAGTTGCTAACGCTTGGGGATATCCATTCTTCTCACAAGACAGAACAAAAGTTACAGTTAAAATAAAACCTATTCCAAAATATAAGGCTGAAAGAAACATCGATAAAGCAATCATGGAAATGGAGTCTAAATCATCTTTCGGCGGCAGAAGCAGTAGAAGAATTGAAAATCAAACTCACATGGAAACATTGCGTGAACTTTTGGTTAGCTTGAAAAATAATAACCAACAACTTTACGATGTAAACACATACATAACTTGCGAAGATGCCGCTCGTAAAGAGGTTAGAGCAATATTAAAACAAGAAGGCTTCAAATTCTCTGAATTATTTGGTAGACAAGTTGATGGATTTATTTCTTCAAACTTATCTATGAGAGATAACATTAAAGAAACTGTTAGAGGAATACCAACATCAACGCTTGCAGCGATATTCCCATTTATTTCAGGTGCATTGCAAGATAGAGAAGGTTTTTATGTTGGTTATAATGAATATCCTATTTTCGTTGACTTCTTTGCAAGAAATCGTGAAAGAGTTAACAGTAATATGATGATTATTGGTAAATCTGGTTCTGGTAAATCTTTCGCCACAAAAACTCTTTTGACAAACTTTGCAGCAGATAACACAAAAGTATTTATTCTTGACCCAGAAGATGAATATACAATTCTTGCGGGTAACTTGGAAGGTAAAGTTATCGATGTTGGTTCATCTGCAATGGGTATTATTAATCCATTCCATATTATGACAACATTAAAAGATGATATTAAAGATATCAACGAAATGAATGACGATGAAGAAGAAGAGAAAGACGATGGCAAGTTAAAACTTAAAGAAGTATCAGATACATTCTCAGTTCACTTGCAGTTCTTGGAACAATTCTTCAAAGTTATTTTGGAAGGAATCAATTCCGATGCGTTTGAAGAATTGAACTCGTTGATTGTTGAAATGTATAACAAAAAGGGCATAGACAGTAACACAGACCTTGAAAAATTGACGCCAGAAGATTATCCTATATTCGATGATTTGTATGCAATTGTTTGCGAAAGACTTGAAAATGAAACGAATGAATACCACAAACGCAACTTATTGACAATTCAAACTTATGTTAAAAAATTCGCCACAGGTGGCAGAAATAGTAACCTTTGGAATGGCCCAACATCTATTTCAACAAAAGAAAACTTTATTACATTTAACTTCCGTTCGCTTTTGGCAAACCGTAACGAAATTATCGCGAATGCTCAAATGCTTTTGGTCTTTAAATATCTTGATAACGAAATTATCAAAAACCGTGATTTCAACATGAAATTCAAAACAAATAGAAAAATCATTGTTGTAGTTGATGAAGCCCATGTTTTCATTAACCCTAACTATCCTATCGCTTTGGACTTCATGGCGCAAATGGCAAAGCGTATCCGTAAATATTCAGGTATGCAGATTGTTATTACACAAAATATTAAAGACTTCGTTGGTTCAGTTGAAATTCAAAGACAATCAACTGCGGTTATTAACGCCAGTCAGTATTCAATGATTTTCTCGCTTGCACCTAACGATATGAACGACTTAGTCGAGTTGTATAGAAAATCAGGTGAAATCAACGCAGAAGAACAAAACAGCATCATAACAGCGGGCGTTGGACAATGCTTCTTTATATCAGGACCAATGTCCAGAACAATGATGCAAATTGAAGCGCAAGACTTCGTAAGAAAACTATTTGAATAATTCTATTAAAGTGCTATGCAAAACTTGCATAGCACCTTGAAATTTAAGGAGATTAGAATACTATGCAAGAAGAAAAAGAATTGAGTGTTGTCTATGAAGATAATCATGTTATTGTTGTTATAAAGCCACACAATATTCCATCACAAGAAGACGAAAGCGGCGATAAAGATATGCTTAATATGGTAAAAGAATATATCAAAGTTAAGTATAACAAACCGGGCAATGTTTATGTCGGCTTGGTTCATAGATTAGATAGACCAACTGGCGGACTAATGGTGTTTGCGAAGACTTCAAAAGCAGCATCAAGACTTGCTGAACAAATGAAAGACGGCAGATTTTCTAAGAAATACTTGACTGTTCTTGAAGGTTGTCCAACAGACAGAAGAAAAAAGCAAATAAATTATCTCAAAAAAGATGAAAAAACAAATATCGTAAAAATTGTGCCTATGGGAGAAGAAGGTGCAAAACGAGCAGAACTCATTTATAATATCGTTGAAGTAGAGAATAATTTAAGTTTGGCTGAAATAGAATTATTAACGGGCAGAAGCCATCAAATCAGAGTGCAAATGGCAAGTTTAAGAACTCCTGTTTTCGGCGATATTAAATATGGCTCAAAAAATTCTAATACAAATACTAAAACAGACAATTTGGCACTTTGGGCTTATAAATTGACTTTTGAGCATCCAACAACAAAAAATGTAATGACTTTCAAGTGCTATCCAGACCTTGAAAGCGAGCCATGGAAAGAATTCAATATTGAAAGATTGGTTTAAAAGGCAAATATATGAAAAAAAGAAGTGAAATTGAAGAAAAGTTTAAATGGGATTTAACTGGTTATTTCAAAGACGATGATGCCTTTTATCGTGAATATGAAGACCTAAAAACCCATGTTAACGACTTTGAAAAATATAAGGGCAAATTGTCTGATGAGAAGACTATGCTTGAATGTTTAAAACTAGAAGAAGACATCTCATTAAGACTTGAAATTTTGTATGTATACGCTTCTTTAAAAACTCGCGAAGATGCCACAAACTCGTTTTATCGTGAAAGATTAACTCTTGTTGATGCTCTTGCATCAAAGTTTTCTGTTGAAACAACTTTTATTGATATTGAAATAAAAAAATATAAAACATCAGACTTAAAAAGGCTTGCCGAAACAACTCCGTATAAAAATTATTTCAAGGGAATGATTAAGGATAGAAAATTAATTTTGTCGGAAAAAGAAGAAAAAATCATATCAATGTCAGGGGAAATGGCAGGCGGTTTTTCTGAAAATTTTGATGTTTTTGACGATGGCGATTTAAAGTTTGATTCGCCAAAAGATAGCCAGGGCAAAAAACACACTTTAACCCATTCGAATTATGTTGAACTTATGCAATCTGACGATAGAACACTGAGAAAAAACACCATAAAAGCGCTTAATAGCGCGTATGGCAAGTTTAATAACTTTTTGTCGTCAAATTACATTCATAATGTTAAGAAAAATGTATTCTACACAAGGCTAAGAAAGTTTAAATCAACCCTTGATTTATCTATTTATGCCGAAGAAGCAAGCAGAAAAGTCTACGACACATTGATTTCATCAATGCACGACAATTTGTTTGTATTCCATAAGTATTTTGATGTTAAAAGACGCAGTTTAGGCTTGGATAAATTTGCGATTTATGACCAATTTGCAAAAGAAAAAGGCGTTAAAAAGACCTATACTTTTGACGAAGCGATTGATTTAATCAAGAAAGCAACATTGCCACTTGGAAAAGAATATCAAACGCTTATAGATAGGGCAGTAAACGAGCGTTGGATAGATATTTATCCAAATGAAAATAAAGACAGCGGAGCGTTTTCATGGGGCGCATACTCAAAAAATCCAGTTGTTTTAACCAATTTTATTGGCGACACAAATTCGATTTTTACACTTGCTCACGAACTTGGACACGCAATGCACACTTACTATTCAAACAGCACTCAAAATTTTGATCAAGCAGGCTATACAATCTTCGTTGCAGAAGTTGCAAGCAATGTAAACGAAATGCTTTTACTCAAATATTTGAGCGAAAATTCGGACAACAAGTCAGATATAATTTATTATTATGACCACTTTTTGAGCGAATTTAAAGGCTCTGCATTCAGGCAACTCATGTTTTCTGAATTTGAACAATTTGCTCATGAACAATACGAAAATGACAAGCCAATTTCTGCTAAAATTTTAAATGATTTCTATTATCAATTAAATAAAACATATTTTGGAAAAGATGTTGAACTTGTGCCAGAAATTCAATATGAATGGAGCAGAATACCGCACTTTTATAACGCATTTTATGTATATAAATACGCTATCGGCATAATTTCGGCGCTTTATATCGTCTACAAAGTTTTACCAACAGAGCCAGAGCGCTATTTAAATTTCTTAAAAGCGGGTTCAACCAAAGACCCAATTTCGCTTTTAAAAGATGCAGGCGTTAATTTAAAGGATAAAAAAGTCATTGATAACGCATTTGAATATGCTTTAAAAATCATTGAAAATTGGGAAAAATTATTGTAATTACTTAGGAGAAAATTTATGGAACTTTTAGCCCCAGTTGGCAATATGGAAAAACTTAAAACAGCATTGTATTTTGGTGCAGATGCTGTTTATTTGGCTGGAAAAAGCCACGGTTTAAGGGCATTTGCCGGCAATTTTGACTATGATGAACTCAAAATCGCGTCAAAACTTATTCACGAGCAGGGCAAGAAAATGTATGTTACAGTTAATATTGTCGCTCGTAACCAAGATTTTGACGGCCTTGAAGATTATCTTAAATTTTTATATAAAATCGGCACAGATGCGATTATCGTTAGCGATATAGGAATTATCACTTTGGCGCGAAAAGTCGTTCCAAATTTAGATGTTCATGTAAGCACACAAGCAAATGTCACAAACTTGCATTCTGCTTTGTTTTTTGCTGGGTTAGGCTGTAAAAGAATTGTTCTTGCGCGCGAACTTTCGCTTCGTGAAATCAAAGAAATTAGGGCAGCGTTGCCACAAGAAGTTGAACTCGAAACATTCGTTCATGGCGCAATGTGCATCAGTTATTCGGGAAGATGTTTGTTATCAAATTATCTTCGCGGCAGAGATAGCAACAAAGGTGCGTGCGTTCAAGCATGCAGGTGGGCATATCAAATTAAAGAAATCAAATCTGATGACGAATTTCCTATTGAAGAAGACGAACGCGGCACATATATTTTAAATTCAAAAGACTTATGCTTGATTGAACACTTAAAAGAACTTGAAGAGGCGGGCATTGCAAGCCTAAAAATCGAAGGTAGAATGAAGTCTTCTTATTATGTAGCAAATGTCGTAAATGCTTATAGAAGGGCATTAGACAATATAAATGATGCAAAATTTTTAAAAGAAATGTATCTTGAAACCGAAAAATCAAGCCATAGACAATATACAACTGGTTTTTATTTTGATAATAATGAAGAAAGAGAATATTTGAAAGAATCTATGCCAATTCAGTCGCACGATTTTGTCGCTATTGTATTGGAAGACGAAAATTCGGGCAAAGTCTTAGTTGAAGAACGAAATATGTTCAAATTAGGGGACGAATTGGAAGTTCTTTCGCCAAATGACACTTTCAATAAAAAGTTAATTATTAAACAAATTGAAACTGAAGACGGCGAATATATAGAAGATGCTAGAAAAGTTCAACAAAAACTATATATAAATTCTGATAATTTAGCATTGAAAGCAGGAGATATACTTAGAAAAAAGTTAAAATAAAAAGATTTAAACTATTCGCAAAAGACACATTTTGCGAATAGTTTGGCAATATTTTAAAAGGATTTTGAAAAATTATCAAAATCCTTATTTTTATAAATTTTAATTAAATTTTGCATAGTTTATATAATATGTTGTATTATTCATTTTTATAAAACAATATTTAGTGCTATGCAATTAATTATTAGTAATCAAATTAGAAATTTCTTTAATTAAACTTTTTATTTCATAAATCGATAATTCTTCATCTTCGTATAAAGATTTGTTTGTATTATAAATTGATCTAAAATCTGAGATGTCAGCGTTTTTTAAGAAATTTATCGACCTAACGAACACATCATAAACATTTCCTACAAAAATTTCATTTGGACAATTATAAATTAAACTATCAATAAAATCTAAACTTGTTGTATTCCAAATATTATGCGTTAATGCTTTATAAATCTTTATTACTTTTAATAACAAATTATCATTACTTACTATTCTTGAAACTTTACTTGTGGTATTTTGCGAATAGTTAAGGCTGTCTATTTCTTTATTTTTGCTATCTAACGCTATCAAAGCGTCATCTAAATAAACAATTTTAAATTTGTTTTTACGAGCGTTCCAAACCCTTATTTCATCATCATGAACAAAAGCTGGCACAATATTAATCTTATACCCTAAATCTTCCTTAGAAAGCACTGTAATTTTGTCTGGATAGTTATAAACAACGGTCATTTGAGACATAAAATTCACAATATATTCGAAGAATTCGTCTTTCAAATTCAATATAGTGTATGGTTTTTCTTTTTTTTCTTTAAGTTGTTGCTCTGTGATTAAATCGTAATCTTTGCGGTTTTTTCTATTTGAAAACAGCTTTCTTTTTTTCTTGCTTGCCCTTCTATTAGCCCAGGCTAGTTTAATTTTACGCCAAAGCATTTTCCTTTTATTTTGGAGTTCTGAAACCGTATTGAGTTCCAGTTGCCCTGATTTTATGAGCAAATACATATTTAAATCAGATTCTTGATAATTTGTTTTTGTTGCGAAATCTCCGAACAATTTTGAATCAACATTGTTAATGGATATAAATTTGTTATGCCCTGCCAAGTCGATTGAAATATCATCTATAAGGTCAGAAAATTTATACACTAAATCATAGGCATTTGTGCTGTCTATTTCGCTTGCAAAACTTTCTATCATTGTTTTATCTATTAATGCTAAGTTGTTTTTAGCCATTTTTAACCTCTATCATTGTTATTATAACTTATAATACATTAAATTACAATCAAATTTATTGATTTCTATAATTTTTATTTATTTTGTAGTGCTATGCAAACATAAATACATTATATGGTAGAAATATGCAAATAATTTTTAAAAATTAAAAAATTTTTATAAAATTGATTTGTAATATTTGACATTACTTGTACGAAATATTATTATATCAATGTATGGCAAAAATATCTTATCACAAAGAAAGAGATATAATTAATCAAGAAAAACTTTCAGAAATTTTGGCTACTCTCCCGGACTATGTCCCCGACTTTTTTATTGCGATAGAAAACAATTCTTCAACATTGACACGATTAAATTATGGATACGATTTAAGGTTGTTCTTTGAATATATTTCAGAAAAGTTAAATAAAAAAATTACCGATATAACGCTTGAAGATTTGGACAATATTAAAGCAAGAGATATTGAAAGGTTTTTGAGTTACATATCATATTATGAAAAAGATGGCAAAACTTTTGTTAACAAAGAGCGTGGCAAAGCAAGAAAATTATCCGCTCTCAGGAGTTTTTTTAAGTTTTTATTTAACTCTGATTTGATTTCATCAAATGTTATCACAAAAATTTCAACTCCTAAAATACATCAGAAAGAAATTATTAGACTAGAAGTTGATGAAGTGGTCAAATTGTTAAATCAAGCGGAAAATCCAACGAATTTAACTAAGCGTGAGCAAGGTTATAACAAAATAACAAAAGAACGAGATTTGGCGATTATGTCAGTTTTTTTAGGCACAGGAATAAGAATAAGTGAGCTTGTAGGGCTAAATGTTGACGATATTGATTTTAACAATAACAGTTTTAAAATTACGCGTAAAGGCGGAAATGAAGTAGTTTTATATTTTTCGGACGAAGTTAAAGATGCGATGATTTCATGGTTAAAAATTAGAGATGAAATCAAAACTTTGGACGATGACGAAAAAGCACTATTTTTAAGTTTACAACGCAAGCGAATAACGCCACGCGCGGTTGAAAATTTGGTCAAAAAGTATTCACAAGCAGTAACTCCCCTCAAAAAAATCTCACCACACAAACTTAGAAGCACTTATGGCACAAATTTATATCGTGAAACGCAAGATATTTACATTGTTGCCGATGTTCTTGGTCATAAAGATGTTAACACTACGAAAAAACACTATGCTGCAATATCAGAAGACATTCGTAGAAATGCGTCAACTAAAGTCAAATTGAGATAACAAAAAAACACTCAAAAAATGAGTGCTTTTTTATTGATTTTATTTTCGCTAATCAAGTGTAATTGTCCGGCAAATCGTTTTCAAATAACACTATATCACCTTTTTTTGCGAGTTCTTTAATTTTTAATTTTGCATCAATTAATGAAATTGCATACAAAATTTTACTTTCGTCAAAACCTGCATCTTTTAGCCCTTCGGCTATTTTTTCTTTATTCACTTGATTTACGATTATTACATAGTCGCACACTTCGGCGAGTTGTTTACCAAAATTATAATTTGCTTCATGTTCATAATTGCCGAGCTCTACAAGCCCTGGTGTTACGACAATTTTATTACCATTTTCAAATAATTTTAGCACTTCAAGTGCTGCCTTTGAACCTTCGACACTAGAATTAAACGAGTCGTCTAAAATTATTAAACCATTTTCTTTTTTAAGTTCCATTCTATGATTGATTGGTTCAATTTTCGCAATTCCTATTTTTAATTGTTCAAGAGTCAATCCAAGTTCATGAGCCAAAGCACAGCACATAAGAATATTTTGCAAGTTGTGCAGACCTAATAATTTGGTTTTACAGTTGATGTTTTCTTCTCCGATACAAAGTTTAAAAGTTGTTCCTTTATCTGTGGTTTTAACATTCTCTGCGTGGACATAACAAGTTGTATCTTGTGTTGAAGTTAAGATTTTTTTGCATTCGCATTTTTCATAAAGTGGCATACTTGGCTCGTTATCTCTATTGAAAACTGCAATGCCCTTATCTTTTGGTAGCGCTTTAATGAGTTCATTTTTCGTTTTAGCGATATTTTCTAGGCTGCCAAAGGTTGACAGATGTTGGCTACCTACTGATGTTAAAATTCCGTATGTTGGTTGAATCATATCGCATAAGAATTTGATATCACCCACTTGTTTAGCACCCATTTCAGTGATTAAAACATCGTGGTTAGGCTTTAAATAGTCCAAAACAACTCTTGTTAAGCCCATTGGTGTGTTAAAACTATGTGGAGTTATGCAAACGCTGTATTTTTCAGACAAAAGCGAATTTAAAATAAATTTGTTACTTGTTTTACCAACGCTGCCGGTTATACCAATTTTAATAAGTGTTGGGAATTTCTCCAATTTCTTTTTTGCTCTTACGATATATCTTCTGTTATTCAAAGTTTCAAAAGGCCAAGTTATAAAGTGTGCAAGTGGAACTAAAATTGGAATTAAAAGTGGTGTAAGCGCTATTGTTGGAATGTCTGGAATCACATCTGGCAAATACTCAACTGAAAGCCAATATACGATGAATGTAACCCCCGCTGACAAAATATACAAGCAAGCGACAAGCCTATCCATTCTATAAGTTTGTTTAAGAGGCGTCTTTTTAGGCTCATGATACATATTGATTATGAAAATCAGCGCAAAATAAAGATAAAAAATCAATCCAAAATAAGATAGATAACTTTGCTTATCTAAAAACGAGTTGAAAAGTGCCGCAGAAACAAGCATACATGCGTAACTCAAAAAACTGAGCATGACTATTCTTGAAAAATAGTTTGCATGCGTGTCGGCGAGCCAGGCTCTATATCCGTTGACTTTATAACCAGAAAGTTGAATCATTTGAAGAAATTTACAACTTGCAAAGCAAAGCAAAACGCCGTTTAAAACTGCAAGTGCAATTCCGATGTATAAATTTGGGTTTGATAAATCAAAAAAGTTCATTGTCGCTCCATAAATTAATATGCTACTTTGTTTAATTAAGTCCATTTTATCATATTTTATTTAATTTGAAAATAGATTTTGTCAACTATTTAAAAATAAACTAACATATTTTAGAACGATGTTAGATTGCTCTAAATATACGAAATGCCCAGCATTTTTAATGATTATAAGTTGCGAGTTTTTAATGTTTTTATGTAGTTTTTTAGCCATATAGATTGGCGTTTCTTTGTCATTTTTCCCATAAATTATAAGCGTTTTGCAAGTTATAAGTTTAGAATTTGGCGTTAAATCTGTGTTGACGATGTTTGAAAAGGTTGATTTCATGACCGTTGACAACTGTTTATAATCATTTGAGCCCATTTTTGCTGCTTGTTCGGGTGAAATCTTTTTGATAATTTTATATTTTAACACTTTATAATGATAGTTTAGGTTGCGTTTCGGTTTTATGCCTGCTGAAGCTATTAAAACAAGTTTGTCAATTTCTATTTCGCCGCTACTTGCAAGCAAAATTGCAACACGCCCACCAAATGAATGGCTGATGATATTTAGCGAGTTGTATGTTTTTTCTTTTTGCTGATTTTGAATAATTTGCAGGGTTGATGAAAAATAATCTTGCATTGTCCAAACTTCATTCGGTTGTGAACTTTTTCCAAACGGTGGAAAATCGATAAACAACATAGTGTATTTGTTTATGTCAAAACAAGATGCAAAAGGCGCAAAAAGTTCGCTTCCAGCACCCCAACCATGAAGAAAAACGACGAGTTCATCGCCGTTTCCTTGTTTAAAATAATTTATATTTGTCTGTTTATATATAAATTCCATTAAGAATTTATATGAAATTTGCTCATTAATTGTTATTCATGAGTTTTTCTTTGAGTTGCTGTTCCAAAGTGCTTAAAATGTCTGGATTTGCAAGCAAGAATGACTTTGCTGCTTCCCTTCCTTGGGCAATTTTGTTGCTTTGATATGAATACCAAGAACCTGTTTTTTGAACAAGTCCGTTATCAACTGCAAGGTCTAATATGTTGCCTTCTTTTGAAATACCCTTTCCGAATACGATTTCAAATTCTGCTGTTTTGAAAGGTGGAGCAAGTTTGTTTTTAACAACTTTAACTTTTGTTTTTGAAGCGTAGACTTCGTTTGAACTATCTTTCATAGACTCAATTTTTCTTACATCAAGTCTGATACTTGCATAGAATTTCAATGCTTTACCACCTGTTGTTGTTTCTGGTGTGCCAAAGCCGATTGTGTTCATTTTTTCTCTTAATTGGTTGATGAAAATTACGCAAGTGTTACTTTTTGCTGTGATAGCAGTGATTTTTCTAAGTGCTTGACTCATAAGCCTTGCTTGAAGTCCCATGTGGGAATCGCCCATTTCGCCGTCAATTTCCGCTTTTGGAGTCAATGCAGCAACTGAGTCGATAACAACGATATCAACAGCACCTGATTTAACAAGTGTTTCGCAAATATCGAGTGCTTGTTCGCCGTTATCTGGTTGAGAAACATAAAGTTCATCAATGTTAACGCCAAGTTTTTGAGCATAAATTGGGTCTAATGCGTGCTCAGCATCAATGAATGCAGCAGTTCCACCTGCTTTTTGTGCTTCCGCCAAAATGTGCAATGAAACAGTTGTTTTACCAGATGACTCTGGCCCATAAATTTCAATAATTCTGCCTCTTGGGACACCGCCGATTCCAAGTGCTAAATCTAACGACAAGCAACCTGTGCTAATAACATCAATTTTTTGAATCGGAGCATCGCCCAATCTCATAATTGCACCTTTACCGAATTGTTTTTCGATTTGCGCAAGTGCGTCATCTAATGAATGAATTTTACCTTTTTCTGCCATAGTATTATCCTTTTAATTTATCTTTACTTAACATCTTTATTATACAATATTTTTTTCTAAAAAGAAATCGTTTTTACGCAATTTTTTAATCAAATAGAAAAATGCTGCCATGGTTGTAATTTCTATAATCTCTTCGCGATTGCCTTCAAATATGTTTTTATAAACATCAATTTTTTTCTTGTCGCCAATAGCGATATAAACAAGTCCATTATCAGGATTATTGTCCCCACCAGCATAGCCTGTTGTGGCAATAACAATGTCAGCTCCGCTTTTGTTTAAGCAGCCTTTTGCCATGTCGTATGTTGTTTCAACGCTTACCGCTGTGTGCGTATTTAAAACCTTTTCAGGAACATCAAGCATACGCATTTTAGCATTGTTTGTGTATACAACATTTCCTTCTAGCAAAATTTGACTTGCCCCTGCGTTGTATTTAACAAAACACGCGCTCACATTTCCTGCTGTGATTGATTCCGCCGTTGCAAGAGTTAGATGATTGAGTTTCATGAGTCTGAAAACCGCTTCGTAAATTGAGATGTCTTCTTCGGCATAGATGTAATTATTTAAGCGTTGAAAAATCTCCGCAGTTTTGTCCATAACCCTGTTATTCGAGTCATCAGCATCAATTTTTATGCTAACAATCGGGCCTTCTTCTTGTAAAGTAATTAAAACACCTTCGCTGTTAGCGAAGATGTCCGAAAGTATTGAAGTTACATCTGCTTTTGTGATTCCAAAACATTTAAAAATGCTATTTTTCATCTTTATTACTCTTTAAAACTGCTCTATTTTTAACAAGATAATTTATTCCTGAAATAATTGTCAAAAGAACTGCAAGACCAAGCAAAACCCAGTTTACGATTTCAAAAACTTGAATTCCAACACCAGAATAAGTTGTGTCTTTATACAAGAAAGACAAAAGCATTAAACCGCCAAATGAGAAAAATTGAAGGTTTGCTTTGATTTTGCCCCACCAGTCAGCTGCCATAACAAAATTTTTTGTTGCAGCGATTTGTCTAAATGCTGAAATTGCAAATTCTCTTGCCAAAATGATGATTGCTGCGATTGCTCCATAAGGTTGTGGAACTGTGCCATCACAAATTACCAAAATCAATGCGGTTGTAGTTAAGAGTTTGTCTGCGATTGGGTCTAAGAATTTGCCAAGGTCTGAAACCATGTTGTATTTTCTAGCGATGTGGCCATCAACGAAGTCTGTTAAAGCAGCAACGATGAAAAGGACAAGTGCTACGATTTTTCCGTAAGGAATGAATGTTGCAAGGTAAAAGAATGCCATCAATGGTATCATAATTATTCTTGCTAATGTAATTCTGTTAGGTATAGTCATAAAAACTCCTTAATTTTATTTTATCAAACAATTATAAATTTCCAAAACGATTAGTCTAATTTAGTTGTGGCGATAAAAGAATATCCTTCAAAGCCGATAATTTTTGCTTTATAGAATTGACCGACTTCTACATTCTCGCTGCAATCAATTTTGACATTAAAATCGACATTTGGACTTTGTTTTTCGGTTCTTGCAATGAAATATCCTTCTTCGCTGTCAAAAGCGTCAACGACAACTTCAACAACTTGACCAATTTGACTTTGGTTGATTTCATTTGCGATTTCTGCTTGAACTTGTTCTATCTTTTTCACGCGTTTACGCTTGATAAATTCAAAAACTTGACCTTTTAAATAGAACGCTTTTGTTCCTTCTTCGCGGCTATAAGGGAAGAAACCGACTTCTTCCAATTTGTATTCTTTCAAGAAATTGATTAATTTTTTAAATTTCAAGCTTGTTTCATGTGGATAGCCAATTATGAATGTTGAGCGAATGCAAATGTTTGGATAATTCGCTCTTATTTTGTCCAAAAGTGCCCTTACTTCCGCTTCGCCAGCACGCCTATTCATGCTTTTTAAGATGCTGTCATCAATGTGTTGCAATGGAATATCCAAATATTTGCAAATTTTGCTGTTATTGTTAATTTCATCTAAAAGTTCGTCCGTTACAAGTTCTGGATACAAGTAATGGAGCCTAATCCACTTAACATTTTTGATTTTTGAAAGTTCTCTTAAAAGTTCAACGAGCCTATATTTTTTGTATAGGTCAATGCCATATCTTGTCACATCTTGTGCAACGATAATCAACTCTTTCGCACCGCCACTTACAAGTTCTTTTGCGCGTTTGATAACATCTTCAAAAGGCACTGAGCGATATCTTCCCCTAATCCTTGGAATTGTGCAATATGAACAACCATTATTGCAACCATCAGCAATTTTTAAATATGCAAAGTGCTTTGGAGCCATTGCTTTTTGCTTGTCGTTTTTTTTCTTGATTTCAATATCAAGATTATATGTATCGGCAATTATCTCTACTATATCTTTATTATCTTTGATTGGCACAAATGCATCAACTTCTGGAAGATAATTTTTAAGTTCTTCTAAATACCTTTGATTTAAACAGCCAGTTACTATCACTTTTTCGAGTTTGCCGCGTTTTTTGAGTTCAATCATTTCCAAAATGTTTTCGATTGCTTCTTGTCTTGCTGGTAAAATAAACGCACAAGTATTAACAAGCACGATGTCTGCATCTTCAATATTTACCATTTTAAGACCAAAATCTTCTATTGATTGCATCATTTCTTCAAGGTCGACCCTGTTTTTGTCACACCCCAAAGAAATATATGCAATTTTTTTAGTTTTGAAATCTTCCAATGTTATTTCTTCATTTGCCATAAAATTATTCTCCGTCATCGCCGAAAAGTTCTTCCCATTGCTCCATTGTGATGTAAACAGAGCGTGGTTTAGAGCCGTCAGCGCCTGAAATATAATTAGCTTCTACCATTTGGTCTAACATTCTTGCTGCCCTTGGATAACCAACTTCAAATTTGCGTTGAATCATTGTAATTGACGCTTGACCATTTTCAATAATGTATTTAAGCGCAAGTGGCAACAATTCATCACATGAACCTTCGGTTGCGTTATCTCCAAACGATGCTTTTGGTGATGCTGTTAAAGTTTTTGCAATTTCCATGTCATATTCAGAAGGATTATTTGCTTTAACATATTCAACAACTTGTTCAACTTCTTTTGTTGAAACAAAGCAACCTTGAATTCTTGTTGGCTCTGGCCTATCATTTGGGAAATAAAGCATATCGCCCTTACCAAGAAGTTTTTCTGCGCCAGCAGCATCAATAATAGTTTTTGAGTCAACATAACTCATAACTGCAAAGGCAATTCTTGATGGGAAGTTTGCTTTAATTGTTCCTGTGATGACATTTACAGATGGTCTTTGAGTTGCTAAAATTAAGTGAATACCACAAGCACGCGCTTTTGCTGCAAGCCTTGCGATTTTATCTTCAAGGTCTTTCTTTGCTTGAATCATAAAGTCTGCAAGCTCATCAATGATAATGACGATGAGAGGCAATTTTTCTTGTTCACCATTAACAACTGCACTGCTCATGTTATATTCTGCTAAGTTTCTTGCGCGAACATTTTGGAAAAGGCTAAACCTTCTTTCCATTTCCGCAATAGACCAGTTAAGAGCATTAATTGCTTTGTCAATGTCTGAAATAATTCTTGGTTGCAACAAGTGTGGCAAGCCATCGTATATTGAAAATTCAACGCGTTTAGGGTCAATCAAAATTAACCTTAAATCTTCTGGTGAAGTTCTATAAATTAGTGAAATAATTATTGAGTTTAAGCAAACAGATTTACCAGAACCAGTTGCTCCAGCAACAAGCAGGTGTGGCATTTTTGCTAAATCGCAAAGTTTTACATCGCCGTTAATGTCTTTGCCAAGAGCAAAAGTTAATGGTTGTTTTGCTTCTATAAACTCTCTTGAATTGATAATTTCTTTAATTCCAATTGTTGAAATTTTATCGTTTGGAACTTCAATACCAACTGCACTTCTGCCTAAAATTGGCGCTTCAATTCTGATATTCCCGTTTGATGCGATTGAATATGCGATGTCGTCTTGGTGCGACAAAATCTTCTTAATTGGAATGCCTGCTGGCATTTCAAGTTCATATCTTGTAACTGCTGGGCCAATTACAATTCTAACAACTTTTGCTGGAATATTGAAATTCAACAAACTTTCTTCAAGTTTGTGTGCGTTTTCTTGAACGCTTGCTTGCATATCAAAATTGTTGTTTTCAATCGTTTGCAACAAATCGATTGGTGGACGAACATATTTTGGTGGTTTTTTGTAAAAGTTCTTTGGTGTTTCAACTTGACTTTTCTTTTCTGCCCCTTGAATTTCAAGTTGAACACTTTCTTTCTTAGGTTTGATTTCTTCCGCTTTGATACTTACGGTTTTGTTATCGTCATCTAAAATTTGATTGATAAATTCCCCTGCTTTTGCGGTTGAAACGCTGTCTTCTTCAACATTTTCTTCGTGTTCTTCAACTATTTCGTTATCTTCTTCGTGTTCATCATTAAGTTGATGTTGATTATGAAAATTTGCGTGATTATCGTAGTCAACATTATCTAAGTCAACAAAATTTATGCTACTATCAAAATTTTTGCCTTTGTTTTCTGTAATTCTGTTTTTGAAAAAGTTGATGCCATCTTCGTGGAAAACCTTTTCTGGTTCTGTGATTTGACTGCTTTCTTGTTTCATTGATGCAATTGTAGCGTTCATTTCACTTGCGAAATTGTTTGATACGCTTTCGTTTACAACTTTTGGTGTTTTATTTGCATAGGAAACAACATCTAAAAAGTTTGGTGGTGTCAAAATATAGTCTTTTCTTGAAATCTCATGATTTTGCAATTTTTGTTGCAGTGGTGTTGCTGGTTCTTTTGCAATGTTCTCACTTGTTTCAATAACGCCACTTTTTATAAGCCCCAATTTTCTTTTTGCATTTATTTCGGAATTGTTTTCTTCTTCAATTTTTGCATTTAAAGTTATTTTTGTTTCAGGTTCTTTTTCTTTTTTCTTTCTCTTCTCAATCGCTCTATCCAACTTTGAAAGAGTCGTTATTTCTTCACCTTCCCTGCCAATCAAGTTGCCTTCACTATCAACAACCCATTCGCCTTTCTTTTCGTTAACAACTGGTTGTTTGACTTCCTTTTTCTCAACAACTTTTTCTTTTTTCTCTTTTGGCTTTACAATTTCTTCTTGTTCTTGTTTGTCTTTAACAACTTTTATGACTTTTCCTTTGTCGGCATTTTTTCTCATATAAATCAAAAAGTCAACTGTCAACCAAGTGAAAACAATAAATAAAATTGAAAAAATAACATACGCGCCGATGTTGTTAAGCGTGTATTTAATTGGTGCTAAAAATATGCCGATAATAATTCCGCCAGGTGTTAATTGTTTGGTGTAGCAAGCGCCTAAAAATTCAAAAAATTTGCCTTCAAATTTGTGCATGATAGCCATTTGAATGATTGCAAGCAAACTGATAAGCGAGCAAGAAATGTAAACGATATATTTTGCAGGCATAACATAATGCCTTTTATTAATAAGTGCTAAACCGATTACAAATGTTAAAACAAAAAGCGGATAAGCGAAAAGGCCAAAAGTACCAAGCAAAAAGTGCTTCAAAAAGCCGATAAGCCCCGTGAACAATGGAATAAAACATAGGGTTGAAAGAGTGATCAAACCTATGCCAACAATCAAACGCACTTTTTTCCTAGAAACCTTCTTTTCCTTAGCCACAACAATCTCCGTTAAACTATTTCTACAAAAAATAAAGTTAAAAATTTAACTCTATTTTTAATACTATTTGATTATAACACATTTATTTAAAATTTAAAATAGGAAATTACAAAAAAATTGATTTTTTTGACAAATTTTATATGAATTTAATTAAGCGAAAAATTGCTCATTTACATAAGCCGCTTCAATCGCTTGAATTTGCAAAATAACATTGAAACCTGTGAATGAAAAGTGTTCAACTGTGCCGCCTGCTATTTCAAATGGTGAAAATTTAATTGCGTTCACTGTTGATGTTTTTAAAAATGAAACTTGCATATATTCTTCAATCAACAAAAGGTCACCAGCGTTTGCTTTGCCGCCAGTCCATTCTGTTTTATTTCCAACATAATACGCCCACTCGCCATTTTCATCAACAAGCCAGTTTTCGCCAAATTTAAGCGGACTTAAATTGCCAAAAGCCTCCAACATTTGTTCATTTGTTAATAAATTGCCTGTAATTTCATCTCTATACAAGATTTTAGCACGCAAATAGAAATTGTCTGTTGTAAGTGATGTCATAACAGGATTTACAACGGCAATTTTGCCGTTAGGCCTTACATTATGCACATCAAGCCTTGAAATTGTTGTTTCGTCATTCAAATCTGAATACGAATTAACATCGTATTTTAAAAGCCAAAATTCTTGTGTGTTTTCGTCATAATCTATTGTTGGATTTGGCGTGTTATAGCCAAAATCAACTTTAATGCCAGGAGTTAGGTTTACTTTGCCGGAGATTTCTCTATTAGAACCGAACCAAGCACCTGTTACGCCCATTACGATTGAAGAAACAAGCAGCAAAATAAGCACTGCAATTATTGAAATATACACTTTATGCAAAGTTTTTTGTTTCATGTTTCCCCCATTTTTGATTTTATATTTTTATTTTAACTTTTTAGCGTTGAGTTGTCAAACAATTTTACACACATAAAAAATTTACATAAATAAAAAACAGCAAGTTAATTGCTGTTAATTTGCTTCATAAAAATCAAATGACTTCATTATCTCGGTCAAATCGTCCGTTGGATTAATACACTCATTTAAATCAAAGCCCGTTTCATTTGGAACAAACGCCGATGTTGTAGGTTTATTCACTGTTAAAGATTTTGCAAATGCGCTGTCATTTTCGTCATCAGAATCTAAAAACTTATCAACCAAATTTTCATACTTTTCGTTGTCATTTTCTGATAATTTAATGTCTATAATTGGCTTAATATTTGGTGCTTTTTCTTCAAGTTTAACAAGTTCTGTTTTGTCTTCTGCGCTGACTTTAACTTTGCGCTCAATTTTAACTTGACGCTCTTTTTTGTCTTGCAAACTCTTTGCTTTGAGTCCTGTAAGTTTATTTAAAAGTGCCCTAATTGGGTCTGTTGCGGGATTTGTGTTCATAATTTCAACATTAAAGTCGTCTTTCAAAGCACTGTTTATAGAATTTTTCAATTTAAGCATATCCTCCTTAACATTAGACACTTCACTAATAGCAGGATATTTCCTTAACATTTCGTTAAGGAGTGTTTCCCATTTTGTATATAAAATTGTTAGTTGCTCAATTTTAAGTTTGTAAATATTTTTAGAACTTTCTTCTATGTCTTTTGCTTTATCAACTGCCGCAGTCAACGCAAGTGCGATAGAGTCACTTTTCCCTTGAATAACAGATATCTCGCCTTTAAGTTTTGCGATTTCTTCGTCTTTTTCGTTAATAAGTTGCTCTTTTTCTTTTGCTAATTCAGCAAGAAATTTATCTACTTCTTCCCTATTATAACCATTTTTTTGATTAGAAAATTTCATACTTTCCTCGTGTTTGATATTATTGCTTTGACTGCAAATATAGTTGCGATAACGGCTGTAAGCACAAGCAGCGAAATCATTGCCCATAAACTAAGCAGCCCATTTGCATATACAACTAAGATTATATCAAACAAAAGTGCAAATGTAAATATTTTAAGGTGAAAAATTTGTCGAAAAAACAAGAAAATTATCAACGATGAAATTCCAAAAGAAAATATATATCCAACAAAGTTATAAACTAAATTCAACTTGTAAAATTCGGAGACAATTCCAAATGCTCCACATAAAATCAACACCAATCCCACCCATAAATTTGTGTCTATGCCGTAAAAGACATAACGCGGAAATAGCGTTAATGAAAGCGCTATAAGCCCAAACGAAAACCAGTTTTTATAAAATGGAAATATGACGCCAAACACTGACAAAATAAGTAATGCTAGATAAATCAGAGCGATAAATAAAACAAAGAGCATGGAAAATATTGACTTTTTCATGCTCTAATTATTAACAATAATTTTATTATTTATCAATTTCTTCTGTGATAATGCTGTCTAATTCATCTTTCACAAAAGTTTTATCTTTATCTTTTTCAAAAATAACAGAAATTGTGTTTATGAAAGCATCTTCCGATATTGCTCTGCCAAGGCCAACAAGTTTTTTAATGTGCAAAATTGTGTTGACTTTGTGATCATGAAATTCGCCGCATGGCTCGCTTGCATAGAACATATCTAGGCTGTTTAAAAGACCATATAAATCAAAAATTACAAAGTTGATTTTATTTCCATCTCTTAGCAAAGTTTCAGCATACTTAATAGCATTGTTTATATTTTGAGAAACAAGTTGCAATTCTTGACCATAACCTGTCATGAATTTATCAATTTTTTGCCTTGATTGAAAGAAAAATAAGTTTTCTGGTGAAAGTTCTGCGCCAACAAAAATGTATTTCGTTTTGCTTTCGTCATTATCTACCATATCAACAAGCATTTCAGTTGCCAATTGTGGGTTTTGTGAATTAAAAAGAATTCTCGAACCTTTGTAAATTTCATTCCCTAATATATTGATTTTTTCACTTGTTTTTTGAGCAAGATTTATGTCTAAATTTTTTCTAATTGCTAAATGATTTGCGATTTCTTTATCATTAACAAAGTTAATTTGTGAAAGTGTTCCGCACTCTTCATCATCTTTAACAGGATTTGCAATTCCTTCAATTTTATCTCCTTCTCTAAGCGAAAGTTCGTCTATAAAATTATCTGGAACATAAATAACTTTTGTTGAATTAAAAGGATATATTTCATGATTTAAAACATAATATTTGCCTTGATATATTTTGATGTAGCCTTGAACAAAATGCTCGTCTTTTCTGTTAAAATCTGTAAATTGTGATTGTGAGAATTTCAAAATGTTAGAATAACAAAACTCATTTTGTTTGGTTTGCGATTTCAAATTTAACAAGCCTTTTGGAAAGACTTCTTGGGCAATGCCAAGCACTCTAGATACCGATTTCGGCGGTCTACCCTTGTTTGAATTTGTGGTTGTAGGTTGCATTTCTCCTGAAGATATTTTCAAAATATGCTCACAAAGTTCCGCTCTCTTTTTTGTTGTTGGGGACTCCACGCCAACCTGCCTTGCAAGTTCGCGTAATTCATAAATACCTAATTCTTTAAGAAATTCCTGAGTTATTTTCTTTTCCATACCTATTTTCGAAAAATATTATAACACATTTTTTACAAAAATCAAATAAAATAAAAAATTTTGTAAATTTTTCGATAAATTTACAAAATTTTTAAGCGAAAAAGCACATATTTTGTCGAAATATGGTTAAATTTGTCAATCTTTTTTCCTTGTAAACACAAGGACAAAGCGCAATAAATTCAAAATTGAAACGATTAAAGCAGCAACATAAGTTAGTCCTGCTGCTCTTAAAACTTTTTTACAACCTGGCATTTCAGATTCATCTAAAATTTGTGTTGATTCTAAAATTTTAAGAGCTCGATTTGAAGCATTATATTCAACCGGCAAAGTAGCTAAGTTTACAAGAATAGCAATTCCAAAGAATGCAACACCAGACCACAAACAAACAGTTCCGATTATGCCATCAATATATATAAAATTGTATACCAAACCAATTATAACAAGTGGCCATAAAAAATATGAAGAAATATTACAAAAACCAACTGCAAAAGTTCTAAGTTTTGCTGGAAAATATCCTTTGTTATGTTGAATTGCATGCCCTACTTCGTGCATAGCAACGCCAAGTGCGGCGATTGATGACGAATTTGAAATATCTTCCGATAGCCTAACAACATTTGAGCGTGGATCATAATGGTCTGTTAAAGTTCCACTAACACTTTCTATGCCAACTTCTTGAAGCCCTGCACCGTCCAAAATTTGCCTTGCAGCGTCTTTTGCAATGATATTTTTATTTGAAATAACTTTTGAATATTTCCTATAAGCACTATTAACTTTCGCTTGCGCCACAGCGGCAAAAATTAACCCTGGAATTAGGATAATTCCCATTAAAATATATTCCCAATAAGCACTGATAGCATACATAATTTCAATCCTTTATTCTATTTTATTAATTTAAAAGCAATTTTAAAACATTTTTGCTCGTTTTGTCAAGAATGTCCACCACAAGATTGCTCGTAAAAAATCTCCAACATAAGTTAAAAGTGCTGAACGCAAAAGTTCATGTGCCATTTTCAACTCATCTTCATTCAAAACTTCCATATCTTTTAAAATTTTGAGTCCGCGATGAGAAGCATCTCTTTCAAGCGGAATTGAAAAAAATTTCAAGGACAAGGCAATCAAAAATATTAATGCACTGATTGCTAATAAAATGATGCCGACAACATACAAATCACTAAAAACAAGAAGCAAAAAAAGCCCAATCAAAGCTAAAGGGAACATTAAATAGCCCATGTGCCTTGTTAGTTTCATTAATGTAATATTAAGTTTAAATTTTTTGGTGTTATTTAAGTCTTGCAAAGCATGGCCAAATTCATGAGCTACAATCGCTAATGCTGCAACTGATGGAGTGTCGCAAGTTTCGTCTGAAATCACAACGGTTTTGGCTTTACTGCTGTATGCGTCAGTCATTACCCCTGCTGTTCTAGCAACTTTGATTTTGCCATTTGTGACTTTGTCTGCCACCATCAACGCGAATTGCCCGCCAGTTAACTTTGAACTACACAATTCGTTATTATATACTTCATAAGTATCTTGGAGTTGAGCACCAGAATATGTGGCAATGGAAAGAGCCAAAATCAAAAACAAAACGATAACGCCTATAATTACCCATATCATGCTTGCATTATAATTCAAAAAAAGAAAATTCCCAAACGAATAAGGGAATTTTGCAAGTTAAATTTTGTTGAATTTTAAATTATAAATAAGATTTTATTTCTTCCAAAATATCGTCTTTTTGTCTATAGCCAATCATTTTGTCTGTTTCAACGCCTTCTTGGAAAATAATCATTGTTGGAACACTCATAACACCGAATTTTTTTGCAAGGTCGTAACTTTCGTCAACATCAACCTTTACTATATCAAATTCACCTTTTGATTCTTCCAAAACTTCTTCCAAAACTGGTGATAACATTCTGCAAGGTCCGCACCATGTTGCAAAAAAATCAACAAGAACAACTTTTTTACTTTTTATAACTTCATCAAATTCTTTCGCGTTAATCACTCTCATAATTCACCCCTAATTAATTTGTATACTATTCGCAATAATATGCTTGTTTTGCATATTTATTGACGATTAATTTAATAATTGCAGCAACAGCAAAGCCAAAAATTGCAAGAGATGCTGCTAATATGTAATGATAAAGGTCATTTTTAAAGAAGAAACCAAAGCCAAAACCGCATAAAAACAAGAAAAGTGGCATTAAAACGAGCAATAAATTTTGCCAAGTTTTAAATTTTGGTGCTTTATAAAGTGCAACAACATCGCCAACTTTTTTATTTTTGACATGAGCAACAACTTTTTTTGTTTCTTCGCCAACTGTGTATGTCACAATTGCTTTATTTTTCATAACTTCTTCAATTTTTGCTTCTGTTGATATAATATTTTTTTCCATTTTTTCACCTAATTTTAATATAAACTATAACTTATTTTTTTGCAAACAAACTTAATTAATTTGTCAATTTTTCCACAACAAAACTTGAAATCACTGCCGCAAGACTTGCAGGAAAATACACAAGAGAACCAATATTGCGTTCGCCAATTTCATTTTCAATTGCTGGTTTAACAGATTTCACATTTGTTATTCCAACATCAAGACTTTCAACGCCGTGCTCCCTTAATGATTTTCTCATAACTCTTGCAAGGCCGTCATCTGATGTTTTGTAAATATCTTTAATTTCATAATTTGGAGTTCCAATTCGATTACCTGCACCAAGAGCAGAAACAATAGGTATTTTCAAGTTTTTTGCTTTGCAAATTAAGTCGATTTTATCTTTTGTGCTATCTATGGCATCAACAACATAGTCAAACTTATCTGACAGCAAAATTTGCTCAGAATTTTTGTTTGAAATACGCTCATATATGCAATTAATATTCAATTTTGGATTTATATCAAGTAGCCTTGCTTTAAAAGCGTCAACTTTTGGCGTGTTTATTGTTGAATGTGTGGCAATGACCTGCCTATTAAGGTTTGTTACATCAACAACATCTTGGTCAACAATTGTTAAATTATTTACGCCTGTGCGCACCAAAAATTCTGCCACATATCCGCCAACGCCGCCAACGCCGACAATCAAAACATGGCTGTTATATAATTTTTGAAATTTTTCTTTGCCTAAAAGCATTATTGTTCTTTTAAATTGTTCCATAAATTATAAAATATATTTTTTCAAATCAAATTTTTTCTTTGTTTCCGAGAATGCCTTTTGAACATAAGCCTTATCAATGACAACATCAAGCATTGGGTGCTCGCCAGTTGCATTATAAGAAATATCTTCAAGCAACATTTCAATGATTGTATGAAGCCTTCTTGCGCCGATATTTTCTTGCGTTTCGTTTTCTGCTTCCGCAATTTCAGCAATCTCTTCAAGCGCTTCATCTGTGAATTTTAAATTAATATTGTCAACTTCTAAAAGTTTGGCATACTGCATTGTTACTGCATTTTTAGGTTGAGTTAAAATTTTCACAAACTCATTTTTTGTTAAATTCTTTAAATCAACTCTAATTGGAAATCTGCCTTGCAATTCTGGTATCATATCTTCAATTTTTGACACATGGAATGCACCTGATGCAATAAACAAAATATAATCAGTTTTGATATTGCCATATTTAGTTGAGACGGTTGAACCTTCAACAATAGGCAAAATATCTCTTTGGACGCCTTCTCTTGATACATCAGGGCCAGAACCGACATTTCCGCCCTTGCCGATGACCTTATCAATTTCATCAATAAAAATAATTCCTTCTTCCTCTGCACGCCTCAACGCTTCTGCATTGACGCTTTCGTCATCAATAAGTTTGTCACATTCTTCAGCAAGCAAAATTTCCTTTGCTTCTGCAAGTTTAACTTTCTTTCTGCGTTTTTGCTTTGGGAAAATACCTTCAAAGATGTTTCCTAAATTCATTTCAGGCGCGCCAGGCATTATGCCGATTGCCTTTGGAGTTTCTTTCACTTCAACTTCAACGATTTCTTCGTTAAATTTACCCGCTTCATAATCTGCTTTAAAAATGTCTTTATCTAACTCTGGATTTTGATTTTTCTTTGCATTATAAAGTGCATCAAAAAGTTTAGCGTCAACAACTTTTTTAGCCTTTTCTTCAACCTCGTGTTGTTTTTCATCTTTAACCATTCTAACAGCAACATCAACCAAATCTCTAACCATGCTTTCAACATCTCTGCCAACATAGCCCACTTCGGTATATTTTGTTGCTTCAATTTTAACAAATGGTGCTTTAACAAGTTTTGCAAGCCTTCTTGCGATTTCTGTTTTACCAACGCCAGTTGGACCTTTCATAATAATATTTTTAGGTGTGATTTCTTCCCTAATTTCCTTAGGCAATTTACTGCGTCTATATCTGTTTCTTAATGCAATTGCAACCGCGCGTTTTGCTTCGTCTTGTCCAATAATATATTCGTTTAATTCGTCAACAATTTGTTTTGGTGTTAAATTCATTTTATTCTCCTTAAACTTCTTCAACTGTTATGTGGTCATTTGTAAACACACATATTTTTCCAGCAATTCTAAGTGATTTTTCAGCAATTTCTCTTGCTGACAAATCTGTGTTTTCAAGCAAAGCTTTTGCGGCTGCTAAGGCATAATTTCCGCCTGAACCGATAGCGCAAATGCCATCTTGTGGGTCAATTACATCTCCCATACCAGAAACAATGAGCAATTTTTCTTTGTCTGCAACAATCATCATTGCTTCAAGTTTTCTAAGTGCTTTGTCACTTCTCCAAAGTTGAGCAAGTTCCACAGCTGAGCGCATCAAATTGCCTGAATATTTATTTAACATTTCTTCAAATCTTTCACACAAACTGAAAGCATCGGCAACTCCGCCTGCAAAGCCAATAATCACTTGGTCGTTATAAATTCTTCTAACTTTAACAGCGTTGTCTTTAAAAATAACGCTTTGTTGCATTGTTACTTGTCCGTCACCTGCGATTGCAGTTTTGCCGTCTTTTTTAACAGCGCATATAGTTGTTCCTCTAAGTTGTTCCATATTTCCTCCGATAGCCATTATATAACGAAAAAAGAATTTATCAAAATGATTAAAAGCACTTTAAAATTCTTCTATTAGTTTTAAAAATAGTTGTTGAAAAATCTAATTTAGGCTATAATCATTATATGGATAAATTATTAATCATTGATGGCAATAGTATTGTAAACAGAGCTTTTTATGCTCTTCCTCTTTTAACAAATCAATTTGGGGAATTTTCAAACGCCGTATATGGCTTTTCTAATATTCTTACCAAAAGCATTTTGGAATATAAGCCAAAATATATTGCAGTAGCGTTTGATTTTGGTAAAAAAACTTTTAGAAACGACATTTATGCTGATTACAAAGGAAAACGAAAAGGTATGCCTGAAGAACTTGCAGTTCAAATGCCAATTTTAAAAGACCTTTTAAACAGCATGAATATTAAATATTTTGAAAAGAATGGCATCGAAGCGGACGACATCATCGGCACAATTTCAAAACAAGAAAATGTTGAAAAAATCATTTTGTCTGGCGATAGAGATTTGTTTCAATTAATAGACGACAACACAACAGTATTTTTCACGAAAAAAGGCATTAGCGAAGTTGAAAAAGTTGATAGAGAAAAATTAAAAGAACTTATGGGACTAACACCTAGCCAAATAGTTGAATTTAAGGCTTTAAGGGGCGATTCTTCCGATAATATTCCTGGGGTTAGCGGAATTGGCGATAAAACCGCAATGGCTCTTCTTGAAGAATTTGAAACTGTGGATAATATCTATTCAAATTTAGAAAATCTTACAAAACAAAGTGTTAAAGAAAAACTCGAGAACGGCAAAGATATGGCGGAAATTTCAAAACGCTTAGCAACAATAGATAGAAATGTAAATTTGAAATACAAACTTGACGATTTAACCTACACTTTCCCATATAACGAGAAAGTTTTTGAATTTTTCAAAAGATATGATTTTAAATCTCTTATGCGTAGACATGAAATTTTTGCTGAAAACATTCAAGAACAAGTTAAACCTAACACAGCAAATTTTGAAAATGTCAAGATAGAAAGCATAGACAAACTTGAAGAAGTTATCAAATACATTAAAGAGGAAGGCCGAATTACCTTTGATTTCACAAATGGCTTAAAAATTGCTTGCTCCCCTAATTTTGAATACTCATTTAACGAAGAAATAACCATGTTTTCGTCCACACTTACCTTAGACGAAGCATTGAAGCATTTAAAACCTATTTTTGAGTCAAAAAGCATATTGAAAATTTGTTACGATTTAAAAAAGCATAAGCATATTTTGGATAACTATAACATCAATATTTCAAATAATTCCTTTGATATTGCAATTGCTAGATATGTGCTTACAAAAAACACAAAAGTCAACGAATTGCCTTCCCCTGTTTACTATTTCAATGAAGTAAAATCACTTGAAAATGAAATGAAAGAATTCGGCGTTGACGACTTGTTTGAAAAAATTGAAATGCCACTTGTGAATGTGCTTTTTGATATGGAAAAAAATGGAATTTTAATTGATACAAACGAACTTGAACAAATAAAAGTTATACTTAGCGAAGAACTCGAACAAATAACAAGCAAAATTTACGATCTCGCAGGCGAAACTTTCAAAATTAACTCTCCAAAAGTATTAATGGAAATTTTGTTTGATAAACTTGGCTTGGTTCTTCCAAAAAATGTTAAAAAATCAACAAGCGTGGAAGTCTTGGTTCAAATTGAAGACCAACACGAAATAATTTCGCAGATTTTGCGATATAGAAAAGTTCAAAAATTATTAACAACTTATGTTGAACCATTCAGCGAAATTGCAAAACAAAATGCTGGCTATATTCACTCAACATTTAGCCAAACTCAAACATCAACAGGAAGGCTTGCTTCAAGCGACCCTAACCTTCAAAATTTGCCAATAAGAGATGAAGAAGGCAAACATTTAAGAAAGATTTTTATTTCAAGGTTTAAAGACGGCAACTTAGTTTCTGCCGATTATAATCAAATTGAACTCCGATTAATGGCTCATTATAGTCAAGATGAAAATCTTTTAAGAGCCTATGCTCACGGTGATGATATTCACGCCAGCACCGCAGCATATATCTTTGATAAGCCAATTTCAGAGATAACAGCAAGCGAAAGACGCGTTGCAAAAACTGTAAACTTCGGAATTATTTATGGCATCAGCGAATACGGACTTTCACAAAATTTGAATACATCTGTTCAAAAAGCAAAAACATATATTGAAAGATATTTCTACACTTTCCCAGGCGTAAAAAGATATATGAATGAATGTGTTGAAACAGCAAAGAAAACCGGATATGCAAAAACATTATTCGGCAGAATTAGGTTTATTCCAGAATTGCAATCAGACAATAAAGCACTCAATAAATTTGGCGAGCGCGTTGCAATGAATATGCCTTTACAAGGCACTGCATCTGATATTATCAAACTCGCCATGACGCGCGTATATAACAGGTTAAAAACAGAAAATCTTGAAAGCAAACTTGTGCTTCAAATTCACGACGAATTGGTTGTTGACTGCCCTAAAAACGAAGTTGAAAAAGTTGAAAACATATTAAGTGAAGAAATGACAGGAGTTATTAATTTGACCGTCAAATTACCAGTCGCAGTTAGCCATGGAAAAACACTTATGGAATGCAAATAAGATGTGCTTATAAACACATCTTTTTTATTTTCAATTATCTCATATTTATAATGGGAAAAATGAAGTTCTTGAAAGCCCAGAGCCCAAATTTTGAGAGCAACAACTGCTGCATGTGCTTGAATTGTCCTGAGTTGACAAGAACAGCAAAATCAATAATAAAATGTTTGTATTTGTTGCCAAATCAGTGTCCGTTGCTGCGGCAATAACGCCAATTAATAGCACCAAAAGAACATCTTGCGTAAAGTTCATAATCTAAGCCCCCTTAAAAATATTTTACTCACCTAAAATAAACGAATTTTCGACATAAAAACAAACAATTCGCCTTTCAAAATTTTCTTATGTAATTTACAATTAATTGAACTTAAAATTTGTTCACAAATACATATGATAATATATAAAATTTTGTGAAAGGATTGATTATGGAACAAAGATATTTATTATTAAACGAACGCTCCAAAAGAGAAATTTTAAATTATTTGCCAAGTTGTAATGAAACGGATAAACTTGCAGACTTTTTTCAGGTGTTTTCGGACGCTACAAGGCTGAAAATCATTTCTTGCCTTGCTATGTGCGATATGTGCGTGAATGACCTTTCTACCCTGCTAAAAATCAACCAAACAACAATCTCGCACCAACTTAAATACCTAAAAAGCCAAAATTTAATTTCCTGCAAACGCAATGGAAAAATTATTGTTTATTCGCTCACAAATCAAAAGACAAATGAACTTATGTTGTCCGCAGTTAATGCAATATAGCCTCTCCTTTCTTGCATAAAAAAAACACATCATTTTGATGTGTTTTTTATTTAGTTTTTCTTAGATTTAACTCTTCTTCTGATAACAATCTTTTCCCACATAAATGGTGTGAAATAGAATGTTGTAAGCGCTGAGAAGACAACTGCTATAAGTGCTGGAATAGCAAATGCTCTAATTTGAACTGTTCCAAGGCCAGCAAGCAATACTAAAGCAATAACTGAAATCACGCTAATAATTACAAGTGGGCTGAAAATTTCTCTTAATGAAATGTTTGCAATTTCAACTCTTGTTTTATCTTTGTAGTTTTCGTCTTTAACATTTTGTTTTACTTGTTTGAAGAACAACAATTTCATTAAACTTGAAATCACAAATGCAAAGACAAATGCTGCTGTGATTGAGAAATTAATTGGAATTCTGCAAATTATAACCATCGCAAGCAAAATAACCAAATCGAGCAAAATTGAAATCAAATAATTAATAGCAGACGCCAAATCATATCTGAAAATTGCAGCAATAGCCAAAACTACGATAGCAACTGACAATGCAACTGCTGCCATTTTTGTGCCATAAATAGCTGTTGCATCAACAGTGACCGCTTTTACATAGTTCTTTTGAACTAAATTTTCAGTGTTGTAGTCAAATTGTTCATTAAGCGCTGCAACAACTGCTTCATTTTTTGCTGTATCTTTATTTAAAAGTTTAACAACAACCGCATCTCCAAACCCTGTTTGTTCATATTGATATGAAGAAACTTCAATGTTATTTTTTTTCAAAATTTCATCAATTTTATCGCATGTTTCGTTGTATTTAGTATCGTCTTTAACTCCGTCAACAACAACAGTTAAAACTGTTCCGCCTGAATAATCAAAATCTAATTTAATTCCTAAAAATGACACAATAAAAATTGCTGAAACAAGCACGGCAATTAAAACTGCCAAATAATATTTCATGTGTGACAAGAAATTTACTTTTGATGCGCTAACTTTTTTAGCGAGAGATATATTAGCCAATTTCATCGATGCCTTCCTCCCTTTTTAAATTAACTCTTTTTTCTTTTGTTCTATTGAAAGCAACATAACTATCAATAAGGAATTTAGAAACAATAATTGAAACAAATAAGGCCAACAAACTGCCAACGAGCAAGCCCATTGAGAAAGTTTTGAGTGAACCTGTTCCGATGAAATAGCAAAGCAAACTTGTTACAAAACCAACGACTGAAATATCAATCATAAGTCCATAAGATTTCCTATAACCAGATTTTACAGACGCTGGAATTTTCTTTCCTTTTGCATATTCTTCTCTAATTTTTTCCATAGGAATGATGTTTAAAGCCGCAAAGATTAAGACTGATGCAAGAACGCCTGCAACGCCACCAAGTGAAATTTCAAACAATGAAATTGTTTGCAACAAGAACAACATCAATCCAACAAATAACAATGTTGAAAGACAAAGCATAAGTCCAAATTCTCTGTATCTAACTGCAAAGAATACAAGAACTGCAACCATCAACACGCCAAGAGCAATAACAGTGAGCATAAGTGCTGTTTTGCCATAAGTTGCACTAATTATATTTACTTGATTTCCCACTGTTGTTAATGTAAGTGGTGTGCTTCCGCAATACATTTGAATTGCAAGGTCTTCTGCATAAGATTGGCTCATTGCTGAGATTGAAATAAACATAAAGCCATCAATTTGTTCTGTTACTGAAATTGAGAAGAATGCAGATTCACTATCTCCTCTAAACATATATAATGTTACTTTGCTAGAAGAGCTTGCACTTTTTGTTTTTTCTTTTAATGCTGCCGTTGCTGTTTCGTCAAATGCAACATAAACGCCCCATTGATAACCGCTTGTTGTTTGAATTTGAGTTGCAAATGCTGCCAACACATTTGTTCCGCTCACAACAACATCTGCTGTTGATGAAGATGATGTTCTGATTTTTAAAACACCTGCACCGATTGTTGTTAAAACATCGCTAGCATCATCTTGTGCTGCTGCTTCAATTCTAATTCCGCCATCACTAGTTTTAGAAACAAAAGCATTGTTCATATTTTTGGTTGACAAAATGCTTTCAATTCTTTTAAAAGTGTCGTCTAATTTTGAATTAAAATCTTCATCAGACATTCCTTCTGGCCTAACTGCTGTGTAGTCTGCATAGACGCCACCATTATAGTCTAAACCTTTATAAATTGCTTGTGCAAAACCCATGTATTTATAATTTTTTCCTGCAACATCAAATGAAATAAAGGAAAAAATTAAAGCGAGTGCTGTTACTACACTGACAATGCACATGGTTAATATTGCTTTTTTCTTACTCATGTTCGCTTCCTTTTTTGTAAAATTTACTTTTTAAGTATATTAATTTTTTTGTTTATGTCAAACATTTTTAATCATTTGTTCAAACTCTTGCTCAGAAATGACTTTTATTCCCAAATTTTGGGCTTTTGCAAGTTTACTGCCAGCATTTTCACCAGCCAAAACAAAGTCTGTATTTTTTGAAACTGACGATGAAACATTTGCTCCAAGATTAATTAAAATATCTCCTGCTTCATTTCGAGTGTAATTTTGCAAACTGCCAGTTAAAACAACTGTTTTGCCAGTAAAAGCATTATTTTTAACAATTCTATCTTCCTGCTCTTCAACTTGAACACCAACATTTTTTAATTCGTTTATTTCTGATAGATTTTTCTCGTCCCTGAAATAGTTGTAAACACATTCAGCAACAATATCTCCAATGTCACGAATTGCCAACAATTCTTCTTTTGAAGCATTTTTTAGATTTTCAAGATTTTTGAACACTTTTGCTAAGTCGCCAGCAGTTTTTTTACCAACATTGTCAATTCCAAGTGCAAAAATAAAATTGCTTAACTTAACTTGCTTACTTTTTTCAATCGCGTCTATCAAATTTTGTGCTTTTTTATCTTTAAATCCTTCCAAACTTAACAAATCTTGCAATGTCAACTTATATAAGTCGCTTGGCTTTCTAACATTCAACTTTGCAAAAAACATTTCTGATGTTTTGTCACGATAACCCTCAATATTCATGGCATCACGACTTGCGAAGTGCGTTAAAGTGTCTATCACTTGCTCTGGGCATTCATCATTTTTGCAAAACAAGTTTGCGCCTATTTCAACAAGTTTTTCGCCACAACTTGGACAAACTGTTGGAATTTCAATCTCCTTAGAAGTTGGATACTCCTCTGCCAAACCTAAAATTTCAGGAATGACTTCATTACTACGCCTTAGAAAAACTCTTGAACCAATTTTAACTTGCTTTCTTTGAATGTCGCCCACATTGTTTAGCGTTGCACGCTTGATTGTCGCCCCAGCAAGTTCAACAGGCTCAACAACTCCGATTGGAGTGATTTTACCAGTTCTACCGACTTGCCAAACGACATCTTCCAGCATTGTTGAAATCTCTTGTGCTTCAAATTTATAGGCAATTGCCCATTTAGGATATTTCGCTGTGTAGCCCATTTCTTCGCGATACGAAATCTGATTTGTTTTGATAACCATTCCGTCCATCAAAATGTCCAAACCAGACTTGATTTTATCAACTTTATTGATAAGTTCTTCAATGTTTTTGATATCTTTTTCAATATGGAAAAAGTCCGACACCTTAAAGCCATTATCTTGCAAAAATTTGATACTTTCTTCTTGCGTTTTGAAGTTTTTGCCTTCAATATAGTTAATTGAATACACAATCCAATCTAAATTTCTTGACGCTGTCACCTTTGGATCTAAATTTCTAATTGCACCAGCAACCGCATTCCTTGCATTTTTAAGTGGTTCGGAAGCAGTTTTATTATATTTTTCAAGATTGGACAACGAAATTAAACCTTCGCCTTGAACAATTAATTTGCCTTTAAAGTCAATTTCAAGAGGAACAGACTTAATTGTTTTTACCTGTTCGGTTACATCTTCGCCTACTTTGCCGTTTCCTCTTGTTCCTGCACGCTTAAACAAACCGTTTTCATATTCAACAACAATCGAAAGCCCGTCAAATTTATATTCAACAGAAAATTCCGCGTCTGGAAAGTCTTTTTTAACACCATTTACGAAGTCTTCAAGTTCTTCAAAAGAATTACATTTTTCCAAACTGAAAAGTGGCACATCATGATTAAATTTTTTAAAGCCCTTTAATATTTCTCCACCAACACGATTTGATGGCGAATTTGGATAAACAACGCCTGTTTCTCGCTCTAATGCTTGGAGTTTATCATATAACCTATCATATTCAACATCTGAAATTGTTGGCTTGTCTAAAACATAATAATTGCGAATATGCACATTGAGTTCTTTAATCAAATTTTGCATTTCTTGTTCTTGTTTTTTATTCATGTTTAATATTATAAACTTTAAATTTAAAATTCAAAAGCATTTTGATTAAATTTGTAATTTAAAATTATTGCATAGTACTATGCAAACATAAGATTTAAGTGTTATGCATAGTGCTATGCAAATCGCTATACAAGGCAATATTAGGCTTGAATAACAATTTGCTGGTATTATGCATAAAAAAAGCACTTTAAATTTAAAAAGTGCTTTTTGTGATTATAACTATCTGTTGAATTTTTTATTAAATTTCTCAACTCTACCACTTGTATCAACAATTTTTTGTTTACCAGTGAAGAATGGGTGGCATTTGTTACAAATATCAATTTTAATAACATCGCCTTCTGCTGTTGAGCCTGTTTTGAAAGTGTTTCCGCAAGCGCAAACAACATCAACTTCATGATAGTTTGGGTGTCCGTTTTCTTTCATATTTACCTCACTAAAATTTTTATTTTTTAAGCTTTGCTAACAAGTTTAAAGTCTACTCTGCCCTTATCGTCTATTTTAAGAACTTCAACTTCAACTTCGTCATCAACTTTAACAACATCTTCAACTTTTTCAACTCTCTTATTTGAAAGTTTTGAAATATGAATCATGCCGTCTTTTCCAGGTGCGATTTCAACAAATGCTCCGAAATTCATAATTTTAACAACTTTTCCTGAATATATTTTTCCAACTTCTAAGTCTTCTGCAATATTCAAAATAATTTGTTTTGCTTTTTCAGCCATTTCTGAATCTGGTGTTGCAATGTATACAAGACCTTCGTCTGTAATATCAATCTTAACGCCTGTTTCTTCAATAATTTTGTTAATCATCTTGCCACCTGAGCCGATAACATCTTTAATCTTATCAGGATTAATGCTAAATGATATAATTTTTGGTGCATATTTTGAAAGTTCTGCTCTTGGTTTATCAATAACTGCAAGCATTTTATCCATAATATACATTCTACCCGCTCTTGCTTGTTCAAGCGCTGTTGTTAAGATATTTTCATCAATTCCTTTGATTTTAATATCCATTTGAATTGCTGTGATACCTTTTGATGTTCCTGTAACTTTAAAGTCCATATCTCCCAAGAAATCTTCAAGTCCTTGAATATCTGAAAGAACTGCAACTTTATGAGTTTGGTCATCTTTAATAAGTCCCATCGCGATACCAGCAACTGGTGCTTTAATTGGAACGCCAGCGTCCATGAGTGCAAGTGTTGAACCGCAAGTACTTGCCATTGATGATGAACCGTTTGAAGATAAAACTTCACTTACAAGCCTGATTGCATAAGGGAATTCTTCTTCTGATGGAATAACTGGTTCCAATGCTCTTTCTGCAAGTGCACCATGACCAATTTCTCTTCTTCCTGGACTCTTTAAAGGCTTTGCTTCGCCAGTTGCATATCCTGGCATATTGTAATGATGCATATATCTCTTGCATTCTTCATCATCTAAGCCTTCAAGTTTTTGCATATCTGATATTGTTCCAAGTGTTAATGTTGTTAAAACTTGTGTTTGTCCACGAGTGAAAACACCTGTTCCATGAACTCTTGGAAGAACGCCAGTTTCACACCAAATAGGTCTGATTTCTGTCAATTTTCTGCCGTCTGGTCTTACGCCATCATTCAAGATTTTAGAACGAACTGTTTCCTTTGTTATTTTGTAAATAACATCGTCAATCATTTTTGTTTGTTCTGGATATATTTCTGCAAAATGTTCGTGGATTTCTTCGTTTGCTTTGTCTTGATTTGCTTGACGAACTTGTCTATCAAACTCGTCTAATGCTTTAACAATCAAAGGTGTTGCAAATTCTCTAACATCTGCATCAACTTGTGGGTCTACCACATTGTAAGCGATTTTGTCGTTTACTGGTTTACCAATTTGTTCTTTAACTTTCTTTTGGAAAGCAACGATTTTCTTAATTTCTTCGTGACCAAACATAATAGCGTCAAGCATTTGTTTTTCTGTCACTTCTTTTGCACCTGCTTCAACCATCAAAACTGCTTCATCAGTTCCTGAAAGCATAAGGTGCATCAAACTCTTTTCTCTTTGTTCTTGATTTGGGTTGATGATGTATTGCCCATCAACAAGTCCAACGCAAACTGAACCAGTTGGTCCCATAAATGGAATGTCTGATATTGAAAGAGCAAATGATGAACCAAGCATTGCCAAAACTTCTGGCATAACATCTGGTTCAACAGATAATGCTGTTGCAACAACTGTTACATCGTTGAAAAAGCCTTTTGGGAAAAGTGGACGAAGTGGTCTATCAATCAATCTTGATGTTAAAATAGCCTTATCGCTTGCCCTGCCTTCACGCTTTTTAAATCCGCCTGGGATTTTACCAACTGAATACATTTTTTCTTCAAAATCTACGCTGAGTGGGAAGAAATCAATGCCAGGTCTTGGTTGTTCGCTCATGTTAACATTAACCAAAACTGCTGTTTCGCCGCATCTAACAAGGCATGAGCCGCTAGATTGTTCACAAAACTTGCCAGTTTCAAATGTAACTTTTCTGCCACCAATCTCAATTTCAAAGATTTGAGCATCTTTATTACTCATATAAACTCCTTTATAAATTTACGCAAAAATGCGCCTGTTTACCTCTAAAAATGTTGCCCTTGATTGGGCTTTAAAAAACACAAAAAACTCGAAATTATCTAATTCCGAGAGATTTTTTAAGTTCACGATATGCATTGATATCTTTGCTTTCTAAATACTTCAAAAGACCTTTTCTTTGTCCAACTAATTGTAAAAGACCGCGTCTTGAATGATTATCTTTGTGGTTTTGTTTTAAGTGTTCTGTTAAGTGGTTAATTCTGTGTGTCAACAAAGCAATTTGAACTTGTGTTGAGCCAGTGTCAGCATCACTTAAACGATATTTAGCGATAATCTCTTGTTTAGTTTTTTTATCCATTTTCTACCTCCTATAAAAATACGCTTCAAACAAAGCAAACCGTCAGAGGTAACAACTCGGCAAACCTTGCATGAAGTACATTCGTATAATATCATATAAAGAACTATTTGTAAAGTGTTTTAATCAAAATATTTCTGGCTAAATTGACAAATTGGTATTGACATTTCGACAAAAATAGAATATTATGAAATTGATACAAAAGAATTGAGGTGTTTTATGGGTCAAAAAAAGAAAAAATCCACAAAATTTAAGGAACTTACGCCTGAGGTTCTCGAAAAAGTGACCAATGCCCTTTCCACGGCAACCGTTTCACTTTTGGGTTTTGACCCTAACTATGAATATAAAATTTTACCAAGCACAAAAATGTCAGACTTGCCTTCTGTTCCAGAAGATATTTTAAAATTGCAAGAAACGGCAATCTTTATAGAACAAGAAACAGCAGAAGACCTTTTAAAATGCAGAAAATACATCTATAAAATTGAAAAACGCGTTATCAAAGAAGCAGCCGACAACGGCGACTATGTCCACACGCAAACATTGTTCCACTTAATCGGAAAATCAAAATATGGCTATGTCCCTTCAACTCTCATAATCACAAAATACGATTGGAAAAACGACACATTCTTTAAATCATCTTATGCAACAAGGTTGAAAGGCGAAAAATTCATCACTTTGCAAAGAATAGACACAAGCGGCCAAGAACACACCAACGCTTTCTTAGACTCAGACGGCAAACTCTTGCAACCTGACACAAGCAAAAGATATATCCCTGCTGGGCAAGCACATCAACACAGATATTCAGATGTCGTTATGAAATATCACTATAATAACCTAATGACACAAACTGGCGGCAATCCAATTCAAGCAATGTTCTATAAAAAAGCCATGAGATTGGACGCAGCAAAAGAAAATGCAATCAAAACTTGCGATGATTTACTTGAAAAGAACATAAGTTACTTAAACATCTCTTGCATCAGAGAATGCGAAGAAAACGAGTCACTCGGCGATTTCTACGAATATTGCCAAAAACTCGAAGAACAAACGCTCGATACATTGAAAAAGACAGATTTGACAATCAAACCACACTTCACTCGCCTACCATTCTATAAAATCAAAGAAAATATCGACTATATAAGAGATAAAGACAAACCAAAAGAGCAAGTTGAAGCAGTTAAACCAGTCAAAACTGAAACAAAATCAGAAGAAATAACAAAACTTGAAACAACAGAAGAAAAACCACATAGAAAACGCTATGGCTTTGATGACAGCCGTGACGAATATGAATCTTGGCAAATAGGAGAAGGAAGGAAATATGAAAAATATCTTAAATATAATCATGACAGGCAACAAAATTTATAAAATCAACGACGATTTATACAGAATCGAAACAAACGCAGTTTTAAACGAAAGTTTTACATTGCAATTATTCATTAAAAGGGACGAAAACTGTATCAAACTTTGCGATAACAAACAAATTTTAAGATACATGAACGACCTTTATGAACTCACATCACTTGATGTTAAAAAATGTATTAATGACATTTTGAAATTATACGATTTCAAACTTGTTAAAGGCGAAATTTTCACAGAAATTAATAAAAACACCGATGTTAAAAAGAGATATATGGACTTCATTATGTGTGCCGCACAACTTATAAATATGTATGTTTTCTTTGACACACCAAACGACTAAAACGCCGAAAATACCTAACAATTAAGGGCTTTACCACTGCCCTTTTTTTATGCAAAAAACCACACCTAGATAACAGTGTGGTTTTGCCTGAGTAAAGAACTCTTTTCCGATTATCACGGAAGATTTTTCTTTACACTATTATGTTATGCACTTTTACGAATATTATACATTTATTTTTTAATTAATTATAAACATCTTCGTCTGAGTTGAAATAATCTCTATCAAAGAACTCTTGCAATGTTATTCCAGCCCCTACACATAATTTTTTAATTGTAATAATTTTAGGATTATTGCTTTTACCATATAAAAAGTCAAATACAGTTGATGGCGTAAGATTGGAATTTAAACATAAACCAGTTACAGAAAGACCTTTTTCTTTAACCAATTCTTTTATTCTTAATCTAATTGCTTCATCTATTGTTAATTTCATATTACGATATTCCGTAATTATTTTATTAAAAATTTAAATATTTATACTTACGATACAACCGTAAATAGTTGACATTTTGTATGAAAAAAAGGTATATTTATTACGAGGTATCGGAAAATGGAAGAAAATTCATGCGTGATTTACGGTCACGATAAATTTATTTATACTTCAAGGCTAAGAAAATTGGTGTTTTCAGACTTTGAAGAATTGATTGTCAAATATAATGTGGTGCATTTTTTTGAAGGTAGGCAAAATGATTTTTGCCAATTTGCCAAGCAAGTTTTGGTTGATTTGCAAAGTAAATATCCACAAATAAAAATTTACAACTTTAATATGCACGAAAAATATAAAAAACGCGAGTTCGTTATGTTAACCCCGCAAGAAATTTTCAATTTTGCAAACATTTTTATTAATAACACGCCGCAAGAATTCATGTTTTATAGTGATTTATATAAAAAACTTTCAATTATTGACGAATGTGACTATTGTTACTTTTTTCTTGCCACAAAAAACTATCATAGCATGACGAGAATTGCTTACGATTATGCCGAAAGTAAAAATAAGGCAATTATAAAATTGCCTTAAATGTTGATTTTTGCTGTTTTCATGATTTCTTTTTTGATATTTGCAACTGAGAAGCCATAGCGTTTATAGACATCGCTGCCCTTGCCGCTTTTACCAAATTTTGTGATGTTTATCACTTTGCCGTCATTGCCGACATACTTATACCAAACATTGTCTGATGATGCTTCAATCGCAAAGCGATATTTACACTCTTTCATAAGGGTTGAGTTCTTATAACTTTCAGTTTGCCTTTCAAATTCTTCAATGCAAGGGAATGAAACAACTGCACATTTCACGCCAAGTTTGTTAAATTCTCTTTTCACGCCCATTGCGAGTTCAACTTCGCTGCCAGTGGCATAAAGCACAAATTGTGGCTTGCCGCTGTCTTTTTCCAAAACATAACCGCCCTTCATTGCCTTTGTTGGCTCGATTTTTTGTTCGGTTAAATCTTGCCTTGAAAGCACCAAACAAGTTGGTAAAGTTGAGTTGAGCGCGATATTATAGCAGGCTGTGAGTTCGTGAGAGTCACATGGTCTGCAAACATTTACATCAGGAATTGCCCTTAGTTGTGCTAATTGTTCAACTGGTTGATGAGTTGGGCCATCTTCGCCGACCATAATGCTGTCGTGCGTGAAGATATACAAAACTGGCTGTTTCATCATTGCACTGAGCCTGATTGCTGGAATCATGTAATTTGAGAACGATAAAAAGGTTGAAACAAACACTTTAAGCCCTGCATACAAACTAATTCCGTTCGCGATAGCAGCCATTGCGTGTTCTCTTATACCGAATTTGATGTTTCTGCCCCTACGATTTGTTGTGCTATAATCGTCATCATCGCCGATATATGCTCTTGTTGAGCAAGCGACATCGGCCGTTCCGCCAACGATATTTGGATATTTATCTGCGAGCAAGTTTAAAATTATTGAATTAGCGTTTCTACCGCTGATTTTTTTATCTTTAATCTTTGTGCCGACCAGTTTTTCAACATCATAATATTTACTGTCAATAAAGACTGCCAACTTTTTATAAAGTTCTGGATTTGTTTTTGAATACAAATTGACCTTTTTGCGCCAATCCATTTCGATTTTTTCGTTTCTTATTTTGCTTTGAATACAATGTTTTTTGACATCTTCTGGAATTTCAAAGGCTTTGCCTTCCAAGAACAACCTTTGACGCAAGAAAGTTACTTCGTCGCTTTTAAGAGCCATTCCGTGAATGATTGGATTGTTTGCATAGTCGCTTCCATAGCCTAAAATGGTTTTAAAAATGACGATTGTAGGTTTATCTTTCGATTGTTTTGCTTTTCCGATTGCTTTTGTTACGGCTTTGTAGTTGTTACCATTTTTGACATAGATAACATTCCAATTTTGAGCGATAAATTTTCTTGCTACATCTTCTGCGTTGACATCGCCGAGTTTGCCGTCCATTGTCATGCTGTTGCAGTCGTATAAAACAATCAATTTATTGAGTTTGAGAGTGCCTGCAAGGCTGATTGCTTCGAGCGCCACGCCTTCCATAAAACAACCATCTCCAGCAAAGACATAGGTATAGTTTGAAAAGATTGGGTCGTCAAGCACATTAAAACGCTCAGCAAGCATGGTTTCAGCAATAGCCATACCCACGCCGTTTGCAATGCCCTGTCCAAGCGGCCCGGTTGTTGCTTCAACACCTGGTGTGCTGCCAAATTCTGGGTGACCTGGGGTTTTGCTGTCATACTTTCTATAATCCATCAAATCTTCAATGGTAATATCGTAGCCGAACATATTTTCAAGAGTATAATACAAAGCAGACGCGTGCCCAGCCGACAAAATAAACCTGTCCCTATTCAAAAACAGATTGTCATTTGTGCTAAACACATAGTGGTCTTTAAAAAGCGAATATAAAATAGTCGCGGCACTAAGAGCCACTCCTGTATGACCTGAATTTGCATTAGAAATAGTCTCGCTGGCGACACATCTAGCGACATTTATACTTTTGTTATCAATTTTCACAACAAACTCCCAAAGTTTATTTAATTTTTTCTATCAATTCGTTAAAACTTTCTTCAATATTATTTATATCACATTTCAAAATAATATCACAATTTTTTTTCAAATATTTATCATGTTCTTGAAATAATAAATCGTTAAGAGTGATTTCTGTCTTAAATTCGTTTGTCAAAAGTTTATTTAAATCTTTAACCTGCTTTTTATTGAATGAAAGATAGACAAGCATGTTATTATCTTGCAAACTTTTAATATTCGCAGCAAAAGTGTCCAGTTTAATAGACATCACCGTTTTTTCGTAGTCGTTCAAACTTTTTATAACTTTCTTTTCTTGCTCGTCCAAATATTTGACGCCGCAAACCTGCTTCATTTTGATTCTATCCATTAGCGTGTATTCAAGCATACTATCAACATCTAAGTTGTAGTATCCCAATTTCTCCGCCAAAAGATTTGCTCCGAATTTCACGAATTCGTTAGACAAACCAACAATTATTATATTTTTTTCATTAACCATATTTTCTTCCCTATAAAAATATTTTAGCATAGTTTAGCATTTTTGTAAAAAAATAACACCAAGTTTTCATAATATTTTAGCAATTATTTAAAAATATATTTACAATAAATTTCGTCAACATTCAACAAATTTTGTATTTAGCAGCACAAAAATTTTTCACAATCAGTCAAATTTCGACAAGTTAAAACATATAAATACAAAAAAGCAATATGGAGAATGCCGTTTTCCTAATTTGTTATTTTTAAGTTGTTTTAATAGCAACGATAAATTTTACAAAAAAGAATGTGGAGTTTGTATGATTTTTGAAAATTTTATCTCTTTTATGCACAAGATTTTGCTCTTTTCATCTTTTGTCAACACAGCATCTGGCTTTCCAAAACCGCTTTCGCCAGAAGATGAAAAAAAATACTTTGAAGCCTTTAAGGCTGGCGATAAAAAGGCAAAAGATATTTTAATCAGCCACAATTTGCGCTTAGTTGCACATATTGTAAAAAAATATTCTGGCGCTGGCGAAGCAGACGATCTAATTTCAGTGGGCTCTATCGGGCTGATAAAGGCCATAAATTCCTTTGAATACGGCAAAGGAACGCAATTGTCAACCTACGCCGCAAGATGTATTGAAAACGAGATTTTGATGCTTATTCGCGTCAATAAAAAACATAAACAAACTATGTCTTTGCAAGAATGTTTAGGCGAAGACAAAGACGGCAACGATATTGAACTCATGGACATAATTCCAACGATAGAAGGCGAAGTGGAAGATGTTGTTGAAAGCAATATTTTAACTGAAAAAATGTCAACTCTCATAAAAAAAGTTTTGCCGGAGCGTGAATATGAGATTATAAAATATCGCTATGGCTTGGAAGGTTGTCCTGCCCTGCCTCAACGCGAAGTCGCTCAAAAACTTGGCATTTCACGCTCATATATCTCGCGATTGGAAACAAAAGCTCTTGAAACAATTCGTAACGAAGTTGAAAATCAAGGCACTTTCTCATAAAAACAAAAATCAACCCAATTTTGTATCCGGTTGATTTTAAATTTGTTTATTTTGCACACAAAACTGCCACTTAGTGGGCTTATTTTTCTTCAATTTTAACAACAATGCGTCTGTTTTGCTTTTGTGCCAAAGATTTGACGATTGTTCTTATGCTTGTTGCGATTTTTCCGCCTTTGCCAATCACTTTTCCCATATCTTCTGGGAGAACTCTGATGTGAACAACATCAGTTGAGCCTTCGGCTTCAACTGAAACTTCCACTTCATCTGGATAATCTGCAAGGCTTTTTGCTATATATTCAACAATTTCTTTCATATAACTCACCTACTATTTATTTTCAATAATTCCAGATTTAACCAAAAGTGATTTTGCTGTTTCTGTTGGAACAGCGCCGTTTGACAACCATTTGTTTGCCTTATCAGCATCAATTTTGATTTCAGCAGGGTTTGTTAATGGATTGTAAGTTCCGATGATGTCGATAAATCTACCATCTCTTGGTGACCTAGAATCTGCAACTACAACTCTGTAAAAAGGTGATTTTTTATCTCCTTTTCTTGTTAAACGAATTTTAACTGACATACTTTCCTCCTATAAAATTTATATATTAAGCATATTCTGCGAAATACCTATTAAAATCTAAATCCTTTTTTGTTTTTCATTTGTTTTAAAAGTTCTTTTGATTGTTCCATTTGTTTCAAAAGTGCGTTAACATCTTGAATGCCTGTTCCACTGCCCTGAGCAATTCTCTTTTTATGGCTGGCTTTCAAAATTTCAGGATTTCTACGCTCTTTAACAGTCATTGACTGAATAATGGCTTTGTTTTTCTTCAAAACATTTTCGTCAATGTCTGGCATTGATTTAAGTTTTGAGCCAAGACCTGGAATCATAGCGAGAAGGTCTTTCATATTGCCCATTTTTTTGAGATTTTCCATTTGAACAAGATAGTCTTCAAAGTTAAAACTATTTTGTCTAAATTTCTTTTCAAGTTCTTTTGCTTGCTCTTCGCTAACCGCTTCTTGTGCGCGTTCAATCAATGTTAAAACATCGCCCATGCCCAAAATACGGCTTGCTATTCTGTCTGGATAAAATGGCTCTAAATCGCCGATTTTTTCTCCAACGCCGCAGAATTTGATTGGCTTACCAGTGATTGACCTAATTGACAATGCTGCACCGCCACGAGTGTCTCCATCTAATTTGGTTAAAATCACGCCAGTGATGTCTAACTTATTATTGAATTCTTCTGCAACAGTTACAGCGTCTTGACCAGTCATTGCGTCAACAGTGAGCAAAATTTCTGTTGGCTGCGTTTCTTTCTTGATATTTTCAAGTTCTTTCATCAATTCTTCATTGATGTGCAAACGGCCTGCTGTGTCAATAATAATAGTGTCAAAACCTTGTTTAATGGCATAAGCAATGGCTTCTTTTGATGTTTTAACTGGATTTGCTGTTCCGCGTTCAAAAACTTCTGCACCTGCTTGTTTTCCAACCACTTGCAACTGATTAATTGCGGCTGGCCTATAAATATCACAAGCAACCAAAAGCGGCCTTTTGCCAGACTTTTTCAAGTGATATGCAAGTTTGGCGCACATTGTTGTTTTTCCCGCACCTTGCAAACCGCACATCATAATGACTGTTGGTGGTTTTGAAGCAACATTAAGTTTTTGATTTGTGCTGCCCATCAATGCTGTCAACTCTTCGTTGACAATTTTGATAACTTGCTGTGCTGGTGTTAAACTTTTCATAACTTCATCGCCAACTGCCTTTTCGGACACGCTAGCAATGAATTTTTTCACAACCAAATAGTTTACATCGGCTTCTAAAAGAGCAATTTTGACTTCTCTCATTGCATCTTTTATTTCAAGTTCTGTCAACTTTCCGCGATGAATTATTTTTGAAAAAGCATGATTTAATTTTTCGCTTAGACTTTCAAATATAGCCAAGATTTACCCCTTTTTTAATTCTGATATTATTTTCAGCGCTCCGACTTTACTTTCAATTTCCAAAAGTTTTTTTTCTGATTTTTTAAGACTATCAAATATTGCTTGCCTAGACACATTGACTATTTCAGCAATTTCTGACAATGTTAAATCGTCATTAAAATACAAATTGGCAACTTGCTGTTGTGATGGCGACAAAAGTTTGCCATAAAGTTCAAACAAATCTCCAAACATAACAGTTTTTTTAAGTTCTTCCATGTGTAAAGCCCTTTTGCTTTACAAATATAACACAAAAAAAAAGAAAAAGCAAGTGTTTTATGCTTTTTTCTTTTTTCTTTTTTTACTAATTACAAAACCAACGATTGTTAAGAGCAAAACTGACGCTGAAACAATCAATGTGATGTTTAACCAATTATCGTTATCAGCAACAACGATAAAAGTACCCATTTCGTCTGTTTCAAATTTTATAACGCCATCTTCGTAAGTTGCATTCAAAAGTGTTTTTGTTCCGTCCGAATTTAAACGGAAAACTTGAACATTGTTTAAACCATTTGAATATGGCTTTATATTAACTGTAACTTTGCCCGATTCTGGCACATCTTGATTGCCAACTTTAAGTGACAAATTATATGCTCCAACAATGCTCTTTGAATTGCCAAAATCAGATTTTTCTGCGTCTGTTACCTTGTATTCAGATGCAAACAATGTTGAACCTTGTTTTAAAAGCGTGTTTGAATTTGACGCTTTTATAAAAAGTTCGTTAGCAACTTTTTGGTCTGCTGCTTCAACAATCGAATTTGTTATGTTTGCAGTCAAATTAGTTGGATAAGTCAAATAATAATTTCCGCAATCTGCACCACTAAGTTTTCCACCATAAACAACTACAGCAATGTTGTCACCAACAGCAGATTGAATAAATCTAGCAACTTTATCTCTTTCATAATCGAAATAAACATCGTCACCATTGATTACACCAGCAAGTGTTGGAGTTCTCAAATATGCAATATCTGTGCCGTCAAACACCTTGTCCATAACAGATGTTACAATTGTCAATTCTTTTCTTGTAATTGATAAACTTGCACTTAAAAAGTCAATTTCATAGTTTGGATTTTCAAGTTCGCAAATCAATTTATATGTTCCTACATTTTCTCCAAGTTCTCTAATAATTGCACCATTCAAAATATCGTGGTCAACTATTGAACCTTCTATGATTTCATAATCAAATATTGGGTCGGCAGAGCCATAAACCTTAACAAAATTGCCCGTCTTGATAACCAATTTGAGTTTTTTAATTGTCAATTTTCCTTCAACATAAACGATATTGTAGTTATCTGAATGCAGTATTGAAGAATAAATTGTATATTCTCCTGCCGCTTTACTTTGAGTTCTATAAAGCGAGATTTGAAGTTCACTATTTTCAATGTCGCCTTCAACTCGATATGTCAAAGTTGGAATTTCTTCGCCATAAACAATTTCAAAATTGTCCGCTCTGATTGTTACATCACGCTTTAATATCTCAAAATAATTTGTGATGATTTCAACATCGTAAATATCACCTTCAACGCGTGCATTAATCAAGTATTTACCGACATTCACACCGCTTTCTTTAAACAATGTCACAACCGGTTCGCTGCCTTGCAAAATATTTCCGCTGAGCGAATAAGTCAATTCCGCACTGTCTGTTCCATCAAATATTTTAGAAACTGGGTTAATTTTGATTGTTATTTTACGCTTTTGAATAACAAACTTTGCACTTGTGAAAACAATATTATAATTTTCGGCAGATAATGTGCCGATTTCAATATCATATTCACCTGGCATTGAGCCGCTCACTCGCGTTAAACTACCAATAATTTCATCACCAGCAAGCAAGCCACTAACTTGATATGTAAGTTCTGGTTCATTTGTTTCATCATAATATTTAACAATTTTATTCGCTGTTATATACAAATCTTTTGCAACAATTTCAAAATCGCTGCCCAAAAACTTTAATGAATAGTTACTATTTGCCTTTAATGAGCCAATTTTGATTGAATAAACACCAACAGAATTGCCTAAATCTCTAACAAGTTCACCTGTTAAAACATCTTCCAATCTATCGTCAAATTTAAGCATGCCGTTTGACAAATAATAAGTTAAAACAGGGTCAGCATCACCATAAATTTTCAAGATTGAGTTTGCTCTGATCGTGATTTCTGCTGGAGTAATTGTCAACTTGCCTGGGTTAATCACAACATTGTAGTTATCGTCATCCAAAATGCCTGTAATTTTATATTCACCAACATTTTCACCAACTTGTCTAACAAATTGAATATTCAAAACAAGTCCTGATTTACCAAGAATAGTATATGTAAATTCAGGATCTGTTGAACCATAAACTTTTTCAATATCGTTGATTTGAATTGTCAAAGTTTTTGTGTAAATTGTCAATTTGCCGCCATTGAAAATCAAATTGTAATTGTTTTCGCTGTCGCCAATTAATGCCAAAGTTCCGATTAAATAGTTGTAAATACCAACATCTTTTCCGCTTTCTCTTGTTGGAGCGCCAGTTAAAATGTTATTTAACTCTACGCCCAATGGCAATGGCGTGCTAGAAGATAAATAATACTCAATTATGCCTTCATCTTCACCAAATTCGATAGTTTTATCGTCAACAACAATAACGAGGTCTCTTTTCAATATTTGGAAGGTAAAATCAAAATCATATTCAATTTGATAGTTAGGATTGTTTGCTTCTGTCAAAGTGTTTTTCAAAATGTTGTAGAAACCAACATTTTCTCCTTCTTCACGAGCAAGAGTTCCTATCAAACTTTCGCCTTCTACAATATTTTCGACATCAAAAATTAAACCTGCGTTAACTTCGCCAAATATTTTACTTAAATATTTGTTTTCGATTGTCACATTTACTTTACGCTTATCAATATTTGCTCTTTCAGTTACTGAGAAATTAACTTTGTAGCAATCAATGTTTTGTCCTTTCAGTAATGAAGAAGTAAATTCTGTAACTAATGAATTATTTGTTGTGTAGTAATTAACTACCCAATAGCCAACATTTTTATTTGCAAATTTTGCAGTTAAAAGCAGAGATATGTTATCCGCTGCGATGTCATTATTGATATAAATTTCAACTTCGGCATCAAGCAAGCCATCATATTTTTTATTGTTTGCAACTACGCTGATATTTAACTCTCTTTGCGTAATCACAAGATTTGAAGATGTGAAATATATTTTATAATTTTGGTTAATTTGACTTGCAATTTTGATAGCATACGAGCCAATTCTCTCCCCGCTTACACGAGTTAATGTCAAGCCTAAATCATCATTATTTACGATTGTTCCGTTTGTTAATGAATATGTAAGTTGTGGGTCGTTATTGCCATAAATTTTGCTTTTAGCATCGGCTGAAATTGAGATTTCACGCTGCGTGATAACAAATTTTGCTGAGTTAAACACAATATTATAGTTCGCCGCGCTAAGTGTGCCTTGTGTGATGGTATATTCGCCAACATCTTCGCCAGATGTTCTTGAAATTGAACCTGTAATACTGTCGCCACTAAGTAAATCTGAATTTTTATAGTTATATTCAAAAGTTGGATCGGTGTCACCATAAACTTTTGTTGCAGTTATTGCATTTATTGTCAATCCTCTCGCTTCAATAACTGCACTTATGGTTGTTGATTCCATAATCAACTCATAGTATTGAACATCTGAGCCATTTAAACTTGCCGACAACTCAACATTACATTCCCCTGCATTCAAACTTGAATAAATTCCGCTTATATTCAAAGAAATGTTATGTGATTTCAAGAATGAACCCGTCATTGTGTAGTGCAATTTTGATAAATCAAGTTCTGAAACTTTATCATAAGTTTTATTGTCAATATAAATGCTTGTAACTTCAATTTTTCGTTTTGAAATTGTTAAAGTTCCTTCAACGAATTCTATATTATAATGCGAATTTGAAAGCGTTCCTATCGAAATTTTATATGTTCCGATTGAACCATTGCATACAACTTGCAATTCGCCGATAAGTGCTTCGCCTGCAAGCATATCCCCTTCAATATCGTAACTTAATGAAGGAATTGTGTTGCCATATTCAATCGCTTGGTCATGCGCACGCACAACAATATTTCTTTTTAAAATGTTAGCTGTTACACTTGGCAAATTGCCAACAAGTTCATACATATAGGCATTTTCGCCAGATAATTTTAATGAGCCCGAAATTGAAATTTTAATATTTTCGCCAGGCAAAGAACTTGAAAACTTAACAGTTAAATCGCTTAATTCAACGGTTACGCCGTGTTTTAAATCTCCGCCATCAAAAATAATTTGGTCAATTTCTGCCGAATCGGTTTTGTCGTAAACTTTATCTTTGACAATGATGTTTGTGACCGAAATTGTCTTTTTCAAAATAATATTCAAATTTTTAGATTGATTTGTAACACGAGTTACAACTCTATATTTCCCAGAAGATGTAACATTGTATGAAAGTTGTGCGCCTGTTTCATCTTCAACTCTCAAAAGTGAATAGCCATCTAAAATTTCAAGGAATAAAACAACATTTCTATTTTGATTATAATTGCCTGTTCCTGAGACTTTTACGCCTTCATCAAAGTTTGATTTCGCACTTACAGCAACAGTTGATGAGTTGATTTCAAAAGTGATTGAGTTGCCATAGATATAGTCAGTTCCGTCAGTTGTTTTTAAGCATTTTGGTCTAACAACAATTTTGCCGCTTTTGCCGCTAACACTTAAATAATTGCCCAAAATTTGACCATTTTCAGCACCAGAAACAATTTCCCATTCAATTTCATGAATATTTTGATAATACCTAATCAAACTTTCGCCAGATAATTTTGACAAAAAGTGGCTCGCTTCAAGTTTAATTAATGAGCCGTTTGAAACAGTTGAACCTTTTGTTTCGGTTGTAATTTTATCAATTTCAATTCCATAGTTAATTGTTGGTTCAAAAATCGCAAAATCTGCTGGAATCCAAGCTGTTGATTTTTCAAGTGTTGAAAATTGGAATTTTAAAACATCATTTTTGCTTGTTAAAAAGACTTTTCCAGTTTTCACCCAGTCCGGTGCATATTTTCCACCCGAGTGAACTTTGTCTGACTTCGCAGTTGATGTCACTCCGCCGTTTGAAAGTGAAATCAAAAGTTTGGATTTGTCTTTATTTTCAAACGCAAGAAGACCTGCACTTGCATACGCATAATAATGACCTGTTCCTGCAAGTGTTTCCATTTCACCAGCCAAATATATTGACGCTTCACCTTTGCAATAATCAGAGCCGAAATAGTTGTCGTTATTGGCCAAAATCGCTCTAAAATCTGAAACTAACTCACCATTTTCATTTATATATTCAATTTTTTTGGAATAAGTAGCACCAATTAAACTATCAAAATAGTGATAAGGATAATAATCTTGGTAGCCCGTCAAAACATATTTTGTAATTTCCTTACCTTTGATTTCCGCTTGAATAGTTCCAATATTATTATAACTTGCACAAAAAAAACTTACGATTAACATCGCAACTAACACAAAACAACTAATAAAAGCAGTTTTCTTTTTCATAATTGATTATAATATAACACATTTTTTATTATATATCAATACCCAAATTAAAAAAATCTCTTAAAATTTAAGAGATTTTTACATCTTTTCAGGAATATCAAGAGCGAGCAAGTCGCAAACAACTGTTAAAGCCTTTTGAATAACCATAATCAGCGTTAAAAGTTCATTTTTTCGTTCAACATCAGTTTGTGAAAGTATTTTTTCGTTCGAATAAAGAGTGCTAAAACTGCTTGCCAAATTATATGCAGCTTGGCAAATTCCGCTTGCAGACTTATCTTCATAGCCGTTTTCAATTTCAACAGACAATTTCATCAAGCAAAGCAAAATATTTTTTGAAGTTTCATCGTTAACTGCAAATTTCTGTTCAAATTTACCTGCTTTTTGCAAAATTGAGTTGATTCTTACAAGCGAATACAACAAATATGGCCCTGTTTTGCCGTCAAATGAGCAAAATTTATCAATATCAAGAACATAATCTTTTGTTCTGAAATTTATCATATCACCAAATTTTAAGGCAGAAACACCAATCATTTCGGCAAGTTTTTTATCGCTTTTACCTGTATTTTCAACAAGTTTTTTGTCACTTGCATCAGTAACCAACTGAATCAATTCAGAAAGATGCATTGTGCCGCCACTACGCGTTTTGAAAGGTTTGCCATCTGTGCCATTTACTGTTCCGAATGGAAAATGAACAAGTTTTAACTTCTCTCCGCCAATTCCAGCAAGTTTACAAACTCTGAAAACTTGATTAAAGTGCATGCACTGACGATTGTCTGTTGTATACCAAATTTCGTCTGGGTCATAGTCTTCAACACGCTCAATTATTGTTGCTAAATCTGTTGTAGCATACAAGCCAGCACCTGCTGATGAACGGACAATTACTGGTGGAATTGGTGCGTTATCGTCTTCGCGAGCAACATTTACAATTTCAGCCCCTTCGCTCTTTTCAATAAGGTGTTTTTCATTCAATATTTCAAATACTTTTGGAACATAATCTTGGCTGTCGCTTTCACCATTAAATAAGTCAAATGAAACATTTAATTTTTTATATTCTGCTTTAATTGCATCAACAGAAATACCGCGAATCTCTTTCCAAATTGCATAATAGATTTTGTCTTTATTTTGCAATTTTGCGGTGATATTTTGAGCATATTTCTTAAAATCTTCATCAATTTTTGAACGAGCGCTCGCCGCAGGGTAAATTCTGTTCAAGTCGTCCATTGTAATGTTTGGTTTTTCACCCTGATTATTAAAATAATAACTCAAATCAAATTCTTCTTCAAGTCCAGCAATCGTAAGCCCCATTTGCAAGCCCCAATCGCCCAAATGGACATCAGAAATCACTTTATCACCCATAAATTTGGCAATTCTTTTAACTGTTTCGCCCAAAATTGCACTTCTTAAATGCCCAACATGAAGTGGTTTCGCAACATTTGGTCCGCCATAATCAACAACTATTGTTTTAGGCTTTTCATGAGTTTTTACAAGCAATTTTTCAGAGCCAGCATATTCTTTTAAAATTTCAGATAGGTAATTTTCTGTTAAAGAAATATTAATAAAGCCCGGATTGCAAACTTCTACTTTTAAGTTATTATCACTAAGTTCATTTGCAATGCTTTCGGCAATTTTTATTGGCGCGTTTCTTAGCACTTTTGCAAGCGCAAACGCACTATTGCTTTGAAAATCACAAAGTTCAGGTCTGTCAGAAAAAGAAAGGGTCAAATATTCCACCGGATAACCCAATTTTTCAAATGTATCTTGCAATTTTTGTTTGATATTTTCAATAACCTGCATTTTTAAATCTCACTTCTTTTTTCTAACGCTTTTGTCAATGTAACTTCGTCCGCATATTCAAGTTCAGAACCCATACTAATGCCCTGAGCAAGCCTTGTAACCTTAATTCCAAGAGGTTTTAAAAGCCTTGCAATATAGAGTGCTGTTGCTTCCCCTTCAACATCAGGATTTGTCGCCATTATAACTTCTTTTGTTTTTAGCCTGTTCACTCTTTCTAAAAGTTCTTTAATTCGAATATCGTTTGGTCCGCGATTTTCAAGCGGATTTATCGTTCCATGCAAAACATGATAAACGCCATTAAACGACTTAACTTTCTCCATCGCTGCAACATCTTTTGGCTCTTTTACAACACAAATAATGTCTGGGTTGCGTTTGGCACAGATTGAACAAATTTCACTATCTGTATAATTCCCACACTCTTTGCAATATTTAACTTTTAACTTAGCATTGATAATTGCGTCAGCAAATTCTTTTGCGTTTTCTTCGTCTTTTTTAATAATTGAATAAGCATAGCGCTCCGCTGTCTTCAAACCAACTCCTGGCAAAGACCTAAAAGCCGCAACAAGCCTTTCAATAGGATCTATATTTTCCATTTTACATCATTCCTGGAATTGAAGGAGAATTTTTATCTTCTTCTTTTTCAATCTGGCTAACACAATCGTTCACAGCAGCTAAAACTAAATCTTCAAGCATTTCAACATCATTTGGATCAACAATTTCTGGTTTAATTGTCACTTTTTTGATATGTTTGTTTCCAAGCATAACAACTTCAACCATTCCACCGCCAGATTTTGCTGAAAACTCCGTATTTTCAAGTTCTTCCTTCGCTTTTAACATATCTTCTTGCATTTTTTGTGCTTGTTTCATAAGTTGGTTAAGGTTTGCGCCACCGAAACCACCACCAAATCCGCCTCTATATCCGTTCATAACTCCTCCAAAATTTTTATTTTATTATCAAATATTCCCCAACATTGTCCCGCAATGTTTTCAAATCTTCTTCTATAAGTTGACTAGGCTTATCCGCCAATTTGAACACTGGTTTCAAATTATACCCCAAATATTTTATTGCATTGACTATTTCATTCAAATTCTCATCGTTTGAAATAATCGACAGCAAATATTCTTGATTTGTGGAAATTATTAGTTCGTCTTTTTCAATTTCAACATCTGTTATATCTCCACATGCCACATGCAACGCCGCTAAATGTTGCTCTCTTAGCCTAGTTATAATTTTTCCCCACACAACTTTTGCGCTTGGCAAAGGCTGAGATTTACTCAAATTTCGTTTTTTTTTAACTCTTCAAGACCTTCAATTGATTTAACTGTCGCAACTTCAACAAGCGTCCTTGGTGACATTGAATATTTGAGTTCTGCTTCAATTTCGCTGAAAGTTTTCATATAAAACATCAAATTTTCAGCACTTTCTTTTTCGCTTTGAGCTTTGATAAGTTCAAAATCTTCAATCGGCATATTCAAAATTTCTTTTGCAGACTTCGCAGTCTTAGCAACAAGCAAATTTCTAAAATGAATTGTTGTTTCTTTTGCAAAAACTGATATATTTTTGCCCGATAAAACAACTTTATTAATCTCTTCAAACGCTCCACCGACATCTTTTGTTATGATTTTATCCGCAAAATCAACAAGTTTATGTGTGTCGCTTGTTCCTAAAATTTTAACTGCATTATCATAACTTACATTGCCGTTTGAAAATGAAACTATACTATCGGCTATCGAAAGCATATCTCTCACACTGCCTTCCGCAGCTGTGACAATAACATCAATGGCTTTATCGTCATAACTGATGTTTTCTTTTTGGAAAATGTTCTTTAAATGACTTGCAAGTTCCGCAGTTAAAACAAGTTTAAAATCAAATCTCATACATCTTGATAAAATTGTTGCTGGAAGTTTATGAATTTCTGTTGTTCCAAGTATAAACACAACATGCTCAGGTGGCTCTTCCAAAGTTTTTAAAAGTGCATTAAACGCGCTATCTGTTAACATATGAACTTCGTCAATGATATAAACTTTATACTTTCCATTTGTAGGTAAAAATTTGATTTTATCTCTTATTTCTCTGATTTCGTCAACCCTGTTATTTGATGCAGCATCAATTTCAACAATGTCCAAATTTGTTGGTTCAGCGAGAGCTTTGCAAGTTGCACATTTGTAGCAAGGTAAACTACCTTCTTTGCTTTCACAATTTATTGCACGCGCAAAAATTCTCGCAGTGCTGGTTTTGCCAGTTCCGCGACTGCCCGAAAACAAATAAGCATGACCGATTTTTCCGCTTTTAACTTGATTGTAAAGTGTTTTAGTTATATGGTCTTGCCCAATAACTTCGTCAAAAGTTTGAGGTCTATATTTTCTGTAAAGTGTTAAATGCAAAATTTTTCTCCTTGTTACCACAATGATATAACATTATCAAAAATTAATCAAGCAAAACGCAAAAAATTGCACACAAAAAAAATAAAAAGCGATCTCTCGCTTTTTATTTTTAGTCTTTACTAGAAATAGTAATTACTTTATTTCATATCTACTTAAACTATCGCTTACTGAATACAGAAATTTAATTACAATTCTTATTTTATTAGCAATTACCAAGGTAATCTAAGTGGACTTCCTTTACCACCTAATCCATAAATTGATGTAAAGTTGCTTTCTGCTCTAATTCTTATTGTAGCATTACATTTCATTGCAACAGTCTGTTGACATTCCAATAAGCAATAATATCTTCCAGTAGCAGTAGCCCAAGTTGGCGTTATCTCGTCTTCTTTATTAATATCAAACATTGAACTATCGCCTAGCTCAATTTCTTCAACATTTGTTCTTTCATCAATTATGCCTAAAGATAAATCTTCATTTGCAATAAGACTATTAACATTGTTATTGTCTCCATCTTTAAAACGCCATGACGCATAAGCGCCACTAGGTCCAGAAACTAAAGATGGTTTAGATAATAATCCATAGAATACTGCTCTAACCCATGAGCGTTCCAATGCGTATCCTTTTGCATTTAAATAAATGTCAATATAAGTTCCACGAGCAACTTGAATTGTATCTCCATGATTAAACCCACTTATACTTGTTGAAAGTGAACATTTTTCCCAAGTTCCTTCATCATACCTATAAACTTGAACATATTTTGGTAATAATTTTGTTGAAGTTAATGATGTTGGAATTGATGCATAATCACCAGAATAATCACTTGCCTTACAGAAATGGAATGGTAACCCAATTGCACCTGCCATTTTCTTTGGTGTAATTAAAGTATAAAAGTTAAATTGATTTGTCGATAAACTCAACATCCCAGATACATTGGTAACATTTGACATATCAAAATTGCTTAAATCAAGTGAAGTTAAAATACAACCTGCAAACATATCAGTCATATATTTAACATTTGTTGTAATAAATGAAGAAGTGTAAATACTACTCAAATTAGAGCAATTTTTGAACATGCTATCCATATCTGTTACTTTTGCTGTGTTAAAACTTCTCAAATCCAAACTACTTAATTTAGAACACCCTTCAAACATTGACCACATTAATGTGACATTTGAGGTATTAAAATTTGTTAAATTTATGCTGGTCAATGCAGAACAACCCATAAACATACTACGCATTGTAGTTACATTTATTGTACTAAAATTATCAAATTTAATTGAAGTCAAACTTGTTAATTTTGAATTAGATGAACTACTGAATAAATAACCTGAATCTTTTGGAGCATAAATTGTTGCGTTGCTATAGAATACAACTTTATACTTACCAGATGTTGAACCTGCTGTAACATAAGCGATAACATCAGATGTGTTTCTAGTTCCTGAAACATAAGCAGATGTTCCATCAGCATTTATTGCACCGACCGAGACTCTTGTTCCGCTAGTTGGTTTAGTGTTTGTAAATTCAATTGATTCAATATTTGCTTGCGTATAATTTGAATTTGCCTCTTTTAATTTTGCTTGCCAATTTGAACCTGTCATTAAGTATGCGCTACTATTTTCTACCCAATGAGCAAATAAAGTATGGTCATTTGTATAAGTAACTTTTGTTGATGATGTTATTTTGCTTCCACCTGATGATAAAGTATACCAGCCATCAAAAGTATAACCTTCTCTTAATGGAGTTGGTAGCTCGCCATAAGTAGAATCGTAAGTTATTGTTTTTGATATTGTGAAGTCACCTTCTATAATATAGAACTCATGAATAACAATATCTTTTCCGAAATCATTATCAATTCTTATATTATATACTCCAGTTGTTGAAACAGTGAATGTCGTACTGCTTCCAGCACCAGAAAGCCTTCTACTATTTGCTTCACTATAATTTTTATTAATTCCATAGAAGATTTGGATACTTCCCGAGATTACTGAGCCACTTGTATTACGCATCTTCGCGTGAATTGTATATGTCTTTCCTGCAACCAGATAGACTGTTGATGCTATTGTAACATATGGATCATTCGTTGAAGAATTTACAAATTTATATTGATGGCTAGAACTTGTGTATGTAATTGTTGCGTTATTTCCTGAATAAGTTCCATTTGCAACATCAGTTAATAATCCACCTTTTTCACTTGGGTTAAACGAAACTGTAAATTGTTTAGCTTGCCACTTAGCGTAAAGTGTTATTGTTGCGCCATTTGTTGAACTAAGGTTAGTTACACTTTGTTGGTTACTATAAACAACCGCCCCTGTTGCAGAAGTTGCCCAACCAATGAAAGTATAACCTGTTTTACCAAATCCATTTGCAGTTAAAGTCTTTGCAGAATTATATGTATGAGTTGAACTTGCAGTTGAACCATTTGTATAACCATTACCGTTATATACAATGGTATAAGTAATAGGCGTTTCTATCCAATGTGCATACAAAGTTTGATTTCCTGTAATTTTAACCGTTGTTGATGCAGTAACATGAGTTCCACCAGTTTTTGCTGTATACCAACCATTAAATGTTACTATGTAACCAGTTTTTGAATAAGCAGATGGAGTTGGAAGAGTTCCGTATGTTGAATCATAAGTTACTTTCTTACTTGCAGTTGAAGTTGTTCCACCATTTGCATTAAAAGTAACTGTGTATTCGTTTGGAGTCCATTTAGCGTATAGAGTAATTGTGTCATTTTGTGTTGAACTGAGATTTATTACACTTTCTTGGTCACTATAAATAACTTCACCTGTTTTACTTGTTGCCCAACCTGCAAAAGTATAGCCTGTCTTTGCAAAGCCATTTGCTGTTAAAGCTCTTGCTTGGTCATAAGTATGTGATGAATTTGCAGTTGATCCGCTTGTATTTCCATTTCCATCATATTTAATTGTATATGTTATTGGCGTCCAAATCATGTAAATATCAATTGTTGTATCGCCATTTTCAAGGTTCGTTAGAACTCCAGCGGCTGTTGCAATTTGTTTTGTTGTTGTTAAAGAATCATGATCAAGGTTATTTCCAGAACCATTTGCTTTTGTATTATAATATGTGTTTGCTAAGTATCCAGTTCTAGTAACTCTTTTTGTATCGTCGTAATTTGTTAGTCCATATTGGCTAGAAGATGTATAACCCCAATTTTCTGTTTTACATGGATTTCCCGAACTGAAGTAACTATTGCCTGAAACAGAAGTGCCCCCATTTAGGTGGTATCTTATAGTTAGAACATTCACTCTCCACTGAGCGTAAAGCGTAATTTTTGCACCATTTGTTGCTGTTAAGTTTGTCACGCTTGCTGCATTGCCATAAGATGTGCCAGATCCATCTGCTTTTGTATTCCACCCATTAAAAGTATATCCTGTTTTCTTAAAGCCGTTTGCAGTTAAGTTTTTAGCCACATCATAAGTATGGCTTGAACTTGCAGTTGAACCGCTTGTATTTCCATTTCCATTATATTGAATTGTATATGTAATTGGCTTCCATTTTGCAGTTAAAGTTAAATTACCAACTTGAAGTGAGTCGATTGATAAATTATCACCTATATAATTATATGTATAAATAGTATTATTATCTTCTTTACCTAAATGATACCACAATGCGACATACATATTATCTGTTGGAGCGTATTGTGATGATGTTGATACATTACCACCAAAAGCACCTGCTGTTGTGTATGTTCTCCATCTAATTTGATTGCCAGATAGTGCTGCGGTATATGATATGTCTTTATGAGCATAGAACAATTCGTAATATACAGCAGTTGGATAACTTGAACTATATTGTTGAACACCGCTATTTATTTCGATTGTTGCTAATGACCTTCCAGTTAAACTTACAGAAATATTCCAACCTGTAAAAAGGTATCCTTTCCTAGTTGGATTTGAAATTGCTGTTGTGTTTCCAAAAATGTAACTTGTTGGGGCATTTGTTCCTTTTGATCCACCAGCAAAATCATAACTGATTGAGTATTCTTTCTTCGTATAATGAGCATACAAAGTTGTTGCGCTTGCTCTTATCCAAGAGCCGTTTTCGCTTGTATATCCGCTTACATTCGCGATCCAGCCGTCAGCTGTTGCAACTTTTGCCCCACCAACACCGTCAGCGGTTGTATACCAGCCGTCAAAAGTATAGCCACTGATGATTGGCATTGGTAAATAGAAAGTATTAACACCATTGATGCCTATTTTTGTGGTCGCATTCTTGCCGCTGAATGAATATTTGCCATTATTTCCTGCATTTGAACTTGAATAACCTGCACTTCCAGCGTAATTCCATAATTTTGCGCCCAAAGTGCCATCAATATTGCCACCATTGAATGTTAGTTGATATGATCTACCGAAATGTCTATATCTAGCAACATTTGACTCAGTTTCAACAAAATTGCTATGGCTTGTAAAATACGCACCAATAGTTAAATCGTTTTTAATATAAACATCGGTTAAATTTTCATTTTCTAACAATCCAGATTCTGAACTTGCAAGACCAGCAACTGCACTTGAATCAATATATATTTCTTTCAGGTTTGTCATATTATCAAAAGTGCTACCACCACCTAATGAAGTTGTTCCTGATTTAATGTTTATTTTTTTGACTCCAACCATAGAAAACACAGTATCGCCGCTAATTTCACCAGTTACTGATAAAATTCCATTAAATCCAGAACTTCCTTTAAATGAACCCGCTCCAAAATATACACAATTTGGTAAATATGGGAATAAACTATCAATACTATCCAAATTTGCAAATGCGTCATTATTAATTTTAGTTATTGATATTGGCAAAATTAAATTGCCAGATAAATTGTTACAACCATAGAATGCCCATTCACAAATTTCTGTTACATTGTTACCAAGATAGATTCTTTGCAAAGTGCTTACAGATGAATACCCTCCAACATGTGTCATTGTGTTTGCAAACCAAACTGTAATAGCATCATCATCTAGTGCTGATGGTGAAGTTGTACCAATGCGAGTAATTGCATTTCCTTGATAATAACCTGGAAGAGCATAAGTTGTTGCAGATGTATTGATTGCGGTGATTTCATATTCGTTATCAACCAAACTAACAGTTACATCATTTTCAGTTAAAAGTGTAACATCTGGTAAATTCCAGTTATTAGGTTCAATAGCAAGTTCAATGTCCAAACTTAAAGTTATATTTGTTACATTTTCAGGAACATTTTCAAATTCTCTAAAATTGATTACAGAAACTGGTGTTGTTCCATTTGCTAAAAAGCCTTTGAACAAACTTATTTCCATTCCGCTTGTTACTTGTGCCAAATTATTTTTAGTTGCAACGCCATATCCACCGCTGATATAATAATAATACTCGCCATTAGCGTCTGCTGCAAAGCAATCGTTAAACAAGACTGGTGAATAGTTAGAATCAGTTGCGAATAACTGGAACAAAGTGTTCCTTTCACTTGCGCTCATTGAAAAAGTTGTTGGAGTTGAACTTCCGTTTACATAATATTGAGCATTTAATTTCAATCTCAAATAAAACGCCTGTGAACTATCTTGCGCCGTGATTGTTGGATTTGCTATGTAATATTCAGATTCGCTTGAAGGTGTAACAGAAAACTGAGTTCTGTTTCCTTCGCTTGTAACCTTGTTTGGATAGTATTGAATTGGCATTTCCATATTTTTTGAAAGTTCGCCCGAACTAACATCAGAAATGTCGATATAAATACCTTTATCCAAAACGAGAGAACCACTTCCCGTGTGAGTTCCTTTATAAACAGCAGTTGTGACAATAAAAGAAATGCCAACCACAACAATTAGCGAAATCAAAATAAGCAATCTTACGATATTTTTATTTTTTAATGTTTTCAAAATTTCCCCTATTTATAACTTTCGTTTATATATATTAATATGCAACTTTAAAAAAGTCAAACTTTTTGCATATATTTTTCAAAATTTATTTTATACAATTTGTCCATAAAAATTTGGAAAATTTCAAAAAAAATAATATACTAACTGAAAAAAGGAAGTTTTTTTATGATTAAGTTTGGAACAAGCGGCTTTCGCGGCGTTATGGGAGACAATTTCACAAAAGAAAATGTTCAAAAAATTGCCTACGCGTTAAGCAAATATTTTGAAGAAGAAAAAATCAAAAAACCAAGCGTTGTAGTGGGATATGACCACAGATTTATGAGCGATTTTTACGCAAATTGGGTGTCACAAACACTCGCAACTTTTGGCGTTAAAGTTTATTTGTATGACCATTCAGTTCCTTCCCCTGTGATTTCATACATGACCAAAATTGCTGACCTTGGAGTTATGATAACAGCAAGCCATAACCCTTATTTTTATAACGGAATAAAGATTTTTAAAAAGCCAGCAAAGGAAGTTGACGACGAATTTTGCTCACAAATTGAAAAATGGGCAAATGCCGATATTTGCATAGAAAATAAAGACCTTGAAATGTTAAAAAATAAAGGCAAAATTGAAATGATTAGCGACATCTCAGATTTTTGCGAAAATATTTTAAAATATGTCGATTTGAAAGCCACAAAAAAATGCAATTTCAAAATTTTATATAACGCTATGAACGGCAATTCCACTGAATGTCTAGAATATTTGTTCAAAAAAATGGGTGTTAAAAATTATGAAGGTATGAACACAGAAAAAGACCCATATTTTAGAGGTATTTTGCCTGCTCCTTACAAAAAAAATCTAGACGACCAAGTTAAAAAACTCAAAAAAGAAAAATTTGATTTCGGAGTCGCTTTGGACGGCGATGGCGACCGAATTTCTATCATTGATAGCCACGGAAAAGTGATGGATTGCAACTTTGTTTTGCCAATTTTATACTACTATTTCGCAAAATATAAAGGCTATAAAGGCGGAATTATTAAAAACTCTGCCCTGTCAAACTTGTCAGTCAAACTCGCTAACTATTTTGGCGATAATTGCTACGAAGCAAAAGTCGGATTTAAAAATATCGGCAAACTTTTCGAGCAAACAGACGCTTTCTTGGGCGGAGAATCAAATGGCGTTGCATTTAAAAAACATATCTTGTCAAAAGACGGTCTTGTTGTCACCGCTTTGCTTGTCGGTTTGATGGCTGAAAGTGGCAAAACTATTGACGACCTTTTGAAGGAAATCCAAACGCTAACAAAATTCAAATCCGAAGTTATCGAATACGCCTACCCTATCACCGCAAAGCAAAAATCAGACATCTCAAAAATGCTGTTCGTGGACAAAAAATTGCCTAAATTATCTAAAAAAATAGTCAAAGTTGTTGGTGAAAACGAATATAAAATGCTTTTTGATAACGACTATTGGGCTACAATCAGATTTTCAGGAACAGAAAATGTCGTCAGAATTTTTGCAGAACAAGAAAACTTAAAAAATTGCGAAAAAATTATTGGCGAACTCGAAAAATTTATCAATGTTTCAACAAGACAATAAAAATTTCAAAAAAGAATAAATTTCGGTTGATTTATTCTTTTTTTGTGATATAATACAAGGCATAATTTAAGGAGAATAGTATGGCAAATATAGAAATGGATAAAATAGTCGCTCATTGCAAAAATGTAGGCTTTATTTTCCCAGGAAGCGACATCTACGGCGGTCTTGCAAACACTTGGGACTATGGCCCTTTAGGCGTTGAATTAAAAAATAATGTCAAAAAAGTTTGGTGGCAAAAATTTGTTCAAGAAAGAGAAAATTCTTATGGCGTAGACTGCGCAATTTTAATGAATCCAAGAGTTTGGGAAGCTTCTGGACATGTCGCAAGTTTTTCAGACCCTCTTATGGACTGCAAAGAATGTAAAGCCCGTTTTAGAGCGGATAACTTGATTTCAAACTACTCAAAAGGCGAAGTTAACCCAGATTTGATGACAAAAGAAGAAATGAGTTCTTATGTTCAAGAACATCATGTTCCATGCCCTGTTTGCGGCAAAAGCAACTTCACACCTATCAGACAATTTAACTTGCTTTTCAAAACACAAAGAGGTGTAACAAGCGATAACGCTCTTGATATTTATCTCCGCCCTGAAACAGCACAAGGCGAATATGTAAACTTTTTAAATGTTCAACGCTCAATGCGTGCAAAAGTTCCTTTCGGAATCGGTCAAATCGGTAAAGCATTTAGAAATGAAATCACCCCAGGAAATTTCACATTCAGACAAATTGAATTTGAACAAATGGAATATCAATTCTTCTGCCACGCTGGCGATGATGAAAAATATTATGAAGAATTTAAAAACGCTTCAAAAGAATTCTTCATCTCTCTCGGAATACCAGCAGAAAAGTTAAAATTCCACGACCATGATAAACTCGCATTTTATGCAAAAGCAGCCTGCGATGTTTACTATCAATTCCCATTCGGCTGGGACGAAGTTAACGGAATTCATAATAGAACAAACTACGATTTAACAAAACACCAAGAATACAGCGGCAAAAATATGGAATATCTTGACCCAGTAACAAACGAAAAATTTATTCCAAATGTTATTGAAAATTCTTATGGACTTGATAGAGCGATTTTAGCAGTAATTTGCAACGCCTATGATGTTGAAACATTGCCAGATGGTGAAGTTCGTGAAATTATGCACCTTTCACCAAAGATTGCCCCATTCAAAGTTGCAATTTTGCCTTTGATTAAGCGTGACCTTTCAGAAAAAGCACACGAATTGTTCAGAGAACTCGCAAAAGAATTCCGTGTAACTTATGATGAAACAGGAACAATCGGAAAGAGATATCGCCGTCAAGACCAAATTGGAACACCTCTTTGCGTTACAGTTGATTTTGACACATTGGAAGATAACACAGTAACTGTCCGTGATAGAGATACAATGGAACAAGTAAGAATGCCAATCAGCGAACTCAAATCTTACATTGAAAAAATTATAAAATAACACAATAATGTTACAATCTAAATACTAACACAAAGGAGAAATATTTGTTCATCGGTAAACCTAAATTGAACCCCCAGACTATCTGGGGGTTTTCTATTACAAAAAACAACCTATTTTTGAAATAGGTTGTCAAATTTATGTTTTTATATTTATTTTTCCAATTCCGCTGGAATGTTTGCTTTTGCGTTAGGTTTAGAAATAAGTTCAACTTGTGCGATAAGCGCTTCCACTTTGCTTGGTAACAATTTTTTACTTTTTTCACTCAACTTTTTATTGTATCTTTTTTCAAAGTCAGCCAACTCGCTCACATCAAGTTTATAATTATTAAACGACTTTTCATCAATCAATTTTGGCAATAAATCATAGTCAATTTCTTCTAATTCTGGTGGTAAATTTAAAACATAGCCGCCATTTTCATTATCCTTCCAAACTCGCGTGATTGGCATTTTGTCGGTGTAATAAATCGCTTGATGGTTAAGAATGTCCCAACAATTTCCGCCATAAGCAACACAAAACCTTAATTGTATGCTATCTTCTTTAACAATTTTATAAAACAATTCGCGTGCAAAAACAACATGTTTCATTTCATACTCCTAAATTAATTTCGTGCATATTATATCACAATCAAGAAAAAAATCAATAGGCAAAAATTATACTTTTTGTCGAATTACATTAACTTTAAAATCACCTGATTTGCAACGAGAAAACCTTTGTCGGTTAAACGCAAAATGTTGTTATCAAAATAAATCAAATCTTGTTTCAAAAGTAAATTTATTTCATTTGACTTTTTCTTTTTTATATCAAAAAACTCAGTTTTAAATTCGTCCAAATCAAGCCCAAGTTTGCAGCGCAAGCCAAGCATAATTTTTTCTTCCGCCATTTCTTTTGCAGTTAATATTTCTACGCTCACAATATCGTTTTTTTTAGAAAGATCAACAATTTCATCTTCCTTTTTACGCCTAGTGTCTGATGTTAAATTTTTGTAATAGGAAATATATTTTTGCAAATCATTTGTATTAGCAAATCTATATGGCGACACAAAAGAATGCGCGCTCAAACCAAAACCTAAATAGTTTCCCCTATTCCAATAATTCAAGTTGTGTCTTGAATAAGTGCCCACTTTTGCAAAGTTTGAAATTTCATATTTCTCAAAATTTTTGTGTTTCAAATATTTACAAACAAGTTCATATTGTCTTGCTGAATTTTCATCAATTTCATCTATATTCAAATCGAACGACGCAAGTTTTGTTCCCTTTTCAACCATAAGCATATATGTTGAAATGTGATTGCAGTATTTTGTTAAAAATTTTAAATCTTTTTTCAAATATTTATCATTATTAAATGGTAAACCTAAAATTAAATCGGTTGAAATATTATTAAAACCTATTTTTTTTGCAATTTTTAAATTATTTTTAATATTATTTTTATATTTTTTTAATAATTTTTTATTTTGTATTCTTCCGATATATTCCAGGCTTTTTTTATTTGTTGTTTGAACGCCTATACTTAGCCTGTTAAACCCTGCATCATATAAGGATTGTAGAGTTTCTTTATTAAGCGTGTTTGGATTCGTTTCAATCGTTATTTCAGCATTTTTATCAACATTAAAATTATTTAAAATTATTTTTAAAATATTAATTAAATATTTTTTATTAACGCTTGTTGGTGTTCCGCCACCAAAATAAATAGTTTTTATTTTATTTGTTTTTCCCTTATATCCCGCGATTTAGTCGTTAAATTGCGGGATATATTTTAATTTTTTAACTATTTTTTGTTAAATCAATTGAAATATCTTGTTTTTTTCTATCATTTTTCCTGATTTTTATGTGTTTTCATCCAAAATTTATTTTTTTTGGGGCTTTTTACAGTGTTTTTGCAAACAAAATCTTCTTATTTTCTTTGTCCCTTTTAAAAACGGTTAATTTGTTCCACGTGAAACACCATTTTAATCCATTATGTTTCACGTGAAACATAAGAAAAAGTAAAAATGTTTCATGTGAAACAGGTATATAAAAACCAAACGAAAGAAAATATATTTCCGAGAAAAATTACGACAAAAACGGAAAAATAAGCCAAAAAGTAAGGTCATTTTTACCCGGAAATTTTTCAACCCATTCTGTCTCAGACCGTTAAAATGACAATTTTTAAACGGCATTTTTGCCATGAAATAATACGTTTTGAGAGTAAAATTTGAAAATAAGAACAAGATGGCGACAGTAAATAAATTGCAAAAATATTATGCAAATTTCTATATTTACTCAAACAGACCATGACGGCGAAAAGTGCATAAGCAGTTTTAAATATACTTTTTAGCCACATCGCAGATGCAAGTCACTGTTTTATAGCAATAAACAAAAAATAAATATATAATTCATGATAGAATTGCAAAAACGAAGCGTAAATAATAAAAAAATAAAGCAGAGGATACATATAAAAGGCGTAACGCAGCAGTATGGTATTTACGATAAAAATATAACGAAAAAACAAAAGGTAAAATAAGTATTTTGCGTTATAACTATTTAATAAAAAATAATATATATTATCGGCATTAACGTCAATTTTATAAATTCTTAATAAGTGAAAATTACGCGTTCTGTATATGCTATACATACGCATTTCGATAACGCACATGTTTATTATTTTGTGATTTTCAGCGCGCTTTTTATATTAGTTATTT
>URWY01000002.1 GCA_900551705.1 uncultured Bacillota bacterium | reverse complement strand
AAACGCCAGTTGAACTCGCTGACGCAACAAAGTTAATAAAAACGAGTTCAAGTTTTTGGGCAAATAGTTGGGTAGATGGTGGTTCATCAGACGGCTACTATTATTACGCAACAGGTTCAACGCTAAACACATTTGCAAAAACAGCAACAACATTTGTAGATTTGTTTGCAACAGATGCAAAATTCGTCATTGAAGGTGCTGGCTTTACAGGTGCAGACAATGATGGCGAAAGTGGCGGCTTTAAAATTGACGACACAACATCAATCAACAAAATTGAAGTCTATCTCACACTCGAAACACTTCAAGGCGATGCAGACCCTGCCGCAGAAGGGTGGAAAATTGAGCCAATGCCAGTTATTGAAGACTTTAGCGAAAATAAACTTTTAAATGAAAATGGAGATGTTCTTGATCCTAAAAATACAGAATTAGTTGAAAATACAATTTATCAAGTAGTAGACAAAGAAAACAATGGCTATAAGTTTACTTATAAACTTGACAATACAAACATGACTGCTACGATTACGGGACCTGCTAATTCTCCTACAACTTTGAATATTCCAAACAAAATAATTGTAAAGGGTCAAGAATATACAACAACCAGCATTGGAGAAGAGGCATTCGAAGGTTTCAGTGGTTTAACATCCATCACAATCCCAGACAGCGTAATCAGCATTGGAGTTGGTGCATTCTATAGATGCGGTTTAACATCAGTTAAAATTGGAAGCGGTGTAACCAGCATTGGAGGTGCTGCATTCAATGCTTGCAGTAGATTAACCTCAATAAATGTTGATAGTAAAAATACGAAATATCACAGCGAAGGTAATTGTATAATAGAAACAGAAAGTAGCACTTTAATTGCTGGTTTCAAAAATAGCGAAATACCAACAGATGGCAGCGTAACCAGCATTGGAGAGGGTGCATTCCAATATTGCTTCAGTTTACAATCAATCACAATACCAAACAGTGTAACTTATATAGGAGATTCTGCATTCAATTTTTGCGGTGGTTTAACATCTGTTACAATTGGAAGCGGCGTAACCAGCATTGAAAAGTATGCATTCTCTAATTGCAGAAATTTAACATCAATCACATTACCAAACAACGTGACAAGCATTGGAAATAGAGTATTCGATGGTTGCAGTGGTTTAACATCTGTTACAATTGGAAGCGGCGTAACCAGCATTGGATATGGTGCATTCACAGGTTGCAGCGGTTTAACAACAATCACTATTGAAGCGATTAACCCACCGACATTAGCTGATTATGCAATTCCAAATGGAGTTCAAACAATCTATGTCCCAGCGGAAAGTGTTGAAACATACAAAGCGGCTGATGGTTGGAAAAATTTTGCAGATAAAATTCAAGCGATTGCTTAATTAATAAAAACAGGAATATTGGAATAAACAACCTGATGTAAAAATCGGGTTGTTTTTTTGGTTTTGAGCATAATAGAAATATGCTTGCAAAATATTTGATAATATTTTATACTTACAATAGTAAATACTATACATAGTGTTGCAAAAAGGAGTTGTTATGGGTTTGAGTTTTGTTTGTGCGGCTACATTTAATTGGACGCTGTTTATAACCCTTATGAGTTATCTTTTATTTTTCTTTATAATTATTGGTGCGGTGCTTGCTGGTTTAAAACGCGGGCTGGTTAGGTCGTCAATTAGGCTGGGAACGCTTATTGTTTTTATCATTGTGGCTGGGCTTTTAACTGCTCCGATTGCAAAGGCGTTAATGGGCATTGATGTTTCCTTTTTAGGTGTTGAATACAACGGTGCAGTTGCAAATAATTTATCCGATGTTGTGAAGTCGTTATTATTTAATATTAATGGCGTTGAGGCGGCGGCAAATGCGAGCCCTGCGCTAATGCAACTTATTGAAAATATTCCTTATGTTGTGATTAGTTTAATCGTTTTTGCAATTCTAACATGGATTTTTAGGCTTATTGGCTTTATTGTCTATTACATTATACAAAGATATGCGCTTAGAAGTTCGAGAATAGAAAAACAGATAAAAAAGCAACAAAAACTTGAAAAAAAGGCAAAAAAACGCGGCGAGGTTGTTGCAACGCAAAGTCAAACTGTTTTGAAAAAACCAAAACGCGCAAGATTGCTCGGTGCGGTTGTTGGGCTTGTTCAAGGTATTGTTTTGGCGTTTGTTTTGTTTTTGCCAATCAGTTCGGTTTGTGGAATTGTTGGAGATTTGACTGCGACAAGCAATGAGATTGTTGTGTCGGCAGAAGAATCAACAGGGAAAAGCGAAAACTTAAATCAAAAAAGTGGCGATTTGATTAGATATTATGTCGGTGACGATGTTTTGCAATATTTTGATAGTTATAACAACACTTTTGTGGCAAAATTTGTTGCAATGGGTGGTTTAAACAATGATGTTTTTGACGAACTAACAAAAATCAGTGTTGAGAACAAAAATATAAAAATCAGGCAAGAAATCTTTTCTATCACGGGAACTTATGACGAGATGATGGACATTTTCAATTTTGGCAAGGAGTCTGACGGTTGGAAAGATATTGATTTTGACAAAATTAACGCAAGTGTTGACAAACTTTTGGAAACGAATTTGATGTCATCTCTTGTTCCAGAATTGATGCCTTATGCGCTCGAAAATTATTTATATAACAGTGAGATGTTTAAAGAAATTGCAGGATATGAAATCACGCAGCAAGAACTTGATGTTTTAATGCAATATTACAGCGAAAATGGGTTTATTTCTTCACTAAAAAGTGATTTAGATGAAGTGTTTAAAATAATGAAAAGCGTATTTTCGTCCGGATTGTTTGATGAGATTTATGGAAAGAATTTGACAGGCGAAATGCTTAAAGAATATTTAACAAAAGATGAAAATTCAATTTTGAACACGGTTTTGGACGGCATTTACAGTTCAAAACTTGTTAAAGTTCTTGGAACAACTGGTTTGAATTTTGGTATGGACAAGATTAACACGATGCTTGAACTTGAAAAACCATTAAAGAATTTCAGGGGCGAAGTGTTTAAAGACGAAGAAAAAACGGGCATAAGAGATGTTTTACTCGCAATTTTAGATTGCTATGATATGCTTGACAAAGCATCTTCAACAGATATTAAAGATATGAGTATAGAGCAAGTTAACCAAGTTGCAGACTTGTTGACAGCGCTTCAAACAAACACATTTAAAACATACGATGAAAACGGACAGCTTATTGCAAGGGAAAACACGGTTGTTGACACTGCGGAGCAAGATGTTGTAAATGGTGGGCCATTCTCAAATGTATACATTGCTGTTGTTGACCACTTTGTTAAGAAGTATATTGAAAATATTGATTATGAAGGCGCTAATTGGCATGAAGTGTTGCTTGCTGTAAAAGCGATTTCAATGGTTGATAGCACAACAAAGCCAGAACTTGAAGATGTTATGACAGTTATTGGACTTGACAAAGAACTTGCAAGTTCAGCAAAAGATATTGCTTCATCGTTGAAAGAAATATCAAGCGGTGAAGAATTGACAAATGAAAAGGCGGCGGACCTTTTGAACAATATTGCAACGAGTGCTGACAAGATTTCAGAGGAGCAATTTAACAATATTGTAGAAAAAGTTGGAGAAACACTTGGCGATGCAGATTTGAAAAACAAAGTCAACTATGAAAAAGTTGTTGACGAAAAGAATGTTGCATCATCTCTTGCTAATTTGCTGACGAGCGAAGAAGGCTTAACAGAAGAAAATGCTGACGAAGTTTTGGCAACTCTTGCGACATCAGAACACATATTAAAACAGGTGGCTGGTGCTGGAATAAAAGTTGATAGCAATGTTGAAAATTTAGAAAATAAGATTGACGCTCTCGGAGCAAGTGATAAAACAAAAGAAGAATTAAAAACGATATTTAAAATTAAATAGGATAATTATGGAATTTGTTCATATCCCAGTTTTACTGAATGAAGTTATTGAAAGTTTACAAATAAAACCGAATGGGATTTATGTTGACTGCACGGTCGGTGGGGCTGGACATTCAAGCGAAATTGTTAAAAAATTAAGCAAAAATGGCATTTTAATTGCGTTTGACAAAGATATAGACGCAATTAATGCCGCAAGTTTGCGATTGAAAGAGTTTTGTCAGGTTGTTGTATTAACCTTAGATGAACTCTCAAATTTTGATTTTTCAAAATATAAAAATAGATTAAATCCACTTGCTGTTATTATAAAATCGGATTTTAAAAATTTTAAATCTGCATTGGAACAATTAAAAATTGATGGCGTTGATGGTGTGTTAATTGACTTGGGCATAAGTTCACACCAGATAGATTGCGCGGAGCGCGGCTTTTCATTCCGACAAGAGGCAAAATTGGATATGCGAATGGACCAAAGCGCAACGCTTACAGCGGCAGATATCGTCAATAGTTATACCGAGCAACAACTTGCGGACATATTTTTTAGATACGGCGAAGAAGAATTCGCAAGGCCTATTGCAAAAAACATTGTCAAATTCAGAGCGAGCAACTCTATTGAAACCACTTTGCAATTAAATGATATTGTTGAAAATAGTATGCCAAAAAAAGTTGTATTTTCTCGTGGTGGTGCTGCTAAAAAAGTTTTTCAAGCACTTAGAATTGTTGTAAACGGCGAATTGGACGGCCTTGACACGCTGCTTGAAAATGTTGTTGAAAAACTTAATATTCACGCAAGATTTTCGGTTATTTCCTTTCATTCTCTTGAAGATAGAATTGTTAAACAAACTTTTAAAGAATTGGCTCGTGAATGCATTTGTCCGCCAAATATTCCTATTTGCGTGTGCGGACATAAAGCAAAAGTCAAATTGATAACCAAAAAACCAATTATTGCAAGCGAAGAAGAATTGAAAACAAATTCAAGAAGCGCAAGCGCAAAATTAAGAGTTGTTGAAAAAGTTTAAAATAACAATAAAATAATTGATAAATAATTTATATTTGATATACTAACTATATGGAAGAAAAATTTGAACTTGTAAGCGACTACAAACCAGCAGGTGACCAGCCACAAGCGATTGATAAACTCGTTGAAGGCGTAAAAGATGGTCTTGCGTCGCAAGTTTTGTTAGGCGTAACGGGTAGCGGTAAAACTTTTACAATCGCAAATGTTATTGAAAAAGTTAATCGTCCAACACTTGTTATTGCACATAATAAAATTCTTGCAGCGCAACTTTGTAATGAATTTAGAGAACTTTTCCCTAACAATAGGGTCGAGTTCTTTGTTTCATATTATGATTATTATCAACCTGAAGCATACATTGTTTCATCTGACACTTATATTGAAAAAGACATGGCGATTAACGAAGAAATCGACAGACTTAGAAACTCCGCAACAGGTTCAATTTTGGAAAGGCGTGACACGATTGTTGTTGCGTCTGTGTCGTGTATTTATGGTCTTGGAAATCCTGACGAATATTTAAGACTTCAAATTTTGCTTCGTGAAGGGGACCATGTTTCGCGCGAAAAAATTATTAAAAAATTAATAACTTGTCAATATCAGAGAAACGAAATCGATTTTAAACGCGGAAATTTTCGTGCAAAAGGCGATAATTTGGATATTTTCCCAGCAAGTAACAGCGAAAGGGCAATCAGGGTTGTGTTTTTTGGTGACGAAATCGAGCGTGTTTGCGAGTTCGACCCGCTAACTGGCAGAGTTGTAAGAGAACTCAAAGAAGCGTCAGTTTTCCCTGCAACTCACTATGCAGTTGGCTCTGACAAGTTGTATCAAACCATTGACCAAATTCAAAAAGACTGCGATAAAGAAGTGCAAGCATTTTTGGATAATGGAAAATTTCTTGAAGCACAAAGGCTAAAAGAAAGAACTTATTATGACATTGAAATGATGAAAGAAGTGGGCTATTGTTCAGGTATTGAGAACTATTCTCGCTATTTTGATAACCGCAAAGTTGGAGAAGCGCCTTTTACTTTGCTTGATTATTTCCCAAGCGAATTTTTAACAATAATTGACGAAAGTCACATGACTTTACCACAGGTTAGAGCAATGTTCAACGGCGATAAAGCACGCAAGACAAACCTAGTTGATTATGGTTTCCGTTTGAAGTCCGCTTTTGACAATCGTCCTTTAAATTTTGACGAATTTAACCATAAATTGGGTCAAACAATATATATTTCTGCCACACCAGCAGAATATGAACTCAAAAAGAGCGGTCAGGTTGTTGAACAATTAATTCGTCCAACAGGGCTTTTAGACCCAGAAATTGAAGTTAGGAAAACCGAAAATCAAATTGATGACATAGTTGAAGAAATTAATAAAGTTGTTAAAAACAATGGCCGCGTGTTAGTCACAACTTTAACTAAAAAAATGGCAGAGAGTTTGACATCTTATTTATCAGATAAGAAAATTCGCGTTCGTTATTTACACTCAGAAATTGACACTCTTGACAGGATTGAAATTATCAATGGTCTTCGTAGTGGCGAATTTGATGTTCTTGTTGGAATTAATTTGCTTAGGGAAGGTTTGGATATGCCGGAAGTTCAGCGCGTGCTTATTTTAGATGCAGATAAAGAAGGCTTCTTGCGTTCGTCACAAGCATTAATTCAAACAATTGGTCGTGCAGCACGAAACAGTGAAGGTAAAGTTGTTATGTATGCAGACAAAATAACAGACGCAATGAAAAAAGCAATAGGCGAAACTAACAGGCGTAGAGAAATTCAAATGCAGTTCAATAAAGAACATAACATCACGCCAAAAACTATTGTAAAAAAGATTGAAAATACGCTTCAAATCACAAAAGCAGCAAAAGCACAAAAACTTAGAAAAGAAGAAATTCCAAAAGAGATTGAAACACTTAAAGGATTGATGCAAACTGCGGCATCGCGACTTGATTTTGAAACTGCAATTGAAATTAGAAATCGAATTTCTGAACTTAGAAAAGAACTGAAATAAAAAAACTGGAATTTTCCAGTTTTTTTAAAACAAGTCGCAAATATCAATTCCAAAAACAACAGGGAATATGTCAGAATTAATTTGGTAATTATTTTTAATACTTAAAGCAAATCTCACAAATTCTTGCTTTGTAAATCTTGCATTTATTTTTTTGCTGTTTGTTAATTTTTTAACTTCAAAATTGTTATCTTTTATTGAAATTTGTATAATCTCATTTTCAATTTGATATGTTTCTTTTACATTTTTAAATTTACGGAATTTTGTGTTAATAGCCAAAAGCATTTCAATAAATTTTTTCGTATCATAAATTTTAAAATGCAAATTATCAACTGTTGATACTTCCTGTGCGATTTTATCAAGAGCAAAACATAAGTTGGTATGCAGCGGGTTTATATGGATTTTCAATTCATCAAAATTTAACTTTTCAATAATTTTATAAACAATACTTTCAATTAGATTTAAATTTTGAATAAAAAATTCAATAATTTCGCCTTTTTTTACAACAAAATAGCCAATAAATTGTTTTTTATCAAAAATAGTATATATTTTACAACGATAATCAGACAAACATTCAATAAAATTTTCTTTGCTACGCAAATTAAAAATTTGCGAATTTTTATAAATTTCAAACATGTTGTTACAGTCTGATTTTTTAAAATTTTTAATTGAAATTGAACCTGCTGTGTGATGCTTTAAAAAGTATTTGCTAAATTTGTAAATAAAATCAAAACCTGCTTTTTCAAAGCCGAAAAAATTGTATCTTTGTCGTTCGCCAGTTAACATGCTAAAAACAACATTTTCATTTTTGCACTCATTATCTACTGAGTTCATTAGGTTTTTCATACAACCATGATTTTGATAACTCGGTATAGTTGACACAGTGCCTACAATCGAAAATTTATATTTAACATTGTCAATTTCTATAAATCTTATTAAGTTACCGCATATAGAAACAAATTCATTATTTATTTCAATTACATGATGAATATTGCTATAATCATTTTTAGTTTTATAGATTTTCGGAATCGTGCGTTTAAAATCATAATTAGGATTGCGCACTGGAATAAACGCTGCGTTTGCAGTTTTTACAATTTTTTTAATTTCGCCATTTTTGGCTTTCCTGACGATAAAATTTTCCATAAACTAATGTTACAAAAATTTACAAAATGTGTCAAACAAAAAATAAAAGCAACTTAAAAAAGTTGCTTTAAAATGTTTTTTCTTTTTTGTCTAAATAATTTAAAGTTTGATTTATAATGATATTTGATTGATTGGCAATTTGTTCTTGATTAGTTTTCAATGTTGTCAAAATTTCTGTTTCTAAATGATTTTCAAAAATATATTTACCAATTAAATAATAAATATCATAAATATTAATTTCGTCATTTTTTAAGAATTTTAATTGATTTATATCAATTTTTTCATATTTTTTAAGAAATTTTACTTTATTTTCTATATAATTATTGGGAAGTAGACAATCATGCCCATCTAAATAACAAGCGAAACTTTCATCAAGCCAACTAATTCTTTCCAAATTATATTTATTATAAAAGTCGTTAAATAATAGGTGAACGCTTTCATGTTTAAGAGTATAGATTTTTCTTTTCATATTAAAGTTGTTTGTTGTGTCAACTAGTACTTGAATTTCATTATTATAAAAACAACCGCTAGCAAATTTTGGAGGCTCCAATCCGCCACTTAGATTTTTAATATGGTTTACAAAATCTTCACGATTTGAAAAATAACTTGCGAGTATGGTATCAAATTCTTTTATTTCAAAAAGATTATAAAGATATTCGCGATTTGAGTTAGCAATTTCTATTGAACTTTCAACTAAATTTTTAAGTTCGAGCGGGAAATTAATGCTGTATCCGCTTTCTGTTAAATTTTCCATAAATTCCTTCTATTTTACAAAAAAGCAACTTAAAAAAGTTGCTTTAAATTTTGCCGATAAGTTTTCTAACTTTTTCTAGAGTGCGAGTTGCGATAAGCCTTGCTCTTTGTGCGCCATTTTCCAAGATTTCATCAATAAGTTTTGTGTTGGACATATAATAATTAAATTTTTCGCGCATAGGTGAAAGGTAACTATTAATAAGTTCAAAAGTTTGTTTTTTTGCTTCGCCCCAACCAATTCCGTTTTCAAATTTTTCTTGCATTTCTTTCTTTTGTTCTTCATTTGCAAAGAGTGAATAAATTTGGAAAAGTGTGCAATTTGTGTCTTTTGGTTCGCCTGGCATTCTACTGTCTGTTACAATTTTGTTGATTTGTTTTTTCAAAACATTTTCGTCATCAAAAAGGGTAATTGTGTTTCCGTAACTTTTGCTCATCTTTCTGCCGTCAAGACCTGGCAATGTCCCAAGCGTTTCAGAAATATAGTCTTGTGGCAAAGTAAAACAATTACCATAGGTGCTGTTGAACGCTGTGGCAATATCTCTTGCAATTTCCAAATGTTGTTTTTGATCTTGTCCGATTGGAACTCTGTTTGAGTTCATAATCAAAATGTCGGCTGCCATTAAAACAGGGTAGTTATAAAGGCCCATGTTTACGCCAAAATCAGGGTCGTTTCCACATTCTAAGTTTTTTTCAACGCAGGCTTTATATGCGTGTGCACGATTTAAAAGACCTTTTGCTGTTACATTGGAGATAATCCAGTTAAGTTCAAAAACTTCTGGTAAGTCTGATTGTTTATAAAACATAACTTTTTCAGGATTTAAGCCACAAGCGAGCCATGTTGCTGCAATTATATAAGTGTATTTTTTGAAGTCGTCTTTATTTTTAATAATGTTAAGTGCGTGATAGTCTGCGATAAAATACAAACAATCATAATCTGGATTTTCACTTAATTCAATCGCTGGCTTGATTGCTCCAAAATAGTTTCCAAGATGTGGAATACCTGTTGGTTTAATGCCTGTTAAAATTCTTTCTTTCATATTAATCTCCGAAAGAATTATACAACATGCGGAATTAAAAAAAAAGTCTTTTTTTAAAAATTATAAAAATTGTTGACAAAATAGGTTCATTGCGTTACAATAAAATTACCATTTAGAGTGCGCGAGGGGCAAGCCTGATGACCGCACAGCAACCTGCCGCAAGGTAAGGTGCTAATGCTTGATTGATGGCATAATAAAATTTTATCCGCCATCATGGCGGATTTTTTATTGCAAATCTAAATGAGTTTAACAAAAGAAGGGAAAGGAAATGAAAAAATTTTTAACATCTGAGAGTGTAAATATTGGACACCCAGACAAAACTTGCGACACAATCGCAGACGCCTTTTTGGACGAAGCATTAAGGCAAGACAAATTTAGCCAAATGGCAGTGGAATGTGCAATTAAATCAAACAAACTTTTTGTGTATGGTGAAGCAACAACAAAAGCGAATATTGATTATGACAAGATTGCAAAAGAAGTTTTAGATGAAGTGGGTTATGATTCAAACAAATTTGAAATTATTAAAGAGTTGACGAAACAAAGCCCAGATATAAATCAAGCGGTGGTTAAGAAAACTTTGCAAGCAAACGACCAAGGTATTATTTTTGGTTATGCAACAAATGAAACAGAAGAATATATGCCTCTCACAATTATGATTGCTCATAAGTTAATGAAAGTGTATGAAGAATTTAGACGAAAACATAAAAATGAGTATTTTGCAGATGCGAAAAGTCAGGTGACTATTGAATATGACGGCGATAAGCCTGAAAGGATAGATACGATTTTGATGAGCGTTTCGCACTCAGAGAAGTTAAGTCAAGAGCAAATTGTTAATGACATTAAAACAAATGTTATTGATGTTGTTTTGAAAGAATACGAAAAATATAACAAGAATGATATAAAATACATAATCAATCCGAGCGGCAAGTTTACAATTTGGGGCGCTTATGGTGACAGCGGCTGCGTGGGAAGGAAAATCATAGTTGACACTTACGGCGGCATGGCAAAAGTTGGCGGCGGTTGTTTTAGCAGTAAAAATGCAACAAAAGTTGACAGAAGTGCGGCATATTATTCCAGGTATGTTGCAAAAAATTTGGTGGCAGCGGGCTTATGCGATAAATGTGAGATTGGCGTTTCGTATGCTATTGGACTTTCAAAACCTTTGTCGCTTTATATAGACACTTTTGGAACAAACAAAATATCAGAAGAAAAAATATATAAAATTGTTGAAAATAATTTTGATTTTTCACCCCAAAATACAATTGATGAATTAGATTTGCTTAGACCAATTTACAAACCAACTGCTTGTTATGGACATTTTGGAAGAAGTGAATTTCCATGGGAAAAAATTATTCCGCTTAAAATTTAATTTAGTTTGATTTTGTTGAAAGTTGCTGATATAATACTTGCATGATAGCAGAAGTTATTGTTGAAATAACAAGTAGTAATGTAGACAAAGTGTTTGACTATTTAATTCCAAATTTTGCGTTGGAAAGTTTTTCCGTGCTTGTTGGAAGGCGTGTTTTAGTTCCTTTTGGAAATCGTAAAATTGAAGGCTACATAATTAACATAAAAGAAAGTTCAAATTTAGATAGTTCAAAATTAAAAGAAATAATAAAGTTTTTAGATGAAAATCCAGTTATTTTGCCAGAGATGTTAAATCTCATGCAATTCATGGTGGAAGAATACAATCTTAAAAAAGTTGATGTTTTAAGGCTTTTTATTCCATCAGAAATGCGTGGTGAAAAAATAAAACCACTTTATGTAAATGCTTATCAAAAAGTTGAAAATTTCGATTTAAATTCATATATTTGCAAAAAAAATGCAAAAAAACAGCAAGAAATCATTGATTTTTTGAAAAATAACGAAATTATTGAAGCCGAGCAGGTTAAAAATTTTTCTGACAGCGCTATAAAAACTCTTGTAAATTTGGGTGTTATTAAAAAAATTCCGCAAGAGAAATACAGGACACCAAAATCTAATTTACAAATTGAAAATGCAAAAATTACATTAAACAATTATCAGCAAAAAGCAGTTGACGGCATAACTTCTGTGGGCACATATCTTCTTCATGGTGTAACTGGAAGCGGTAAAACCGAAGTGTATATGCACCTTATTGAAAGAATTTTAAAAGAAAACAAAACGGCGATTATGCTTGTGCCAGAAATTTCTTTAACTCCGCAAGTGCTTCAACATTTCACAGAAAGATTTGGTGAAAATGTTGCAATTTTGCATAGCGGTTTATCTGCTGGTGAGCGCTTTGATGAGTGGCGAAGGTTGCTTTCAGGCAATGCTAAAATTGCCGTTGGGGCGCGTTCTTGCATTTTTGCACCGCTAACAAATGTTGGAATTATTATAATTGACGAAGAACATGACGGCTCTTACTTGAGTGAAAGCAATCCGAGATATAACACAATAGAAATTGCAAAATTTAGGTCCAAGCAAAATGGTTGTCCACTTGTGCTTGGAAGTGCAACGCCATCGCTTGAAAGTTATAGCAAGGTTATTGACGGCGAATACAAACTTTTTGAATTGCCAGTTAGGGCAAATGGTAAAGATATGCCAGAAATTCAAATTGTGGATATGCTGGGAGAAATCAGATGCGGAAATACAGGCATATTTTCTCGTTCGCTTTTGGCAAATTTGGAAGAATGTATGAGTGAAAAAAATCAAGCAATGATTTTTATTAATCGCCGCGGTTATTCTTCGTTTATGATGTGCAGAGAATGTGGCTATGTTGCAAAATGTTCGGACTGCGATGTTTCGCTCGTTTATCACAAAGCAGAAAATAAATTAAAATGTCATTATTGTGGCAAGCGTTTTCATGTGCTAGATGTTTGTCCAGAATGTGGCAGCAAAGCAATCAAACAAGGGGCAATCGGAACAGAGCAAGTTGTTTTGGAGTTGAAAAAATATTTTCCAGATATTCCAATTTTTAGAATGGACAACGATACAACGCGAAACAAAAATGGACACGAAAAAATATTGTCCGAATTTAGAAATCATAAGCCATCAATTTTGGTTGGCACACAAATGATTGCAAAAGGTCACGATATTCCAAATGTAACTCTTGTGGGAATTGTTGACGCTGACCAAAGTTTGTATCAAAGTCACTATAAAAGTGCGGAAAGAACTTTTGCACTTATCACGCAAGTAAGTGGCAGAGCAGGACGAAGTGATAAACTTGGGAAAGTAATTTTGCAAACATATAATCCAAAGCATTATGTTTATAAATTTGCAAAATTATATAATTACAAAGGATTTTTTGATAAAGAAATTAATTTGAGAAAAGCGACAGGCTTTCCTCCATATTCAACGATTGTTCGTTTGCTAATAAGTGCAGATAGCGAAGAAGTTGCTTATGAAAAAACAAAAAATATAATTCAAAAAGTTAGAGAAATTAAAGAACAAGAAAAAGAAAATTTTGTTTATCTTGACGCAATGAAATCGCCAGTTGGCAGAGTTAAAAACAAATTTAGATTTCAAGTTTTGATGCGTGTTGTAAATTGGGAAAAGATAAGAAAACAAGTTTATTCACTTTGTGACAACGAAAAAGACTCAAAAATTTCACTTTTTGTTGAAATAAACCCTCAAAATTTATCATAAATATTGATTTTTTATTGATTTAATTGTATATTAAAAATAAGTAATAAATACTTAGGAGATATTATGGCTATTAGAAATATTGTAAAAGTTGGAGATGACCTTTTAAGAAAAAAAAGCAAACCTGTTCATGATTTTGATGAAAATTTATGGGAACTTTTAGATGATATGAAAGAAACGATGTATAAAAACAACGGCATGGGTTTGGCAGCCGTTCAAGTTGGTGTTTTGAAAAGAGTTATCATTATTGAAGCAAATAATATGTTTATGGAACTTGTAAACCCAGAAATAATTTCAGAGCGTGGCAGTGATATTGAAAAAGAAGGTTGCTTATCTGTTGGAACAAATTATGAATATGTTAAACGCCCAATGCAAGTGACAGTTAAGGCGCAAGATAGGTTGGGATATGATTTTACAATCACTGGCGAAAAATATTTGGCGCGCGTGCTTTGTCATGAAATTGATCACCTTGACGGAATACTTTTTATAGATAAAGTTGAAAAAGGATATAAAGAAGGAAAGAATTAATGAGAATTGTTTTTTTGGGGAGCGACACAGCAATTTCAGTTTTAAAAAGTTTATGTAACAGCAAACACGAAGTGGTTGCTGTTGTTTGTCAACCTGATAAACCAAATGGCAGAAATAATAAAATTGAAATATGCGAAGTTAAAAAATTTGCATATTCTAAAAACATTCTTGTTTTGCAATATGATAATATTAGAAAAGAAGGTGTGCAAGATTTAGTTAATTTTAAACCAGATTTTTTGATTTCTGCTGCTTATGGTCAACTTATCAGTCAAGAAATTATAGATATTCCAAAATACGAAACCCTTAATATTCACCCTTCTTTGCTTCCAAAATATAGAGGAGCATCGCCGATTATGTCAGCAATTTTAAATGGCGATAAAGAAACTGGTGTTGCAATTATGAAAATGGTGTTACAAATGGATGCAGGTGCTACTTATGTTATTGAGAAAGTGAAAATTAACGAAAATGAAACAGCAGGAGAATTGACCGAAAGGTTATTTAATTTAGGAAGTCAACTACTTCTTGAAACGATAGAAAAAATTGTCAGTGGTAAAGCAGTTTTAACTGAACAGAACGAAGAAAAAGTAACTTTTTGTTCAAAAATAATGAAAGAAGATGCAAAATTAGATTTTAATTTAAGTTGTAACAAATTAGTTAATATTACTAGAGCATACAATCCAAGTCCAGTTGCATATTTTCATTATCATAATGAAAAATATAAAGTGTTTGAAGGGAAATATGCTTGGCATAATAGTAAAGAATATATGAAAATATGTTCATTTTTGAAAAATAATGAATTTAAAAATGGGGAAATAGTTTATTCGTCATGCAAACCTTTTGGACTTGTGATTAAAGCAAAAAATGGATTTTTTATGCCAACAGTTATTCAAGCACCAAATGGTAAAAAAATGGATATCAAAAGTTACTTAAACGGAAAAAGTTTTAATGTGGGAGAAATGTTATATTGAAAAAATGTTTGTTAGATTTACAAAAAGAAGATTTTGACAAACTTGTGGAAAAGTTAGGTCAGCCCAAATATAGAGCTGGTCAAATTTATTCTGCTGTTTTTTCTGGATTACAAATTGATGAAATTACAAATATTTCAAAACAACTTCGTGAAAAGTTAAAAGAAGATTATGTTGCAAACCCTGTTTCAATTTATAAAAAATTTGAAAGTAAGGACGGCACTTTGAAATATGCTCTTAAACTTCAAGATGATGAAATTATTGAATGTGTGGTTTTAAGTTATAAATATGGCAGAACAATTTGTTTGTCAACTCAAGTTGGTTGCAGAATGGGTTGTGCATTTTGTGCTTCTGGGTTAAACGGACTTATTAGAAATTTGTCTAGCGGTGAAATTTTGGGCGAAATTTTGGCTGTAAATCGTGATATAAGTGGCGGTGCAACAGAAAGAGTAATCACAAATATTGTGTTGATGGGCAGTGGCGAGCCACTTGATAATTATGAAAATGTTACAGACTTTTTAAAAAAAGTTACAAGTCCAGACACACTTGGCATAAGTCAAAGGAATATTTCACTTTCAACTTGCGGTCTTGTGCCAAAAATTAAACAACTTGCAGATGATGGATTTTCAATAACTCTCACAATTTCTCTTCATGCTCCGAATGATGAAACACGAAAGCAAATTATGAAAATTGCAAATGCTTACGATTTAAAATCGCTAATTGATGCAACAAAATATTATTTCAAGAAAACTGGCAGGAGAGTTGTGTTTGAATACGCTATGATTAGCGGCGTGAATGATAGTTTTGAGCACGCAAAACAACTTGCAAAACTTGTAAGTGGCTATCCAACTCACATCAATTTAATTCCTTTGAATAGCGTTAAAGAGAAAAATTTGATAGCAACAAACAAAAAACAAATTTATGCATTTAAAGATAAATTGGAAGAATATGGTGCATCAGCAAGCATTAGACGCAGTTTAGGAGCAGATATTGAAGGTGCTTGCGGACAACTTAGAAATAAATTGTTAAAAAATAGTTAACAAATTTAAAAAAGTGTGATATAATCGCAAAGAATTTAATAAATGAGGTGAATAATTATGATGAATCAACCGCCAATTGACGAACTTGCAGCAAAAACAGATGGCAATAAATACAAACTTTGCACAGTAATTGCAAAGCGTGCAAAAGAATTGGAAAAAAGAATTCCAGAAGAAATTGAAAAAAGCGATAAAAAAGCTATTACTATGGCAGCAGAAGAAATTTTTAATGGCACAATCGTAGCAAGTGAAGAGTAATCTTCACTTTTTTATTTTAAAATTTGAAAAAAATGCTTGACATAGCGGTTTGTATGTAATAGAATAATCTTGTTACTAGAAATTTAGGGAGTGAGCCGAGAGGCTCGCTCTTATTAGTTAAAGGAGTTTTAATGGCTGGAAAAATTGTTGAAGTGGTCAGCGAACATATCAATCCAATAATTGAAAATCTTGGTTACGAAGTTGTTGAAGTTGAATATGCAAAAAAAGTTGATGGTATGAATTTGTGCTTTTATATCGACAGTCCAAATGGAATAACAATAGACGATTGCGAAAAAGTTCACAAATTGATAGACGAACCTTTGGACGAACTTAATCCAACAGACGATGTTCCATATATACTTTCAGTGTCATCTTGTGGGCTTGATAGACCTATCAAAACAGATAAAGACTTGAAAAGAAATATCGGCAGGCTTGTTGATGTAAAGTTGTATGCACCAATCAACAAGAAAAAATCTTTCACTGGCTTATTAAAAGGCTTTGACGAGGAAAATATAGTGATAAAGGAAAATGAAGTTGAGGTATCACTTCCAAGAAAAATGGTTGGCAATGTTGCGCTTCATTTAGATTTCTAGATTTTTCTTACTTGAAAAAGTAATTAAAATATATATAAAAAACAAAATTATAGGAGAAAAACATGATAAATAAAGACTTCTTTTTAGCACTTGACGAATTAGAAATGCAAAAGAAAATAAACAAGGAAAGTTTCATTGAAGCGTTGGAAGCAGCATTGACATCAGCGTATAAAAAATCTTGCGGCGAAGCAAAACACGCTCTTGTGAAATTAGTTCCAGAAAAGAATACAATCAAAGTGTATTCTTATAAAACAATCGTTGAAGAAGTTGAAGACCCAGACAAGGAAATTTCACTTGAAGACGCTAGAAAAATTAAAAAATCATACAATATTGGCGACAATGTTGTTGAAGAAGAAAGTCCAAAAGATTTCGGAAGAATTGCAGCACAAACAGCAAAACAAGTTGTTATGCAAAAATTAAAAGAAATGGAAAGACAAATTGCAACAAGCGAACTTTCTGAAAAGGAAGACGAACTTTTAACAACAGTTGTAAAAAGAATAGACAACGGCGTTATTTATGTTCAAATTGCAGGTTCTCATTCAGAAGGCGTTATGCTTGAAACAGACCAAATTCCAGGTGAAAAATTCCACGAAGGTGACAGAATTAAAGTTTATGTTAAACGCATTAAAGATGGCCTTCATGGACCACAAATTCAAGTTTCAAGAAGCAATATCGGATTTGTTAGAAAATTGTTTGAACTTGAAGTTCCAGAAATCGCATCTGGTGAAGTTGTCATCAAAAATATAGCAAGAGATGCTGGCAATAGAACAAAAGTTGCAGTTTTTAGTGATAAACCAAATGTTGATGCTGTTGGCGCTTGCGTGGGAAATCGTGGAGTTAGAATAAACACAATCGTTTCTGAACTTAACGGCGAAAAGATAGATTTAGTTTTATATTCAGATGATCCACTTGAATATATCGCAAGAGCATTAAGCCCAGCAAAAATTATTAGCGTTGAAACAAATGACAGTTTGAAAGCGTCAAGAGTTATTGTCCCAGACGATAAACTTTCACTTGCAATCGGTAAGAGTGGTCAAAATGTAAGGCTTGCAGCAAGACTTACAGGCTGGAAAATTGATGTTAAACCAGAATCACAAGTTGCAAAAGAAGAAATAAGCCCAGAAGTTGAATATGAAATCACAGATATTGCAGACGATAATTCACTTTCAGATTTTGACTCTTTTGACAGCATGGACGACCTTGAAGAAATCAATTTAGACGAGGAGTAAAATGAAACAAGTTTTGAGAATGTGCATAGTTTGCAAACAAATGAAAGACAGAGCGGAAATGATTAGATTTATTAAATCAAATAATCAAATTGTTATAGATAAATCACAGAAAGTAAATTGCCGCGGCGCTTATGTTTGCAAGTGTGAAGATTGCTTGTCAAAACTTAAAAAAACAAAGGCTTTAAGCAGGGCATTTAAAATGCCAGTTGAAGATAAAATATACGAAAGTATTCAGGAAAATTTAAAGGAGATTTAATGGCAGAAAGTAAAAATCAAGGATTTGTAAATTTAAGAGCAATACACGAACTTCAAGTTGGTGGTTCTATCCAATCACTTTTGAGAAATATTAGAAGTTCAAAAGTTCAACTTGACCAACTTCAAACAGATATGGCGGTGGCAAAGAAAAATTTGGAAGAAAAGAAAAAAGCCGCCGAAGTTGTTGTTGAAAAAGTTGTTGAAGTAGTTGAAAAAGAGCCAGAAATTACTCCTTTAAAGGAAGAAATCTCTTATAACAAAAAACAAGAGTTCAACAAAACTTTTGATAGGCAAACTGATAGGCAAGACCGCAGACCAATGAGAGATAATTCTCAAAATAGGCCTTTCAATAGAGAACAAAGACCATTTAATAAAGATGGTAACTTTAATAAAAATCCAAATTACCAAAATAGGAATAATCAAGGTCAAAAGCCTAACTTTAATCAAAGAAATGACCAAAAGCCTTATGGAAATAGACAATTTAACGGTCCAAAAGGTTCATTCGCAGCAAGTAAAGGCAATAATTTTAAGTCATTCACAGCAGAACCTATTGTTATGCCAGAGCAAACAAGAACTTTTGGTAATAAAAATAAATCTCCAAACAGACAAAACTTGGAAGAAAAGAAACAACAAATTCCAAATAAACGCAATTTAAGTAATAAAGTTGTTTATGTCAACGATGGAGATGACTTTGAAGAAACAACAATGGGTTCAAGAAAACTCATAAAAACAAAGAAAGAAAAACCAACATTTGTTGCACCAGTTATTGATCATGCAGTTATCAATTCTGAAACTGTTACAGTTAAAACGCTTTCTGAAAAAACAGGAAAACCAGCAACTGAGATTATCAAAAAATTGATGATGCTTGGCGTTATGGCAACAATTAATAGCGTTGTTGATTTTGAAACAGCAGAACTTGCTCTTTCTGATATGGGAGTAACACTTGAACTTAAACTTGATAAAACATTTGAAGAACAATTAAAAGATTTAACAGTTGAAGATAAAGATGAAGAATTGATTGTTAGACCACCAGTTGTCACAGTTATGGGGCATGTTGACCATGGTAAAACTTCACTTCTTGATGCAATTAGAAAAACAAATGTCGTTTCTGGCGAAGCAGGCGGGATCACACAAAGAATTGGTGCATACACAATCGCAGCCGCAGGCAGAAAAATCACATTTATTGATACACCAGGACACGCAGCCTTCACATCAATGAGAGCGCGTGGTGCACAAGTAACAGATGTTGCAGTGCTTGTTGTCGCCGCTGATGATGGTATAATGCCACAAACAATAGAGGCTATTGACCATATCAAAGCGGCAGGCGTTCCAATGATTGTTGCAATTAACAAAATGGACAAGCCAGGTGCAAATCCTGAAAGAGTTAAACAACAACTTGCAGAACACAATGTGCTTCCAGAAGAATGGGGCGGCGATACAATTTTAGTTCCAATTTCAGCAAAACAAGGTATGGGAATTGACAAACTTTTAGAAACAATCATACTTGTTGCAGATGTTCAAGAATTAAAAGCAAATCCAAATAGAATGGCAAACGGCGTTATTATTGAAGCCGAACTTGATAAAAACAGAGGCCCTGTTGCATCAGTTCTCGTTCAAAACGGAACACTCAAAGTTGGCGACAATATCGTTTGTGGTTTAACTTATGGTAAAGTAAGAGCAATGTTTGACGATAACGGCAAACAAGTCAAATCTGCTGGACCATCAGAAGCGGTTTCAGTTTTGGGCTTCCAAGATGTTCCAAATGCGGGCGATATTGTTGTTGCAGTTGATGAAAAATTGTCAAAACAAGTTATTGAAGAAAGAAAGAATAAGATTAAAGAAGATAGAGCAAACACAACATCTGGCGTTTCTCTTGACGATTTCATGAGCAAAGTCAACGAAGGCAAGTTGAAATCACTTAATATCATTATCAAAGCCGATGTCCAAGGCTCAGTTGAAGCATTAAAACAAACACTTACAACAATTGAAAATGATGAAGTTAGAGTTGTTTGTATTCATAGTGCTGCTGGATTTGTAACAGAATCCGATGTTCTTCTTGCTAAGGCATCTGATGCAGTTATTATTGCTTTCAATGTTAAAGTTGGACCAAAAGCAGAAATGCTTGCAAAAACGCAAAATGTTGAAATCAAGTCATATTCAGTCATTTACGATGTTGTTGACGATGTAACAGCAGCAATTAACGGCATGCAAACAATCAAATATGAACAAGTTGTTATTGGCCATGCCGAAGTTAGAGCGATGTTCAAACTTTCTAGCGTTGGTTTTGTTGTTGGTTCATATATCACTGATGGTAAAGCAACAAGAAACAGCATTGCAAGAGTGTTTAGAAATGGCGAACTTGTTGTTGAAACACCTGTTGAAAGTTTAAAAATTGTTAAAGACGACAAAGCGGAAGTTGCAAAAGGTTTTGAATGTGGAATTAGACTTGAAGAAGGCAATCTTGTTAAAGAAGGTGACACTCTTGAATTTTATGTTAATGAGCCGATTAAGAAGTAGGGGGCACAAATATGTATAGAATGGAAAGAGTTAATTCAGAAGTTATGAAAGCGCTTTTACAAATCATTCAAAACATGAATGACAAGCGTATTTCTGGAAACATAATCACATTGACTTATGTTGAAACTGCACCAGATTTAAAAACTGCAAAAGTTGGTGTTGAGTGCGACAATTCAAAGGAAATTATAAAACTTTTGAACTCATCAAAAGGTTTTATCAGACGCGAACTTGCAAAAAAGTTGATTATGAAAAACACACCAGAATTAAATTTTGTTGCGGATAATACCGAAGCAAATGCAAATAAAATTGAAGAACTTTTGCGAAAAATCAGAAATTAGATATAGATTTATATCTAATTTTTGTTTAAAATAGGAGAAATTTATGGACTTAATTGGTCAAATGAAAGATAAAATTTTGTCAGCAACAAATGTTGCCGTTTTTGGGCATGCAAGTGTTGACGGCGATTGCGTTGGCTCGCTTTGTTCGATGGCAATGTTGCTTGAAAAACTTGGTAAAAATGTTAAAGCGTTTGTGGATAGTGAAATTCCTCATTATTTAACTTTTATACCATATAGCGACAAAATTAACACATCAGAACTTGAAATTTCAGAGTTTGACTTGTTAATTTCTTTGGATACGGCAACAACTTTCAAACTTGGAAAATATGGAGAAGTTTTTGAAAGCTTTCCTAACACATTATTAATTGATCATCATGTTTCAAATAGCAAATATGCAAAACTTTGTTATATTGAGCCACATGCGCCTGCTTGTGGACAAGTTTTGTTTAACTTTTTGGAAAAATGCGATTTTGAAATAACACCAGATATGGCATCTGCTATGCTCGCTGCAATAATTTCGGACACCAACAATTTTACAAATAGTGATGTTACGAATGAAACTTTTGAAGTTACAAGTAAATTGATGACTTTGAAAGCAGATTTTGAAAAAGTTGTGTATGCAACTCAAAAGAAAAAAACTTTAAATCAAGTGCGCGTGGCAAGTTTTATGTCTAAAAATGTGAAACTTAATGGCGAAGTTGCATATTTGGTTGTGACGCAACGCGATTGCAAGAAATTACATTGTATGTTTAGCGATATTTCTAAATTTTTAACTCTTATTGTTGATATCGCAGGAGCAAAAATCACAGCAATTTTCAAAGAAAAAGGCAAAAACTTGTGGAGCGTATCTTTCAGGTCATGTGCAAATTATGATGTAAATGATGTGGCTTCAAAATTTGGTGGTGGCGGTCATGTTAATGCCGCTGGCTGCACAGTCAATGGTAAAATCGGCAAATTAAAGAAAGAAGTTTTTGCATATTGCAATGAGCAAATTAAAAAAGTTGGGGAAGAAAATGCAAAATAGTGGCGTTATACTTTTAAATAAGCCGGTTAAGATTTCTTCGAATTCAGCAGTCAATAAAGTTAAATATTTAATTGGCGCAAAAAAAGCAGGTCATTTGGGCACGCTTGACCCACTCGCAAGCGGCGTTTTACCTGTTACATTTGGTAAAGCAACTCGCTTGTTTGATTTCTTTTTGACCAAACAAAAAACATATAAAGCAGTATTTGTTTTTGGTTTTGAAACTGACACTTTGGATAGCGAAGGCAAAGTTGTTAATTTGAAAAAATCAGAAATTTCTGAGTTAGATATTAATCAAATTTTGCAAAATTTTATAGGCGTGGTAGAGCAGTTGCCACCACAATTTTCAGCATTAAAAGTCAATGGTAAAAAAGCGTATGACATTGCTAGAAGTGGCGAAAAAGTGACTTTGCAACCTAGAAAAATTGAAATTTTTGATATAAAATTCAAAAAAATTAATGATTTAACTAAAATTGAAGAACTTTTTAACTTTTTTGTATCAGTAAATAAAGATGTGAATTTGAATGACAATATTGATGAAATAAAAAATGATTTTCATAAAAATTTGTTTGAATTTGAAATCACTTGTGGCGCTGGAACATACATTCGAAGTATCGTTCGAGATATCGCTTATAAACTCAACACTTTTGGCACAATGGCAAGTTTGACAAGAACAAAATGTGGCAATTTTGATATTAATAATTGCTATACTTTTGAGCAAATTGAAAATCAATCATTTAAAGTTTTAAAAACTGATGAAGTTGTAAACTTAGAAAAAATTGAAATCACAAGCGAGGAAGGAAATAAACTTATTTGTGGGCAACTTGTAAAAACCGAGCCATTTGAGAATTTGAAAAAATTATATTCAAATGGTGAGTTTTTGGGGCTGGCAAGTGGTAAAAATGGCAAACTTAAAATAGAAGTGTTTTTGAAAGAGGATTAAATGGAAGAAAAAGTAAGATTTGGGCCATCAGGCAATGACGACAGTTTTTATGAGCAAGGTTTAAAAGATAGTTGTGACGCACCAGCTTGGCTTGCGCGTCAAGGATTGACTGCTTACGAATATTCGTTCGGTCGTGGTTATAGAATGTCATCACAAACTGCTGAAAAACTTGGCAAAAACGCAAAAGAAAATGGCATTTTGCTTAGTATTCACGCGCCTTATTATATCAATTTTGCAAATCCAGATGACGAAATGGCAGAAAAATCATATCAATATATTTTAACAGGTCTAAAACTTTTGCGTGCCATGGGCGGAAAACATTTGGTTTTTCATGCGGGAACGGAAACGAAGCAAGAGCGAAGCGTTGCAGTTGGTTTGATTTCTAAACGCTTGGATATTTTAATCAAAAAAATCTACGAAGCGGGTTATCAAGATATGTTTATTTGTCCTGAAACAATGGGTAAACAGGCGCAAATTGGAACTTGGAAAGAAATTATTGATTTTTGCACGAAAGATAAAATATTAGTTCCAACCTTTGATTTTGGCCATATTTATTCATTAAATCAAGGGACTTTTGGCAATTATGAAGATTATATGGAAGTGTTCAATTATGCGATTGAAAAACTCGGCTATGACAGAGTGAAAAATTGCCACATTCATTTTTCAAGAATTATGTATGGCAATAAAGGTGAAATTAAACACTTAAATTATACAGACGAAGGTTATGGACCAGAATTTGCACCATGTGCAAAGGCTATTAAAGATTTAAAATTGACGCCAACAGTTATTTGCGAATCGGCTGGTCACATGTCGCAAGATTCCCTCATATATCAAAATATATATAATAATATTTAGAAAAAATACTTTACAAATCATGTTTAATATGATATATTTTTAAAGCAAATTTATTAATTTTAGGAGATTTTATGGTAACAGCAGGTGATTTTAGGAAAGGCACAACTTTTGAAATGGAAGGCAACATTTATTTAGTAACAGACTTTATGCATGTTAAACCAGGTAAAGGTTCACCATTCGTAAGAGCAAAAATTAAAAATATCGTAACTGGACAAGTTCAAGAAAGAACTTTCAACCCATCAGATAAATTCCAAGTTGCAGTTATTGAAAGAAAAGAAATGCAATATCTTTACAACGAAGGCGATATTTACTACTTCATGGATATGGAAACATTCGACCAAATTCCACTTAATAAAAGCCAAGTTGAAGACGCTCTCAATTTCATAACAGAAAACATGATGGCAAATATTCAATTCTATAAAGGTTCAGCATTCTCAGTTGAAGCACCAAACTTTGTTGAATTGACAATCACAGACACAGAACCATGGATTCAAGGCGACACATCAAAAGCAGGTTATAAACCAGCAACACTTGAAACAGGTTATGTAATCAATGTTCCATTGTTTGTAAACAGCGGCGAAAAAATCAGAGTTGATACAAGAACTGGAACATACATGGAAAGAATTAAATAGTTCAAACAAATGCTTGCAGGTCAAGCATTTTTTGATATATATCAGGAGGAAAAATGAAAGAAGATATCAGCATAATGTTAGGAGATACCAAATTTAATTTCCGCGTGGCATGTTTCTTTGAATATAAAGATAAAATGCTTTTGCACAGAAATGTCAAAGTTGATAATTTTTGGAATTTGGTTGGCGGAAGAGTTAAATGTGGCGAAACCACAAAAGAAGCCTTGATAAGAGAACTTGAAGAAGAATTGGGTTATAAATTTGAACCTGAAAGGTTACAACTCTTTCAAATAAATGAAATGTTTTTTGTTTACGACAACATAAACTCTCACGAACTCAACTTTATGTATCACATCAAGTTGACAGACGATGACGAACTTGCTCACAAGCAAGATTTCGGCTCATGCGATAAAGCTCACATAGTTTACCATTGGTTCGACAAAACCGAAGTGGCAAATAAAAAAATCAAATGTTTGCCAATCACAATATATAATCTTGCAAAATGCGATAAATTTGATACAATAAGATGGTCAATGGAAAGAAAAGTAAATGAATGATTTTTACACAGTCAACTTTAAGGAAATAGTTTTTGCCGCAGAAGATGCAGGTATTTATTTAGACATGGAAATTGAAAAAGCAAAAGCACAAGGCGTAAAGGGCTTTAAAATCATTCATGGTTATGGCTCGCATGGACAGGGCGGAAAAATTTGTATCAATTTAAGACAATACGCCACAAGACTGAAACATCAAAAGAAAATTAAAAATGTTTTCACTGGTGCTGAATGGGCAATTCAAAATTCAGATTGCTTTGAATTTCTTACGAATTGTAAATTTGCTTCGCTTGACGAAGACTTGGGTAAACAAAATCCTGGAATAACTATAATTGTTTTGTAACACATTTTCACACTCTTACATATTTTATTATTGATAGAAAAATCGCAGTTTTCGTGTAGGAGGTGGAAATGTCTTTTTATATCAATAATAATAACCAATGCAGACCCGGCCCAATTTGCGGAAATCCAACATCTGGGCTTTGTGAAAAAGCACTTATAGAAGTTAGAAAAGTGTTTGATGCGTGTAGGTCAATTATAACAAACACAGGCGTTACAGTAACGCTTACAAATTTTGACCCAGCAGCACCAACAAATCCATTAACATTCATTTCAGCGTCTTCTGACCCAACAAATCCAGCAACAGTTACTGATGTCGTCATTGATAGAATTGACAATAGACCAAACTTTGCCAATGTTTCAGCAACTGTGAATATTCCGGTAGTTGTATCTTATCGTGATGCAAATGGTGTTCTCGGAACAGCAGACGGAGTTGTAACGGAAACAAGAAATGTTGTATTGTTTGTGCCACAACCTTCAGTTACACCTATTGAAATAACCGCATTTGGTGCATTCTCATCAACGATTGGTTCAATCAATACAGAAGGTAACACAGCAACAATGACAGGTTGTATTCAAGTTATCTTAAAAGTTGTTGCAACAGTTGATATGCTTGTGCCATCATACGGATACCCAGTAATCCCACCATGTCAACAAACACAAACAACAGTTTGTCCAGGAATTGCAGACTTGCCATTGTTCCCAACCGCAGTTGCAGCAAATCCAAACACTTAATTATTAAGTAAAAAATAGCCCCTTAGTTAAAGGGGTTATTTTGTTGTATATAAGTTAATGATACGTTTTCCTAATTTTTTAGCATAATTATATGCAATTTTTGCGCCACTTCTAACGCGTGATGTGTCAACATAACAAATTAGCAAATCACATTCTTCAATCATTTTTTTGTTGCTAACTATTATTTGTTTTTTAAAATATTCTTGTTCAATTTCATACATAATCGTATTTATATTTTCATAAGGTTCGTATACAATTTTACCGAACATATCATATTCAATATGTTTTTTGATTGAATTTAAACTTGTTATAACAACTTCAATTATAAGATTTTGGTATTTATTTTTTAATTCTTTGCATACACTCAATACCATTCTATCAAAATTACCATGCGAACCAACAATAAAGTGCACGCAACCATTTTTTATTTCGTCTTCAATTACTTTTTTTAAATTATCACGAACAATATCCGTGCAAACATTGCGGTGACCTATAAATGTTGTTTTTATATCCATAATTCTACCATAATTCCGCATAGCGGACTATGGTATTTTAACCTATAATTAAAAAAATACAAAGCGTTCTGACTAGCGGACTGAATATTTTTGTACAAATTTTATAATTCTAAATAGCGAGCGTTATAGGAGTTATAAAATGAAATTATCAGAAGCAATAGGAATAAAAGTTAAAAATTTATTAGCAGAAAGGGGATTTTCGCAATATGAATTATACAAAAGAGGCGGAATTCCTCGTTCAACGATTTGTGATGTAATAAATAATAAGAAAAATAGAGTTAGCACAGATACGGTTTATCAAATATGTTGCACATTGGAGATTACATTAGAAGAATTCTTCTCAGATCCAATCTTTAAAAATATAGACGATTAATTTTTAATATCTTCGTAGCAATTTCTTCGCATGAGAGTACCGACCGAAATTGGTTAAGCAATTTCGCGTTTGGTCGGTAAGAAGGAAATTGCGGGCGAAAAAGCGCTGCATTTTTTTGCATAAAAAAATCGAGCCAAAAGCCCGACAATTTCCTTTTCTGGCTGGGGTACTAGGATTCGAACCTAGGAATGTGGGAGTCAGAGTCCCATGCCTTACCGCTTGGCGACACCCCAATGTTGGTGGACAATAAGAGACTCGAACTCCCGACCTTCTCCATGTGAAAGAGACGCTCTAACCAACTGAGCTAATTGTCCGACTGCAACAATATTTTATCACTTTTAAAAATATGTTGCAATAAAATTAATCAAAAATAGTGTTTGCGGCTTCAAATGCCAAAGGAACTAAAATATCTTTACCTTCAAGTTTTAAATGCGAAAGACTACCTTTGTCCCATTCACCAGTTGCCAAACTATCGCCTGTATAGAAAAATGTTGCGAAATTTACATTTCTGAATTTGCACATTGCTGTCATGCCTGCACATTCCATTTCTACACAAATTGCACCCATTTTTTTGCGACTTTCAACTTTTTTTGGTGTTTCTCTATAAAAAGCATCGGTAGTCCAGGTTTTACCAAGTTCATATTTTATGCCTTTATTTTTAAAGAAAGCACAAAGATTTTTTACTAATTTAGCATCAAGTTCGATTTCATCGCTAGGTGGAGCGTAGTGAAAACTTGTGCCTTCATCTCTAAGTGCGGCGTAAGGCACAATAACTGAGCATGCATTTAATGGTATCAATGAACCACACGAACCAAAAAGTAAAATATTTTCAACACCAAGTTCAATAATTTCTTCAAAGTTTGAAACGCAATAAGGTTCGCCAATGCCTGCTTGTATTACTGCAATTTCTTTGCCTTCAAAATTTACTTTATAAATTGGGTGGATTTTCACAGCACAACCAATTTCCGTGATTTGTTCTGGCTTAAATTTCTCTAAAAACATATCAAATAACTTATGTTCAAAAAATGAAACGATTGTTTTTGGCATTTCATCATTTTTTTTAACTATATTACTTGCGTTTAAAACGGCGATTTTGTTCTCATCAAATTCTTCTAAAAGCATAATTTTCTCCATGGGTATGATAACATATATAAAAAAAGTAGTCAATAAAAAAGTTTTTAAATAAATTTGATAAAAATTCTTGCATTTAACAAAACACTATGTTATAATGCAACTTGTTATTGGGGTGTAGCCAAGCGGTAAGGCACGGGACTTTGACTCCCGCATGCGTAGGTTCAAATCCTGCCACCCCAGCCAGAAAAGCCGAAAGGCTTTTTTTGTTTGCATATTAGGATTTGAACTAAGCGTAAAAAAAAGTTGCCAGTGGCAAGTTTTTTAACTCTCCGTTCAAGCCCCGCAACTAAATAATTTTTCCTATTGTATATCTTCGTAGCAATCACTTCGCATGAGAGTACCGACCGAAATTGTAATACAATTTCGCGTTTGGTCGGTAATAAGCAAATTGCGGGCATCAATGCGCTGCATTTTTTGCATAAACAAAAAATCGAGCTAAAAGCCCGACAATTTGCGTTTGGTGCGCCAGAAGGGATTCGAACCCCTGACCTTTGCCTTAGAAGGGCACTGCTCTATCCAACTGAGCTACTAGCGCATTTCAAAACATTGGTATAATAGCACAATCTAATTTAGTTGTCAACAATTTAATTAATTAATTTTAAATTTTTATTTACTTAAAGTGCTAAAAGTGATAATATATATCACATGATAAATGAAGAACAATTAAAAGTTGAAGAAAAGCATCTTGAAGATGTTTATAAACAAGTTTGCACCGCAATTGAAGATACGGCTGATAGGGTAGGGCAAGCGGAAAATGCGTTAAAAGAGCATTATGCTTATAAAGATGACAGCATATATGATATGGATGTTGAAGAAGAAACTTCAACTGATTTATATTTTGAAAATCTTGAACTTGCATCAGAAATGTTGAAAAGAAGAAAGATGTTGCTTGAAATTTTGAAAAAATCTTGCTATTTTGGCAGTTTTAAGTTTACTTCTGACAATGGCTTCCATAATGTTTATGTTGGTAAAACTGGTTTTGTTGGTCAAAATTCTTATCCACTTGTCTGCGATTGGCGTGCTCCGATTTCATCGATGTATTACGATTATGAACTTGGTCATGCGGGTTATAATTGTGAAGAAGGTCGAGTTGAAGGTGAAATTTTAGCAAAAAGGCAGTATAAAGTTAAGGAAGATAAAATCATTTATGCCTTTGATAGTTCCTTAACTGTTGGCGATGAGATTTTAAAAAGTGAACTTGCAAGTGCGAAAACTGACAAGATGAAAGACATTGTTGCAACAATTCAAAAAGAGCAAAATGTTATAATTCGTGAACCAGATTTGAAAAATATGCTTGTTCAAGGTGTTGCTGGAAGCGGAAAAACTTCAATAGCACTTCACCGCGCTGCATTTTTGTTGTATTCAATGAGAAAGGAATTGACAAGTGAAAACTTGCTTGTAATTTCTCATTCGGACTTGTTTTCAAAATATATTGAAAATGTTTTACCAGAACTTGGCGAACATTCAATTAACAGTATAACTTTTGTTGATTTCGCACATGAGCAGTTGGAAGGATTTTCTTATGAATCAAGTCAAGAAATGAGCGAAAGACTTTTGAAAGACAATGTCGCATTGCAAGATTATTTATATAAGAACTCATTTGAATTTGTTTGTGATTTAAAAAAGTTTTTGAAACAAAATGAAAACAAATATTTTGTTGCAACTGATATCAAACTTGGAGAAGATGTTTTTTCTGCTTCTGATATTGAGAATATCTTCACGAACAAATTTAGCGCATTGCAACCAGCGGAAAGGCTTGCGAATATTAGCGAGTATGTTTGCGATATTTTAAATATCCCAAGCCAAGCAAAAAGCAGGGCGCTTAGCAATTTATATTCAATGTATACATTTGGAAATATTTACGATGTTTTGGTTGAATTTTATAAAAATAATGAAAAAATTAATAAAAAACTAGAAAAAAATTATAAAAATGGCAAAATTTCAGTTAATTTTGATGATTTGATTGCAATTTTATATTTAGCAAATTATTTTTATGGACTTGAAAAAAAGAATGAAGTCAAAGTTCTAATAGTTGATGAATTTCAAGAATACAGCCCTCTACATTTTGAACTATTGAAAGAAATTTGCTCGTGTAATTGGATTGTGTTGGGCGATGTAAACCAATCAATTTTTAAAAACTTAGATGAAATCTATTTAAAGAAATTGTCAGAATTTTGCAATCTTGGCGAAGTGATTTATCTTACAAAATCATACAGAATGACAAATCAGATTTCTGAATTTGCAAGCAAGGTTAAAGATGTTGGCAGTAAAAATTTTGATAGAGATGGCGACAAAGTTGAGTTTGTTAAATCAACTGAACTTATTAAATTTTTGGGAAATTCAAAATTTGAAAGCAGGGCAATTTTGTGTAAAGACGAAAGATCGGCGAATGAATTTTACTCAAAATTAAAAAATCAAATTGATTGCACTTTGAACAAATTTGAAAATGGTAAGCTTTTAGTTGCAAGTGTAAACAATGTAAAAGGTATTGAATTTGAAGAAGTTATTGTTGCAAATTTAGACGACTATGATTTAAAAAATAAACTTGATAAAAACATTCTATATAACATAGTCACAAGAGCAACAAACAAACTTGTTTTGCAGTCGGAAAAGCAAAATTTTTAAATGTTGACTTTAATGTCAAAAATTATATAATTATATTAGGTGTAAAATGATTGTTGAAAATGAAAAATTAAAACTTAAAGAGTTAAGAGAACAATTCCAGTATATTAAGGAGTGTCTTTGACCCAGTCGGTTTAAAAAACAAAATTGATGAATTAAAAAAAGAACAACAAAGTGACGGCTTTTGGCAAGATATGAAAGCGGCAGAGCGTGTTGGCAAAGAACTCAAATATGTTGAAGATAAATTTGAAGGCATTAAGAATTTTGAAAGTAAGTTAAACGACTGCGAAACTTTAATTGAGTTAAGCGAAAGTTGTTCAGATAGTGAAGCGAAAGAGTTCTATGACGAACTTTTGAATGAGCTTCAAAATTTAACAAAAAAGAAAGAAGAACTCAGAATTGAAACAATGCTAAATGGAAAATATGATTCGCACAATGCTATTTTGACAATTCATTCTGGGGCAGGTGGCACGGAAGCACAGGACTGGGCACAAATGCTTTTTAGAATGTATTCCATGTATGCCGAAAAGCAAGGTTTTAAAATGGAAGTTTTAAATTTGCTTGATGGTGATGAAGCGGGAATTAAAAGTGTGACTTTTTCTATTAATGGCGAAAATGCTTATGGTTATTTAAAATGCGAAAAGGGAGTGCATAGGCTTGTTAGAATATCTCCTTTTGATGCGAATGCTCGTAGGCATACAAGTTTTGCCAGTGTTGAAGTTATGCCAGAGATTGAAGAAAGCGAAATGCCTGAAATTCGCAGCGAAGATTTGAAAATTGACACATATCGTAGCAGTGGTGCAGGCGGTCAACATATTAATAAAACAGAGTCAGCGATAAGAATTACACATATTCCAACTGGGATTGTTGTTTCTTGCCAAACCGAAAGAAGTCAAATTCAAAATCGTGAAACTTGCATGAAAATGCTTAGAGCAAAACTTGCAGATAAAAAAGAAAGTGAAGAGATGGAAAAACTTTCATCAATTCGTGGAGAACTCAAAAAAATTGAGTGGGGCAGTCAAATCAGGTCGTATGTTTTTCACCCATATTCAATGGTTAAAGACCATAGAACAAACTATGAAACCAGCGATGTTTACGGCGTCATGGACGGCGACTTGCAACCATTTATTAACGATTATTTGATAAAAAGCAATAAAAAAACGGAGGAGTAATATGAGATTATATTGTTTGATTCCAAACTATGTATTTTTTGAAAAAATAGCAAAAAATCAAAATAAATTTGGCAGTATTGAATGTGACGACTTAGCCGGGACTTATCATGATAATTTTACTTATGACTTGCCAAGCGTGTTATCTTATCTTGACAAAGAAGAATGGATGGAAGATTCAATTTGTGCTTTCGCAACTCCTGCTGAATGTAAAAATTATTTAGATGATGACAGCGTTATGATAGCTTTTGAGCATAATGATAACGATTACTTAAAAATAGATGCTGACGAGTTTTACAATTATGTGAAGAAAAAAATTGACATGGACAAAACATTATTTCAAAAAGCTCGTGGGGCAAGTGACGAAGAATTTATCAATGCAGCCGTTAAGTTCAATCAATATGAAGAAAAACAATTATCAGAAATTTGCAAGCCAAAAAGTTTTTACGATTCGTTAATTGTGGTGCCACATATTAATATTTCGTCCATTAAAGCTTATTATGTTTCAAATAAAAATGTAGACATAAATTTAATTAAAAAATCGCAAGACTTAAACTTAATTATTGAACGAAAAAGTGCAGAAATGGGGGAATAATATGTATTTTGAAATAGCAAAACAAAAATTTGAAAAGTTAAAGGACAAGAAAGACATAATTGTATTATCGGTTGAAAGTTCTTGCGATGAAACATCAATCGCAGTTGTTAAAAACGGCAGGGAAGTGCTTTCAAATGTTGTTGCTAGCCAAATTGAAATTCATAGACTTTACGGCGGCGTTGTTCCAGAAATTGCTTCAAGAAATCATATTTTAGCAGTTTCAAATGTTTATAAACAGGCACTTGCTGACGCTAATGTTTCGGAAAAAGATATTGATGCAATTGCTGTCACTTATGGCGCAGGTCTTGTTGGGGCACTTATGGTTGGAGTGAATTTTGCAAAGACTTTGGCGTTCAGTCTTCAACTTCCTTTGATTGCGGTCAGTCATATAAAAGGGCACATTGCAGCAAATTATATAACTGAAAAAACTCTTGAACCACCATTTATTTGTTTAATGGTCAGTGGCGGACATACTGCGCTTTTAAATATAGTTAACTACACACATCACGAACTAATTGGAACAACTGTTGACGATGCCGCTGGAGAAGCGTTTGACAAAGTTGCTCGTGTTTTGGGGCTTTGTTATCCTGGCGGGCCAGAAGTTGACAAACATGCGAAAAATGGAGAAAGCAACATCAAATTTACGCACGACATTATGACAGATAGTTTGAATTTCAGTTTTAGTGGAATTAAAACTGCAGTTATAAATTATGTTCATAATTTGAAACAAAAAAATCCAAATGAAAAGTTGCCAATAGATGATATTTGTGCAAGTTTTCAAACTGCGGTTGTAAAAGAATTGGCTACAAAAGCAATTAAAGCTTGCAAAGAAAAAGGTATGAAAAAACTTGTTGTTGCTGGCGGCGTATCTGCAAATAGTTTTTTAAGAGAAACACTTACAGCAGAGTGCAAGAAAAATCAAATTGATGTTTTCTTCCCAAGTTTAAAATATTGCACAGATAATGGCGCGATGATTGGCTCGGCTGGTTATTTTATGATTAAAGCAGGTGAAGGTTTGTCAGATTTATCATTAACCGCAAAACCTACCATCGCTTTATAATTTGAAAAAAATATTAAAAAATTATAAAAAATAAAATAAAAAATAAAATAAAAAATTAATAAATAAAAATATTTCAAAAAAATAAAATAAATATTTTAAAAATAAATAATTAAATAAATAATTAATTATGTAAAAAAATAAAAATAAAATCATTAATTAAATTAATAATTAATGATTTTTTTAAATATACCATTTATTAGAATTATCAGTGGCCACAGCGTTTTTAGAAGTTTTTATTAATTCAATTATTTTTGATGGTTCGCTTTCAATTTCTTGACCAGTTGCATAATTTTTTATTTTTGTTTTTAAATAATATTTTTCGCTTTTATTTTTTCCAAATGGTGCTGTGTAATTTAATTTTCCACTAATTCCATCAAATGATTTTATTAATTTTTCATTATTATTTTCGATTTTATATAAATCATATTTTAAATAATTTTCTGCGTCAAATTCGAGCACAACATTTCCGTTCTCAACTTTGCCAGTTAGCGTTGGAGATTGTATTTCTAAAAAGTTATTCGACATTTCACTTGGCAAATTAAACTTTGAAAAATGAGCCGTTGTTTTATATCTTTCTGGAATATAATCGTTTGCTTTTACAACGATGTGATTGTTTTCAAGTTCCAAACTATCAATCTCAACTTCGGCGATTGAAGAAGGAATCTCAAAATCTTTTGGCGTATGTTTTTTATAGATGTCTTTGAAATAATCTTTCACAACATAGGTTGGCAAGATGCCGCCAGTTATTGAACCAATTTCTTCGCCTTTTAAGTTGCCAACCCAAACTCCAACACTATCTTCGGTGGTGACTGCCAAGTTATAGGCGTCTCCGTTTGATGCGCCTTTACCAACTGTTCCAGTTTTGGAAGCAATCTGGTAAGGCAAGTCGGATAGCCTTTTTGCAGTTCCAGTTTTTGCACTTTCAAACAATGTTTCAAGAGTTAAATAGTTTGCATCTTCACGCAGGATTTGGTCGTAGGGTTTTTGACTAGTATAAATAGTTTTATTGTTCTTATCTTTTATTTCTTTTATAAAACAGGCAGTTTTAAATTTGCCGTTGTTAGCAAAACTTGCATAGGCGTTTGTCAGTGTCAAAAGATTTGTTCCGTAGGTCATGCCACCAAGAGCAAGAGCATAACCGTTGTCGTTTTCGTCAAACTCAATGCCAAATCTTTCAGCATAGCGTTTTGCTTTGTCAATGCCGATATACGACAAAGTTTTGACTGCTGGAATGTTCATTGATTTTGCAACGGCTTCGCGGACAGAAACATAGCCAGAGTATGTTTTGGTGACATTTTCTGGTTTGTAGCCGTTGATGTCAATTTTGTCGTCTAAAATCATTGTCGAAGGGGAAATTTTATTTTCATTCATTGCAGGGCCATACACCAAAATTGGTTTTATAATTGACCCTGGTTGGCGTTTTGAATTTAAAATTGAAAATGAACTTTTGCCAAAATATGCTTCAACGCCAAATGTTGAATTATTTATTGAAATGCCAGCAATGTCGTGTTTTCCAACTTCGGAGAACTGATTTTTGAGTGCTTTTTCGAGTGCGGCTTGTTTGTTTGGATTTTGATATGTATAAATCTTGTATTTCCCAAGTGCAATTTGTTTTGTTGGAATATTTAAAATTTTGCGTGCTTCATCTATTGCTGCTTGGCTATATGAATTTTGACCATTATTGAAATTTTCATCAATGTTGAGCTCCAAATCCGTATTTTTTGCTTTTTCGTACTCGTCTTGGCTGATTTTGCCATCTTTTAGCATTTCGCTTAGCACCAAATTGCGCCTGTTTTTGCACTTTTCAGCATTGGTGATGGGGCAGTAGTTGCCTGGCGATTTTATCATTCCAGCAAGTGTTGCGCTTTGCTGTAAATTTAATTCGCTTGCTGGCTTAGAAAAATAAAATCTTGCAGCATTTTCAATGCCATAAATATTGTTTCCATAATAAATAATATTTAAATAACTTTCCAAAATATCGTCTTTGGACACCTGTCTTTCCATTTCTTTTGCTAAAAAGATTTCTTTTATCTTCCTTTCATAGGTTCGTTCGCTTGACAAGTGTGTGTTTTTAATTAATTGTTGAGAAATTGTTGATGCACCTTCTTTAACTTTGCCGCTGGTTAAATTTTTAACAAGTGCTTTTAACATTCTTTTATAGTTTACGCCAGAATGATTATAGAAATTTTTGTCCTCTATGGATATAAACGCGGCGATTGTATTCGGGTTAAGGTCTTTTATGCTGATATGTTGGTTATTAAATTGGTTTTTATCTGTAATTAAATTACCAGTTTCATCATAAACTTCAATTTGGAAAGATGAAGTTGCAAGTTTTGTGCTGTCAAAAACTTCTTTCTTTGCTTGTGTTGAAAAAATGACAAAAATAATAGCAAACGCTATTAGCATAAGCGCTAGCAAACACGCAACTATTATACTGGTCAACTTAAAAACCTTTTTCACAAAATCTATTATTTGTCATTTATAAATTTTTATTATGATTTTATGAAATAAATAGTTAAAAAAATTTTAAAATTTCTACAAAAAAACACTTGACATTGGCAAAATTTTGTATATAATTGGTTCGAATTCTAACTATTTTGGAGTTTGAAATGTTGATAGTTGAAAATTTAAGGAAAATTGAAAACAGTTTGAATAGAATTTTTGGCTCTGTTGCTTTAAAATATGGGCTAACTGGAAAACAATTTTTTATTTTGGGGTTTGTTTTGAAACAAAGCAAAAAGGGAGAAATAACTCAAAAAGATATAGAAAATTTTGGCAATGTTCGCAAATCTTCCGTTTCCAGCATAATATCTAATTTGGAGAAAAGTGGTTTTATTGTTAGAAAACCATCTGAAAAAGACAGCAGAGTGAATATCATTTTACCAACTGAAAAGGCGCATGAAATAGAGCGTAAAATCAACGCAAAAAAGAAAAAAGTTGAAAACGAGATTTTTAGTTGTTTCAGCGAAGAAGAAATTGAGCAATGTGGAAAATTACTATCAGAACTTCAAAAGAAAATCAAAGAAATAGCAAGTAGGGACTAGGAGAAAAAAATATGTTAAAAATGTTAAAAAATTTAACTTGGAAAGAATGGCTTATGGCTGCGGTCAGTATTGTTTTTATCGTGGCACAAGTATGGCTAGATTTGAAACTTCCTGAATATATGTCGCAAATAACCTCGCTTTTAACAACTGGCAGCGACAATATGAGTGAAATTTGGAAAAACGGCGGTTTCATGATTGCCTGCGCGGTTGGCAGCGCATTGATGAGCGTTGTCGTTGGATTTTTTGCTGCAAGAATTGCTGCAAAACTTGGACTTATAATCAGGGGAAAAGTTTATTCAAAAATTCAAAAATTTTCAAAAAGCGAAATGAAGCATTTTTCAACAGCAAGTTTGATAACCAGAACAACAAACGATGTAACTCAAGTTCAAAACTTTATTGCAATGGGGCTTCAAATGCTTGTTAAAGCACCAATAATGGCCGTTTGGGCAATTGTAAAAATTGTTGGAAAAAGTTGGCAATGGAGCGTTGTAACAGCAATTGCAGTTGTTGTTTTGCTTACAACGATTATTGCAATTTTGATTGCTTGCCTTCCAAAATTTAAAAAAATGCAAAAACAAACTGATGATATCAACAGGGTTGCAAGAGAAAATCTTACAGGGCTTAGAGTTGTTAAAGCATTTAATGCCGAACAATTTGAAGAAAATAAGTTTGAAGAAAAGAACACAGATTTAACAAATACATATCTTTATCTTGATAAAAGAATGTCGCTTTTTAACCCAATGATGTATTTTGTTATGAACTGCATTTCACTTGCGATTTATTGGGTTGGAGCGTATATCATTGAAGCGGCGTCTGGCATGGACAAAATTGCATTGTTTAGTGACATGGTTGTATTTATGTCGTATGCAGTTCAAGTTATTATGTCATTTATTATGCTTGTCATGATATTTATCATGCTTCCAAGAGCATCTGTATCAGCAAAGCGTATCAACGAAGTGTTAGAAACAAAGTCAAGCATTGAAGACGGCGAAGGTGCTAAGCCTACCGAAGAAGGAACAGTTGAATTTAAAAATGTTTGTTTCAAATATCCAAACGCTGATGAATATGTATTGAAAAACATTTCATTTAAAGCAAATAAAGGCGAAACGATAGCCTTTATTGGTTCAACTGGTAGCGGTAAAAGCACACTTATTGACCTTGTGCCAAGATTCTATGATGCCACCGAAGGTGAAATTTTAGTTGATGGAGTTGATGTAAAAAATTATAAACTTGAAAACTTATATAATATTGTTGGCTATGTTGCTCAAAGGTCGGTTTTGTTTACAGGGACAATAAATGAAAATGTTGGCTTTGGTGAAAGTAAACAAGGCAAACCAAGTCAAGAAGAAATTCAACTTGCAATTAAACAAGCACAAGCCAAAGACTTTGTTGAAAAAATGCCAGACGGCTACGATTCTCACATCTCGCAAGGGGGGAAGAATGTTTCTGGCGGTCAAAAACAGCGTTTGTCAATAGCGCGTGCATTTGCGAGAAAATCAGAAATACTCATTTTTGATGACTCATTCTCAGCACTTGACTATAAGACAGATAAAGCATTGAGAAGAACGATTAACAAAGAACTCAAAGGCACAACTTGCTTGATTGTTGCTCAAAGAATTGGAACAATCAAAAATGCAGATAAAATTATCGTTTTGGACAACGGCAATATGGTGGGAATTGGTAAACATGAAGAATTGTTAAAAAATTGCCCAGTTTACAAAGAAATTGCTTTGTCACAATTAAGCAAGGAGGAGTTATAATATGCCAAAACATAAGACTGAAAAAGCAAAAGATTTTAAAGGCTCTCTTGTCAAATTAATGAAATATAGCAAAAAATATTTTCCTTTAATTTTTTGCGCAATCTTCTTAGCAGTCGCTGGAACTGTGCTTATAATTTTAGGACCTAACTATTTGTCAGATTTAACAAATCATATAACCAACAACATGATGATTGGAATTGATTTTGATTTTGTATTAAAAATCGGCTTGATTTTGGTTTCATTTTATTCGGCTGGTTTCTTATTTAACTATTTACAAAACTACATCACCGTTGTTGTTTCAAATAAATTAAGCAAAGAATTAAGGCAAGATATTTCTAAAAAAATGAATAATATTCCATTCAAATATTATGATAAAACAACTTATGGAGAAATTTTAAGCACAATCGTTAACGATGTTGACACATTAGGATATACAATCAGCAACAGCGTTGTTACAATCATAAGTTCCTCAGCGCTTTTAATTGGCTCGCTTGTTATGATGTTTATCACAAACTGGATAATGGCATTTATCGCTATTGCAGCAACTTTGGTTGGTTTTGTTATTATGGCAGTTATCATGGCAAAATCGCAAAAATATTTTAATGCACAACAAAATTCATTAGCAGAATTAAACGGACATATTGAAGAAATTTATTCCGGACATGACATTGTTAAAGTTTCAAACGCAAATGATGAAACTATTAAAAGTTTCGGAAAAATCAATAAAAAATTGTATGTAAATGCATGGAAATCTCAATTTTTCTCAGGACTTATGGGACCATTAATGGGATTTATCGGAAATTTCGGCTATGTTGCAGTGTGTATTTCTGGTGCACTTCTTGTTATGAACGGAACAATCGGAATTGGCTCAATCGTGTCATTTATGATTTATATCCGTTTGTTCACGCAACCATTGTCACAAATCGCCCAAGCGTTCACAAACATTCAATCTGGGGCGGCGGCAAGTGAAAGAGTATTCTCTTTCTTAGAAGAGCAAGAATTATCTGACGAAAGTTCAAAAACTCTTGTTTTAGAGCCTAGCCAAGTTAAAGGAAATATTGAATTTAAAAATGTTAAATTTGGATACGATGAAAATAAAATTATCATTCCAGATTTCAGCACAAAAGTGAAAGCAGGGCAAAAAATAGCAATTGTTGGCCCAACAGGTGCAGGTAAAACAACACTTGTTAACTTGCTTATGAGATTTTATGAATTAAACGATGGACAAATAACTATTGATGGTATTCCCTCCAGCGATTTGACGCGTGAAAATATACATAACCTTTTTGGAATGGTTTTGCAAGATACATGGTTGTTTGAAGGAACAATTAAAGAAAATTTGGTTTTCAACAAGGAAAATGTTTCTGATGAAGAAATTGTAAAGGCTTGCGAAGCATGCGGCGTAGACCACTTTATTAGAACACTACCAAATGGCTATGATATGGTTCTTGATGATAACACAGCAATTTCTGCGGGACAAAAACAACTTATGACAATTGCAAGGGCAATGATACAAAATGCACCAATGTTAATCCTTGATGAAGCAACAAGTTCAGTTGATACCAGAACGGAAGAATTAATACAAAAAGCAATGGATAAATTGACAAAAAATAGAACAAGTTTTGTTATCGCTCATAGACTTTCAACAATAAAAAATGCCGACTTAATTTTGGTTATGAAAGACGGCAACATTATTGAAAAGGGTAAACATAAACAACTTTTAGCAGCAAACGGCTTCTACGCAGATTTGTATAACAGTCAATTTTCAAGTAAATACACAGAAGAAACTGCATAAATGTTCGTATTAACAAGTAAATAATGGATTAATTAAAATCAAATTAAATTAGGCTAATAATCCGTCTAAATAGGCGATTATTAGTCTTTTTTCATTTTGTGATAATTTTCTAAATTTGTAAAACAACTCGCTTTCTATTTTCTTATCTTCTGTTATCGCTTGCTCGCTTTTAATTTCTTCCACACCCAACAATTTATCAATGGAAACTTGAAAGAATTTGGACAAAGTAATTAAGTTTGAAACGCTTGGAATTTTATCTTCATTAAACCAATGCGACATCGTGCTAATTGGAATTCCTGTGCAAGCGCTTAATTCAACAAAAGTGGAAATATTATTAAGTTTCATTAAATCAAGTAAGATTTTCTTAAATTCGCTCATAAAAACTTAACCTTTGAGAATAATAATTTTGTTTTCTAATTTCATTTTACTTGTTACTAAGGAAATTCGTAAAAAAATTGTTAAAAAAGTTTGTAGTTTTCACAAATGGTGTGTTATAATTCCCATGAATGAAAATACAAAAGGAGAAATGTATGAATAATAAAACAAAAACAAGAAGCCTAAAAGTGGCAATCATTGCAGTAGCGCTTTTGTTGTGCCTGGCGCTCGCAATTGGTATCACTGGAGCTTTCTATCAAGCAAAGCGTCAAGCCACAGGTACATTGAGCATGGATCAAGGTATCATCATTGACTACAAAGGTTTTGGCAAAACACCAGACGAAGGCATTTGGACGCGCGAAACAACAACCACATTTTTGTTGTTTGACGAAACAAACGCCCAACCAGGTGAAGAGATTACAGTCAATGCAGCAGGCATAAGAGCGAACGAGAAATCTGTCAACTTTTATGCAAGAGTAAAACTATCGTATAAGTTTTACAACGGAGAAACGCCAGTTGAACTCGCTGACGCAACAAAGTTAATAAAAACGAGTTCAAGTTTCTTTGGCACAAACTGGGTAGGGTCCGGTGACGGCTACTTTTACTACGCAACAGGTTCAACTCTAAACAAGTTTGCAAAAACAGCAACAACATTTGTAGATTTGTTTGCAACAGATGCAAAGTTTGTCATTGAAGGTGAAGGCTTTAAAGGTTCTAACGACCTAGAAGGTGGCGGTTTTGTTGACGGAACAACATCAATCAACAAAATTGAAGTTTATCTCACACTCGAAACGCTCCAAGGCGATGCAGACGCAGCAGCAGAAGGTTGGAAAATAACAGAAGTTGTTAAACCAATTGAAGTTGATGTTACAACAGAAGAAAAACCAGAAATTAATATTGACGACATCATCTCAGAAGGCAAAAAAGATGGTGAAATCACAATTTCAGGTGACCCAACAGCTATGAAAACAATATTAATTGGTTCAAGAGCGTTTGAAGGCTGCACAAATTTAAGGTTAAAACTTAATAATAGCACTAATATAACATATATAATTGCATCAGATGCTTTTTCTACAGGTGCAAAAATTTGGTATGGTGCTGCCGAAGCAACAAATCTATTAATCAATGCAGACACAACAGGCAAAACCGCAGGTAAAGACAATGCTTGGAGGGTTGCAGAACCAAATCTTAAAGTTTTCTTGCCTACAGGCGTAACACAAAACTCAACAAACACATCTTATGGCAAATACCAATACACAGACGACCAAGGAACATGGTATTTTGACCTGTTAGATTCAAATGGAAATACCGTAACACTTTCATCAATTCCAACAAATAGTGTTTCAACTCTCAGCGCTTCAACTTATGCAAATACAAACACCTACACAGCAAAACTCAGAAAATTTGTTCCTAACGATGGTGTAACAATAGTAAATATTCCAAAATTTATTGGCATTAGTCAGGATTCAAATAAATATGCAGTGACTGAACTTTATCAAGTATTCAAAAATTGCTCTGATTTAACATCTATTACAATCCCAAACAGCGTAACCAGCATTGGAGATTATGCATTCACAGGTTGCGATGCTTTAACATCTATTACAATACCAGACAGTGTAACCAGCATTGGTGGGCAATGGACATTCGGAAATTGCAGTGGTTTAACATCAATGTGCATTGGCGCTGGAATAAATGACGCTTCTTGGTTGCCAACTAATGTTTCAAGCATTACTATTACAATTTCAGAAAACAATCCATATTTAGCAACAGACAGTAAAGCAATATTTGCAAAATCTAATGGTGAATTAAGTGTGTCAAGATATATTTCAGCAGGTACAACTTATGAAATTCCTGCAAAACTAAATGGTCTTTCAGTGACCAGCATTGGAGATGGAGCATTCTCTAGTTACACTGATTTAAAATCCATCACAATCCCAGACAGCGTAACCAGTATTGGAAATCGTGTATTCTATAATTGCGGTTTAAAATCCATCACAATCCCAGACAGCGTAACCAGCATTGGAAAGAATGCATTCGAAAGTTGCAACGGATTAACCTCAATCACAATCCCAGACAAAGTAACCAGCATTGGAACGAATGCATTCCTATATTGCAGTGCTTTAGAAGAAATAAAAGTTGCAGAAGGAAATGCAAACTATCATAGTGCAGGAAATTGTTTGATTGAAACAGCAAGCAAAACTCTAATTATTGGTTGTAAAAATAGTGTTATTCCTACTGATGGTAGCGTGACCAGCATTGGAAACTATGCATTCCACTCTTGCAAAGGTTTAACATCAATCACAATCCCAAACAGCGTAACAAGTATTGGAGACGGCGCATTCGGAAATTGCAGTAATTTAACAACAATCACAATCCTAGACAGCGTAACCAGCATTGGAGGTTGGGCATTCTCTGGTTGCAGTGGTTTAACAACAATCACAATCCCAAACAGCGTAACTAGTATTGGAAATGGTGCATTCTCTGGTTGCAGTGGTTTAACAACAATCACAATCCCAAACAGCGTGACCAGCATTGGAGATTATGCATTCCGAAATTGCAGTGGTTTAACATCAGTGGTTATTAAAGGAAATATTACTTCAATACCAAGTTCTTGTTTTAATGGTTGCACAAGTTTGGAAAGTATTGTATTGCCTGCAAGCGTTACAACAATTAAATATGGTGCATTTAGTGGTTGCAGCAAGTTAACAACAATTTATGTTGACAGTGCAGATGCGACAGCAATTACAGGTTTAGGCTTCACAAAAGTAGATGACACGCTTTATAATGAAAACGGAATTGTTGATGCAAGCGGAAAATATTACAAATATTCTGGCGCGATAGCATAAATCTTAAAACCAGGAAAAATAAAAAATGCTCATTACTTTGAGCATTTTTATTTTGCTGTTTTGGCTATTATTTCCATGATTTTTTGATTTGAGTTTTTTTGTGGTGCTTTTTCCATTGCCTTTTTTATCTTTTCTTTATCTTTTTCAAGTTCGTCAAGTGCATTTAGTAAAGTTTTTGTTGTTAAGTTTTCTTGATACAGCACTTTTGCGTAGCCTTTTTCAGAAAAATATTTAGCATTGTCAAGTTGGTCGCCACGACTTTCAGCTTTTGGTAATGGTATAATTAACATTGGTTTTTGAATCGCTAAAAGTTCAAATAGGGCATTCGCACCCCCACGAGTAACAACTAAGTCGGCGAGATTAAAAAAGTCTTCAATATTGTTGGCATATTCTTGTTGATAATAATTCGGATAAATTGTTTTTAAATTAATTTTTTTACCCTTGCCGGTTAGATGAATGATGTTGTATTTTTTTGTTAATTCTGGCAAGGCATTTTCCACTGCGTCATTGATTTTTTTTGCACCAAGACTACCGCCGAAGAACAGAATATTTGGTTTATTGCCAAAATGTAAATTTAGGTTATTCTTATTTCCTTTCAAGACTTTTTCGCGGATAGGCGACCCCACAAACACGCATTTTGATTTACCTTTCGCCGTGCATTCAAAAGTTGTCAACATTTTATCTGAATAGCGATAGATGATTTTGTTCGCCAATCCCATTGTCATATCTGATTCGTGACTTATTACCGGAATTTTTAGTTTTTTTGCGGCGATAACTGTTGGCAATGATACATATCCGCCCTTTGAAAATACAACATTTGGTTGCAATTTTTTGAGTATTTTTTTTGCTTGCCTTATTGATTTATGCAATTTGAAAGGAATTGCCAAATTTTTAAGTGTTAAACTCCTTACCAATTTGACAGCATCTATTTCATAGAAATCTACATCTTTCTCTGAGCCGATGATTTGTTTTTCCATGCCAGAAGAACCTATGTAGGCGATTTTGTCAAAATGTTTTTTTGCTTCTGGGAAAAGCGCCACATTTGGCATGATATGACCGGCGGTGCCACCACCTGTGAATACTATTGTTTTCATATTTGTAGTTTGTGCGACTTTTATTGAATGTATACTATAATTTTGGCTCATTTTAGGCGTCCTAGTGAGTCTATTTTAGGCAATGTCTCTTTCTGAGTGTTTGATAATGTTTTTGATTGATTTTTAGTGTTTAAAAGCGACAGCATTGATGCCAAATTTTCATTTATGCCAAGTTTTTTGCCAAGTGGAGATGCAAGCAGAGTGGTCATGTCCATTTTTTTTGCATTGAACAGACTTAATAATTGTAAAATGCTGCTCAAATTTGCATTCTGAGCTTGATTTTGATTTGTCTCGTTAATTTGCTCGAATTGTTTATTTTGATTGTTATAACCGCAATTTTGGCACTCAGGATAGAGTGATAAATTAGCGTTTGAACTTTTGTCAACGCTATTTTCTTGAAATTGTGAATTATTGGAATTAAATAAATTATTGAAATTCAAATTTACTCCCTTTCTAACAATAAATATATATGCGGCATATAATAATTTAGTTAAAAAAGGAGCGGGTATGGCGAAAAATCTTTATGATTTTGCAGAAGAAAATGGTAAATGTGAGCAAAAAAGTTGCCTTAAAAGCGAAAAAAATTCAATGAATGAAGAGTTTGTTAAGAGCAAAGTTCAAGAATATTCATCGATGAGTCAAGGTGAAATGATGCATAAACTTCTTAGTGAAGTTCAATCTTCAAAGGCCAACGGCACATTTGATTTCAACAAAATTTCATCTTCGGTGGAAATGGTGAAAGATTATCTCACGCCTGACCAACAACGAACACTTCAAAATTTACTGAATAGAATAAAATAGCGGGGGCGATGTGAAAAATTTAAACAAGTTGGACAAAGATTTATTTTCTGTGATGGCAATGAGTGATAATATGCACATAAATTGCATTGCCTATGTTGAAAATTTGGTGTCAGCAAAACGATATTTTAAAGGCAAACATCGAGTTGTTGCCGAATTTCCATTTATAAAGGCAGTGGCGATTGAGGCAAATCCGAGTGAAATCATTGACCTATGTAATCGCAGTTGGGTGAAGTTTATAACCAAGCAGTCGAGCGTTATGGCACTGATGAATGTGGCGCGAAAAGTGCTTAACATTGATGAAAAATTGACAGGTAAGGGCGTGACGATTTGTTATATAGACACTGGAATTAAACCGCACGGAGATTTCACAATTTGTAAAAACAGAATAATTAAATTTATAGACTTGTTTAATGATAGAAAAACACCATACGATGACAACGGCCACGGAACATTTGTTGCGGGTGTAGGAAGCGGTAATGGCTGTTTGAGTGGCGGGAAATTTAAAGGTATTGCACCTGAAAGCAACATAATTTCAATAAAAGCATTGAACAATGCCGGCGAAGCGAGTGCGATTGTAATTTTGGAAGCGATGCAATGGGTATATGACAACTATAAAAAATATAATATTAAAGTTGTTTGCATGAGTTTTGGCAGTGAACCGCTTGGCATTAATGACCCAATAATGAAAGGCGCAGAGGCACTTTGGGACAGGGGTGTTGTGGTTGTTGCTGCGGCAGGGAACAGCGGGCCTGAATATCAAACAATCAAATCTCCAGGAACGAGTGCAAAGATAATAACTGTTGGCGGAATGAATGACAACAGACTTGACAATGACGAATTTAACACAAACTTTTTTGAAATTGCAAATTTCTCATCGCGCGGACCTGCGCTAAGGCGATATAAGCCAGATTTAATTGCGCCAGCAGTGAATATTAACTCATGCAGTATTGAGCCATCAAAGAATTACACAGTTCTAAGCGGAACTAGTGTTGCAACACCAATGATAGCTGGAGTATGTGCGCTAATCTTTGAAAAAAATCCTTTATTAACTCCGGATATGGTCAAGTACAAATTGCTTGCGAGTTGCAAATCGCTAACATTTAACCGCAATCTTGAAGGCAATGGACTTCCAGATATGAGTAAGATGCATATTTAAAAAAACTGGATTAATTCCCAGTTTTTTTGAACACTTTTTGTATAAATTTCTTTTGTGCTTTCATTGCTTTACCTTCGTAGGTGTTCATTTCTTCGGCTGTCATTTCGCTCATATATTTTTTTGTGTGTTTATCATAAGCAAGCGAAGACAAAGGAATGCCTGAAACCATTACTAGGCTTGGTTTATTAATGAAGTAACGCTTTGGGTTAAACAATTTTGTGTGAAGTTTGCCGTTTTCGTCTATAAGTGCAAGGGCAACAACGAAATGTCCTTTGCTTTTGCCGCCAACATTTGTTAGTTTTTCTATGTAGACATTGAGAAGTTCTTGGTCGGTGAGTTCTTTGCCGTTGTAGCGTCTGACGAGTTCCTTTGGCTGGTCTTTTGAAGCAAATTTGTTAATGATTAGACCGCTGTCGTTAGACAAGACAGGGAGTCCGGTTAATTCGTGATATGCTTTGGCTTTGATAACCGCGTTTTCAAGTTCATTTGCGCCGTTTTCTTCAATTTTGGCTGACAAATCTAAGTCGTTAAGGTTGCAAGTTTCGATGCCAAGTTCGCTAAAAATGGCGTTATAGACTTGATATTTACCATAATTTGTGGTTGCAATTAATACTTTTTTCATGTATTTGATTATAGCATTTATTATGCATTATGTAAATAAAAAACAGCCAAATGGCTGTTTATTTAATCTTTATTTAACGAATTGTTATAATTTTGATACCAAGTATTCATTTGTCGCATTGTTGGCAATTTTGCTTTTTTGCGCAAATATTCTTGTTTGTTGACATCGCAGACTTCCAATTCTTTACCATTCAAGTAGTCGGTTGGATTAATTTGAGTGAGATTGTTTTTAGTGAAGAAGTAAGAGTTGTCGTTCATGAAATTTATGTCTGAATAAAAGTCTTTTGCGCGCTTTTCTGACATATATCCAACATTTTGAATTTTAGCAACTTCTTCGTAGCCAATTATATTTGCGACTTCGTCAAGTTGAATAACATTTTGCAAGGCTTCTACGCAATCGTTATATAAATTTGCCAAACTGCTTTGTCTTAAATACTTTTGATAGTATGCTGGGTTGTTCCCAAGTCCGTCATACATACTTGTGCTAAATTCCAAAATTGACTTTTCGATTGCTACTTCAATTTCTCTTGAATTAAAGAACATGTCTGTGTTGTTGATTATATTGTTTATCAAGTGATCTGCAAAACATGAAATGATTGTGTCCATAATCAATGAGTGAAGAGTTTCCATTTCTTCTTTTGAATTTGATTCTAACAACATGTTTATATTTGCTGTGAATAAATTATATTCTTCATCTTCAAGCCCCATTAAGTCTCTGAGATGCTCGTTTGATTGTCCAAAAAAGGCTTCAAAGAATTCATCACCATATATGCGATACAAAAGTTCGCAATATTTTGTGTTCATGTTATATGCACACATTGAAATTAAATCTTTGTTTTGGTATTGGCAATCGAACATTCTTGCTAGAAGTTCTGTTGCACCCTCAGTTAAATATAAGTTATCTTGAACATAATTTTCGTATTCTAAATCTGCGAGATCAGACATGTATGCACTAACAACAAAATTTTTGCCGTCATAGTTAACATCAAAAACTGAATAATTGTTAACAACAAACGCCATTCTATTTGGTGATTTAAAATTGGTATTTATAAATTTGTTGATAACTCTCTCTCTCTCTCTCTCTCTCTCTCTCTCTCTCTCTCTCTACAAATAGGGCGTTCTGGGCATTTTCGTCAATAAAACTATCATCTAACAAGTCTAATTCGCCAAGATTTATAACCATTCCTGGAATAAAATTAATATCTCTATGTAACACATTTTGATAATTAGCTTGGATTTCGCTAACTGATGAGTCTAAAACATAATCCATTACTTCTAATAAAATGTTTTTAAAATCTTCTTTGCTAAATGAACCTGAATATTCTTCATATTCAAACTTTGTGCTTATTTCTTGTGTTGTAAAACCAATTTTTTGATAAAATTCTTGTGCATTTTTGCCAATAGAAGATATATTTGTGTAGCGACTTTTGTTAAAGTTGCAACTTGATGTTAAAAGGTGAGTGAATTCATGCGCTAAAACATGTTCTTTGTTGTAGCGAAACCTTGGAGCAAGGCGTAAAAGATTTTTATCAGACATGTAAGCACCCATTGTTCCTTGACCGATATCTGCAACACTATTTCTTTGCAGAGTTAAGGTTTTGATGTTTTGATTGATTCTTTTTCTAACATTGTCGGTTAAAAGACCTTTTGAATTTAAGAAGTCGAAGAATTTGCTAAAATATTCTTTAACTTGCTTTTGGTTTTCTCCATATTTCTTGGCAATTATTTGACAATATCTTTCAGTGTTGTATTTGAAAGTGTCGTGTGCATTTTGATAGTTTTTTATCTTCGCATATTTTTTCTTCATAAGCACCTCTTAAATTTGAGTATATATTTATTTATATGATACAATACATTATGTTGATTGTCAATATCAAATTTAAAAACGCTCCAAATCTCGGAGCGTTTTATTAATCTACCATTGTAAATTCAATGTCTTTAATTCGAATTGTGTCGCCGTCTTGTGCGCCATATTCTTTTAATTTATCTAAAATTCCGTCTTGTTTTAAGCGTTTTTGGAAGTAAGCAAAACTTTCCATATCGTCTAAGATTATGCCGCGAGAAAGATTGTCAATGAGTCCGCCTTCAAGCCTATAAGCGCCGTCTTCTTCAATTGTGATTGTCAAACTTGATGTGTCGCGTTTGTCTAGTTCTTCAAGTTCAATTTCCATTGGAGTTGGTTTTGGAATATCTTTGATGTTTTCCCAGATTGTCTTTTTAAGTTCGTCAAGACCAAGGCTGGTGATTGAAGAAATTGTTAAAATAATAGCGTTTTTGTCATTCAATTTTGATTTAAAATCTGCAATTTTTTCGTTTAAAACATCATTTGGAAGCAAATCGCATTTTGTGAAAACGATGATTTGTTTAAGAGAAGCAAGTTTTTCGCTGTAATTTTTAAGTTCGCGATTTATGTTCTCATAGTCTTCAAAAGGTTCTCTACCTTCAAAGCCTGAAATGTCTATCATGTGAAGAATAAGCCTTACGCGTTCGACATGCTTTAAAAATTCGTGCCCTAAGCCAACGCCTTCGCTTGCGCCTTCAATGAGCCCTGGAATGTCTGCAAGAACGAAAGTGTTTCCAAAATAATCAACCACGCCAAGGTTAGGTGTGAGTGTTGTGAAATGATAGTTTGCAATTTTTGGCCTTGCATTTGTTATAACGGACAGGAGAGTTGATTTGCCAACATTTGGATAGCCAACCAAGCCGACATCGGCGATTGTTTTTAATTCCAAAACAACTTCATATTGTTTTGTTCTTTCTCCGCTTTGAGAAAAGTGTGGCGCTTGCCTTGTTGGAGTTGCGTAAAAATTGTTGCCACGACCGCCATTGCCACCACGCAAAATTCTAACTTTTTCGTTTTCTTTAGTTAAGTCGGCAAGAACTTTTTCTGTTTCGGCATCTTTGATTATTGTTCCGCATGGAACTGGAATGATAACATCTTCGCCGTCTTTACCTTGGCAAAGTTGTTTGCCACCACGCTCGCCATCGCCAGCCTTGAATTTTTTTTGGAATTTGAAAGAGTAAAGGGTGTTCAAGTCGTTTTTTGCAACAAAAATTATATCGCCGCCTTTACCGCCATTGCCGCCATCTGGTCCGCCATTCATTGTTAATTTTGTTCTATGAAAAGAAACAGCGCCATCGCCGCCATTTCCTGCTTGAATTTTGATTTTAACTTTATCTAAAAACATATAAACCTCATTGAATTTTCTATAAAAGTATAACACATATTACAATAAAATATCAATTAAAAAAGCGAAATTACTGCAACCCGCAAAAGTAATTTCGCAAACCAGGAAAATTGGATATTTCAATTTTCTTTAAGAGAATAGCAAAGAAATTTATAAAAAACAACTATTTTTTGCTATTTTTCTCCATTTTTTGCAAATTTTTATTATATTTGCAAAATTCTTTAAGTTCGCAGTTTGAACATTCTGGCTTAATTGCCTTGCAATAATATCTTCCAAACAGCACTAATAAATAGTGAAGATGCGTCCAATCTTTTTGGTCAAAAATTTTTTGAAGTTGTTTTTCACATTCTAAAGGGTTTTTGCTTTTTATTCCAAGCCTATTTGAAACTCTGAAAACATGCGTGTCAACTGCGATTGCATCTTTTCCAAAGCCGACAGCCATAACAACATTCGCAGTTTTTCTTCCAACACCACTTAGGGATATTAAATCGTCATAATCTGATGGAATTTCTCCGCCAAATTTTTGGCAAACATCTTTTGCCATAGCGATTAAATTTTTTGATTTATTGTTGTAAAATCCGCAACTATGAATAATATTTTTTAGTTCTTGTTCGTCAGCATTTGCCAAATCTTTAACAGTTGGATATTTTTTAAATAGGTTAGGAGTGACAAGATTAACGCGTTTATCTGTGCATTGCGCGGACAAAATAACAGCAACAATAAGTTCATAATTGTTGTTAAAATGCAATTCGCAATCTGCCGCTGGAAATTTATTTTTTAGAATTTCAAGAATCTGTTTTTTGTCGCTCATGATTTGATATTAACACAAAATTTTATATTTGTAAAATTAGTTTGAAAACTTTTGAATATATGTTACACTATGCAAGTAAAATATTATTTGGAGGAAAAAATGGTTTCAGAAAAAGTTATTGAAATGCTTGCATCTCAACTTAACATTTCAAAAGACAAGGTTCAATTAAACGCTAAATTAATTGAAGATTTGGGTGCAGACTCACTTGATATGGTAGAAATGTTAATGCTTGTTGAAGAAGAATTTGGTCTTTCAATTCCAGACGAAGATGCAATGAATTTAAAAACCGTTGGAGATATAATCAATTATATCGAAGCAAATAAGAAATAATTTTAAGCCGCTTTTAAAGCGGTTTTTTTATGCAAAATTTTTTCTTGACTTATAATCAATGACTTTGTCAGCATCGAAAATTCGAGATAGATATTTTTGGTTGTTTTCCAAACTGTAACCATCGATTGGTATTCTGTCCATGAAAAGCGTTTTGTTTGCTGTTTGATTTAATGGTAAATAGCCAAAAAATTGTTTGCTTCCAACGCCGCAATATAATTCAAATCCAGCATTTATTAACATCTGATGTTTGTTTGTGAAACTGTTGTCATTGTTGTTGAGTTGCCATTCGCCATAAGGGTAGACATAAATCTTTGTTTTGCCAATTATAGGTTCAACTTCCGATTGCCAAAGTGCAATTTCTTCTTTAAATTTTTCGTCAGTTATTTTGTTCATGTGATAATGTCCGTAGGAATGGCAAGCAAAAGTCCAGCCATTATTTTTAAGTTTTTGAACAACTTTCTTGGCTTTTTCAATTTCGCTTTCTCGATTTTCAGTGTTATTTGATGATGTCCTATAGCCTAAAACGCCGTCAAATCCAGTTAAACAAATCGTTCCTTTTGCGCCATCTATGCTAAAATCTGGGTGTTTTTCAACAAATTTATCCAAAATCGAAATAAATTCACTTGTATAACTTTGAACAAGTTTTCCGCTGCCGTTTTGCCAATTTTCAAATGTTTCACTCACAACTTTGCCGTTAGCGTTTATTGCTATTTTATCAACCATTCCGTTTTTCATTTTCCTATGGTCGTAAACGACATCGTCAAACGACATAACCAGCGGTTTTTTACCTTTTGGAACATAAATTTTACATTTTTCTATTTTTCCATTTTTATTTGTAAAAAGCGTGTTTATATTAATAAGAACATAGTTGTTTTTGTAAAGTTCGTTTAATAAGTTTAAAAATTCTGTTGATGTAATGCAATCGCGAGCGTAGTTGTAAGCCATTGGATTGCTATTGTCAAATGCAAGTTTTGGATAAGCGATTAAGCAGTGGGTGAATATATGCTCAATTTGTCCATAATAAGGCACTTTTTCAACTTTTTGAACGCTTTTGATTTGCCCAAAATCTGCATTTTCTTCGTTTGTGTATTCATGGTCGATGATTTCTTGCTTTTCTTCTTTGTAAAGCGGACTATCGCTAATGAACGAATTTATTGTGAGCGGAAGGGCAAACAGCACGCCAACAACGCTTATAAATATTAAAGTAATTATAAAACTTCTCATAGTTTTATTTTGAAGAATTTGGGCGTATATATTCAATTTTGTTAAAATTAGTAGACAAAACAATTTTAATTTTGTAAAATTAAGAAAAAGATAAAAGGGGGATTTATATGGCTGAAAATATGGAAAATAAAATGCCGCCAAAAGCACCTGGTAAACCACCAGTTCAAGCGGCTGCACCAAAACCACCTCAAAAGCCTGTGGCAGCACCTAAGCCAGCAGCGCCAAAGTCACCTCAACCTCCTGTTCAACCACCAAAACCAAAGGCAGCGCCAAAAGCAGATGCTCCACAAAAGCCTACTGCTCCAAAAACCGCTCCAAAAGCAGCACCAAAGGCGGATATGCCAAAAGCCGCGCCTAAATCTGCTCCAAAGAAAGAAACTCCAAACGCTGCACCTAAACCTGAAAAAGCGCAAAAAGTTGAAACTCCAAAGGAAATAGAACCTGAGCAAGTAAAACCCGCTAAACCAGAAGTCGCGAAGGCGGAAAACACAAAACCAACAAAGCCAGAGCCACCAAAAGCAGCGCCTAAAAAACCAGATGCGGCAGCGGCGGAGAATGCTGAAAACCTAGCGAAAGAAAAAGTTGACGACAAAAACTTGAATGTCGTTGAAAAAGCGATGAGCGTTGAAGAGTTAAACCAAAGGAAACAACGCCGTATCAGAAATGCAACTTATGCGATGTCCGCAGTTGTACTTTTGCTTGTTATTGCTTTGATAATTATCATTTTCTGGCCAGCAGAGCAAAAAGTTGAAGCAAAATACGATTTAACTTTTGATGCAGTGCCAGCGGTAACGCAAATAGAGCACTCAATTTATTCGGAAGAAGTGACGGGTAACATTGTTACTTTTAAAAAGGCAATTACGATTGAAAACCCATTGAGTTCAAGTTTTGCAGGCTATACAAGTTTTGCAATGTCAGTCAAATTCACTGATGCAGCAGGAAATGACATATCAAGTAAATTTTTCATTAGGCTTGACGAAACTCATAAATCTGATATATACAATGTGTCAAATATTAACGAAATAGCAAACGGGCAACTTGATGGCTTGCCAGGAAATCAAATATATGTCGACCTTGCAAAAGAAAATGGCAAATATATTTATTTCACAAATGTTCTTGCGAAAGGCGAAGATCCATATTCAGTTTTAATTGGATTTTTGGCAAAAGACCAAAGTTATTTGACCAGTGAAATCAAAATGACAGTAACAATCTATGGATTTAATGCATCAAATATGGACTTGACAACAACTGCCACGGGAACTCAAATTAGAACAGCAACAGGTCAATTTATTCCAGCAACCGAAGATTGGAAAAATGCAGTTCAAGAGAGTTTGAGAAAAAGAAGTTAAAAAATAAAAAATATTTTCATAAAATGCTTGACATGGGCGCAGAAATGTATTAAAATGCTCCATGCAAGCATGAAATATGCCTCCTTAGCTCAGCGGTGGAGCACTCGGCTGTTAACCGATAGGTCGTAAGTTCGAATCTTACAGGGGGCGCCAAATAAACTCGGCATCAACGCTGAGTTTTTTTGTTTTTTCGGACTTTACAGTTTTTTAAAATGTTAATTTGACAACTAAAACAGATATTGAATTTCTATTTGCTCAATAAAAGACTAGGTTATAAGCCTAGTTTTTTTGCTATAATTTATTTTGTAAAGTGACGAAAATTGGTTATTATAAAAATAAGGGGAATGATATGGAATATTCAAAACTTATTGAACAAGCAATAAACGCACAAAAATATGCTTACGCACCTTATTCAAATTTTAAAGTTGGAGCGGCAGTTCTTTGTAAAAACGGAAAAGTGTTTACGGGTTGCAATGTTGAAAATTCGTCATATCCGGTTTCAAGTTGTGCGGAAAGGACAACAATTTGCAAAGCGGTAAGCGAAGGTGAAAAAGATTTTGTGGCCATAGCAATAATTGGTGGCGATTTGAGCGAATATTGTTTTCCGTGCGGAATGTGCAGGCAATTAATTGTTGAATTTAACGCCGATATGGATGTAATAGTTGCTAGGTCGCCAAGTGATTATCAAGTTTATAAAGCAAGCGAACTTCTTACACATCATTTTAAGTTATAAAAAAACTAGCCAATTCGGCTAGTTTTATTTTTGATTCTTTCTAAGCGCCAGCGTATACAAGCAAAGTTACAAAGAAAAGAACGATTGAAATTGCAATAATTGAAGCCATAGCGATTGTAACTTTTTTCAATTTGCCTTGTGTTGTTTCGCCTTTGTTTTGTGTGTAATAACTTTCTGATGCACCAGTGATAACATTTGCGCTTCCGTTATCATCATGTTCTTGCATAAGTGTTACTATAATTAAAACGATAGCTGCTGCTGCGATTATGAACATTAATACATATCTGATAATTGGGAATGAAGCAACGATCCAATCTGGTGGCAATGAATCTAACATAAAATTAAACATAAAATCTCCTTTAAACTTGGGTATTATAGCATAAAAATATTAAATTGCAAACGATTTTTACAATTAAATGAAAATTACAAAGCAGGCAAGACCTAGGAATATTGCAAATAAAATTAATGGGAATATTCTGAGCTTATTTTTATCTGCTGAGTATTTTGGTTTTAAAAACCTGATAAGGCAAAGCAAGGCAACTACAAGTAAAACTGAAATAATTAAAATTTTGACTACCTGGTTCATTTCATGGAAAAACAATTGAACTTTTGCCCAGAAATCGCTAAAACTTAATAAATATTGCATATTCACCTCTTTATTGAGTTTATTATACAATATAAGTGAGTAAAATACAACCCTAATTTTACAAAAAATTGAAAAAATTTTTGACAAAACATATTGACAAGTGGTTTTATATGCTTTATAATAACCATGAAATATTAAGGAGAGAACTATGGCAAATCTATTAGATAATGTTATTACAATTCAAGCTTGTGAACAAATTAGAGAAAATACTTCTGAATACAATAGACAAACCGAACTTGCAAAAAAAGTTGTAGAAAAGTTTAAATTGTCAAGAGATTTACAAAAACATATAAGCATTTTATTTACTTATCAATTAAACGGTTTGTGCTCTATTGATTGGAATAAATGGCTTGCATTGCCAAATTCTAAGCAAGAAGTAGTTGCATTGGTTTCAGAAACAAAAGCATATATTAATGAAATTGTTGAATTAAATCCAGAGAAAACTGCTGAAATTCGTGAAGCAATTCGTCGTACATCTAGAATGACACCTAAGATGCAAAAAAATAACTCATTTGATTTTTAATTATTGAATTATAAAAAAACGCACAAAATTGTGCGTTTTTTTACATTTCAAATTCGGCATTTGTAAGTTCTGAAATATTTACGACCGTTGTTTTATTCTTTTCTGGTATAAACTTCTCACTAATTGTTAGTGGGACATTTATATTGTCATCTATCATACTATCTAAGAATAAACCTGGGGGGATAATAATTGACTTACTATCTTGCTTTTCCGTTTGTGTTTCTTGCTTGACTTCTGGAATAACTGGTGGCAAGGTTGGTTCTTCTCTCTCAACAAGCCATTTGAATTGTGGATCAACTTTTTTCTTTGCAGGTGCGGCTTTTTTCTTTGCTGCGGCCTTTTTCTTTGCTGCCGCTTTTTTAGCAGGCGCGGCTTTTGCTGCGGATTTTTTCGCTTCTTCTTTTTTAGGTGCAGCGATAGGTGGGGCTTTTAATGTTTCTTCAAACTTTTCCATGTTGTTTACAAAGATTTGTTTTTGTTCGCCCAACGCCTTAAGCAGGTCAGGATTGTCGCACATGTGCCTTGATGCCATCAGCAATTTATCTAGTTCAAGACGCAACATTTTGTAATAATTTTTTTTGTTTAAATTGCCTTTATGTTCCAACAAAAGCATATCGTATTTTCTTAAAATATACTCAGAATACTTGCCTGGATATTTTTTCAAGATTGCGATGACATTGTCGATATAATATTGAGATAAATATTCGTTTGACTCAGCTAGTTTATTTTTCAGCATTTTGAGTTGTTTTTTTGATTTTAAAACATTTAACAATATTTCGTCATTTTCGCTTTCTCTGCCGTCTTCATCGCGTTTATCAAAAATATGAAAAACTTTTGCAACTTTTGGCATGAAATAAATATCATTTTCATCGCGATAACGAGCAATTGTTGTTGCAAATTCTGATGATGTTTGCTCGTCTAAACTTTTAAAAGGTTCAAGCAAAATTAATGAAGCGATTTTTTTGTTGTTTTCGTCATCGTTTTTAATTTTTAAAAGAAAATGAAGATCAAATTCTGGCGAAGTTGTTTTTGCGGTTAGGTGATATACGCCTTCGACATTGTCTGTAATAAATTTGTTGACATTGATAAGTTCTTGCAAAAGTTCTTTTTCAATTGAATAGTTGCCTTCTGCGTTGAAAGTGCCTAAAAGCAAGTTTGAATATTTTTCTTCGTTGAGTGTGTTTTTATAATATAAAATATCAAGTGGGTCAGAGTATTCTTCGCCGCTGAGATGGTCTTTCCATATTTGTTTTTTAACTTCAATATTTTCGGCTTGCATTTCCATATTTCTAATGTAGCACAATTTTACAAAAAAATCAATAAATCTTGCAAAATAAAAAAAGCAGGGCATATTGCCTTGCTTTTTGTAAGTCTGATTGCAAATTATCTCTTTGAGAATTGAGATGCTTTTCTTGCTTTTTTAAGACCATATTTTTTACGCTCTTTCATTCTTGGGTCACGAGTTAACAAGCCAGCTTTCTTAACTTCTGATTTAAGATTTTCTTCGGCTTTAACAAGTGCTCTTGAAATACCGTGGCAAATAGCACCTGCTTGACCAGCAATGCCACCACCGATAACATTAACATAAACATCATATTTATCTGCACTGTTTGTGAGTTCTAATGGTTGTTTAACAATTAATTTTAAAAGGTCTTGTGGGAAGTATTCGTCAATAGATTTTTTGTTGATAACGATTGTTCCGTTTCCGCCTGGAATTAATCTAACGCGTGCGATAGATTTTTTTCTTCTACCAGTTGCGCAAAATTGAATTTTCTTTGATTTTAAAGTAGCTTTAACAGCTTTCTTTGTTTCTGCCATTATTTAATTTCTCCTTTTAATGAAATTAATTCTGGATGTTGTGCTTCGTGTGGATGTTCTGCACCTTTGTAGATTTTAACTTTTCTTGCCATATCTCTACCAAGAGCATTTTTTGGAAGCATTCCTTTAATTGCTCTTAAAAGTGCAACATCTGATTTTTCTTCCATCATTTTTTTGTATTGAACTTCTTTAAGTCCGCCTTGATATCCTGAATATGTTTTGAATTTCTTTTGAATTAATTTTTTACCTGTTAAAACGATTTTATCAGAATTGATAACGATAACATAATCTCCTGTGTCAACATGTGGTGTGAATGTTGGTTTGTTTTTACCACGCAAGATTGAAGCAACTTGGCTTGCAACGCGTCCAAGAGGAGTGTTAGCAGCATCAACTAAATACCATTTTCTTTCAACAGTTTCTGGTTTTGCCATATATGACTTCATTGAATTTTCCTCCGAATAATATTTTAAAAATTACAATCTTCTAGCAAATGCAGTTCGCGCTTGCAGTTGCAAACTTGATTAAGTTATCCGCTACCTTTAAAGCAACCATTTGTGAAGGGGCTAGCATCACAAAAAAATCGCCTAAAAACATTAGACGATAATAATATATTATAATTTGCTGATAATGTCAAGAATTTTTTGAAAATTATTTAATAAATTTTAATATAAAACTTTTTTTAAAAAGAGTGCGTGAGCAGGGTATGTTTTGCCTGCTTTTGAACGGTCTTTACTGCTTAAAATTGCTTTCATTTCGCTTGTATTTTTCTTTCCTAAACCGATTTCAACAAGCGTGCCAACAATAATTCTGACCATGTTATATAAAAAGCCGTTACCGGTTATTTCGATTAAAATTTTATTAGATTTTTTTGTGATTTTTATATCATAAATTGTTCTAATATGGTCGTTTGTTTGCGTTTGTGCACTGCAAAATGATGTGAAATCGTGCTCGCCAATTAGATATTTGCTAGCAGCAATCATTGCATCAATGTCAAGTTTTTGACGCACCAAAACGGTCGTTTCGCTGTCAAAAGGTGATAAAATTCCGCCATTTTGAAGTTTGTATTCATAAGTTTTTTTCTTTGCCGAAAACCTAGCGTTAAAAGTTATTGGAACTCTTTTAATTGATAAAATTTGAATATTTTCAGGCAAAAGTTGATTAATTGCATCTCTAAACTTAATGAAATCCAATTTGCCATTTTTTGAAAAGTGTTTTGATAAAAAATCAGCATTTAAAAGGGCATTTGCTTTTGTGCCAAGAGCATGTACGCCAGCGTCTGTTCTTCCGCTGCCAACAACTTCAACTTTTTCATTAAAAAGCCTTTCAAGAACGCTTTCAATTTCTCCTTGAATTGTTTGTTTGACAGGTTGAACTTGCCAACCGCTGTAAATGGTTCCTTTGTAACTGATTGTAAACAACACATTTATTTTGTTCATGTGTTTATGATAGCATTTTTTATCTAATTAGCAAATAAAAAAGAGCCGCTTGGGCTCTTATCTTTTTTTAATATAGTTTTTGACTATTGCCATGACTGATGCCTTTTCTTCTTTTGTTAGGACTTGCCAATCGTTAAATAATTCTTTGACTTCTGGCGTTACAACAATGATTTCATCTTCGGCAAAAAATTCTGCCAAACTAATTTCAAATGCGTCACAAACTGCCTGTAACGCTAGTAATGTTGGTGTTGTTTTACCATTCATCCATTTAGTGAAAGTTTGTTGAGATAAACCGGATTCTTGGCTAAGTCTATAAAATGACCAACCACGAGCAACACGCATTTTATCAATCTTTCTAAAATAATCCATACTCAACTCCTTTTTACTTTTTACTCAATTTCTATTCATTATTATAGTTGGCTATTATTTTGCATTTAATTCATTTTAGTTGTATAATTACTTCACAATTATTGAGCAAAAAGGAGAATTATATGGAAAAAGTAGTTGCGTTTGCGGGACATCGTGATTCGTGGAGATGTATTGGGGTTAAAGAAAAACTTCTTCAAACTATTGAAGGACTTATTCAGCAAGGCTATACAATTTTTTATGATGGCAACAAGGGGGCGTTTGACGAAAAATGTTTTAATGCTATTGTTGAGTTAAAAGAAAAGTATCCTTATATAAAAATTGTTAGAATTTTGTTGCACTATCAACATAATAAAGAAAATTTCTTTTTGTCAAAGGCTGTCGATGAAACAATATTTCCGCCGATTGAGCAATATTACCCAAAGCAGCGAATAACTAAGCGTAATGAATGGATAGTTAATAACTGCGATGTTTTAGTTTGTCACATTGAGATGCCATACAAAAGCGGAGCATATAAAATGGTAAAATATGCCCAAAAGAAAAATAAAAAGATAATTGAAATTTAAAAAAGAGCCGGTTGGGCTCTTTTTATAATATCTCGTCTAGCACTTGTTTGATTTTGTCCATGGCTTCGTCAAGTTGTTTATGAGTGTGTGTTGCGGTGTATGATGTTCTTATCAGACTTGAACCGACCGGAACGGCAGGTGATACAACTGGATTTACATAAACTCCGCGTTCAAAAAGCATTTTGCATGCTAGGAATGTTTTTTCATCATCGTAAGTATAGATGGCAACGATAGGAGTTTCGCTTGGAATGTATTTAATACCTCGTTTTTCAAGACCTGCACGGACATACGCGCCGTTATCTTGCAAATTTTTAACTCTTTCTGGTTCGCGTTTGATAATTTCCAACGCTTTTCTTGCGCACGCAACATTTGCAGGTGGAATACTTGCGCTGAAAATAAATGGCCTTGAATTGTGGCGGACATAATTCGCTACTCGTTCGCTTGAAGCCATATATCCGCCTAAACTTGCAAGTGATTTTGAAAATGTCCCCATTATGATGTCAACTTCGTCTTCAAGATTAAAATGCGAACCTGTTCCGCGTCCACCTTCACCAATAACACCGAAGCCGTGCGCGTCATCAACCATAACTCTTGCGCCATATTTATGTTTTAATTCAACAATTTTTGGCAAGTTGCAGATTTCTCCACTCATTGAGAAAACGCCGTCTGTGACAATTAAAATACCTTTATCTTGTGGGATAGATTGAAGTTGGCGCTCCAAATCTTCCATATTATTATGTTCATATCTCAACATTTTTGCATAACTCAATTTGCAGGCATCATAGATACTTGCATGGTTTTCTTTATCGCAAACAATATAGTCGTTTCTACCGGCAATAGCGCTGATAATGCCTAAATTTGATTGAAAACCTGTTGAAAAAGTTACAACTTCTTCTTTATGTAAAAACTCTGCAAGTTCTTTTTCTAGTTTGACATGCAAATCAAGAGTTCCGTTTAAAAATCTTGAACCAGAACAGCCGCTGCCATATTTTTTAAGTGCTTCAACTCCTGCGTCTATAACTTCTGGATGAGAAGTTAAGCCGAGATAGTTGTTTGAACCAATCATAATTGTTTTATGACCTTCCATTTCAACAATAGTATCCTGCTTACTTTCAAGTTTATGAAAATATGGATACAAGTTTATTGATTTTAAATCTTCAATTCTTGTGAAGTCTTGACATTTTTTAAATAAATCCATTTTATCCTCCTTAGACAAAGTGTGATTGCAGTATATCGCAATATTTCTCAATTTGCAAGTGATTTTTAAAAACAACAAATTCTTAAAAAAGAGTTGATTTTTTATTTTTTTATAGTATTATATATCTGCAAATTGGTTTGCAATTTAATTGCCAAGTGTAGGCAAGGAGAAATAATGATTAAAGTTAAAAATTTGTGTTTGAAATATACGAAAGAATATTACGCACTTTATGATGTGAGTTTTGAAGTCAAAAAGGGCGAGTCAGTGGCTCTTTTGGGCGAAGAAAACAGCGGTAAAACATCAATGCTTCGCGTTTTGGCTGGGCTTGAAAAGCCAAACAGCGGCGAAGTTTATATCAAAGATGTTCCGCTTAAAAAAATAGATTTTTCTTGCGATGTTGAAATGGGATACATTCCTGCAACGCCAGTTTTCTTTCCTAAAAAAACTGTTTATGAAAATTTGAAATATATTTTAAAAACAAGAAAATATTCAAATTCTGAAATTGAAGAAAAGATAAACGAACTCTTGATAAATTACAATATGGAAAAATTAAGAGACGAAAAAGTTTGTAATTTGACATTATTTGAGCAATATGTGCTTTCAATCGCAAGGCTTTCGTTTAGAAAACTTGATATAATATTGATTGACAACATATTTGAGAAATTGCAACAAGAACAACTTGAAATTATTGAGTCGATGATTGTTAAAGAATATGTTCAAAATAAAGTCACAACACTTGTTGCCACAACATCGGAAGATATTGCTAAAATTTTGACAAAAAGAACAATAAAGTTTAATCTAGGAAGCATTGAAAATAATTAATTAACATAAAATAGACAAACAGAAGACAAGAAATTTGTTGGGGGACTACTTATAGGAGAATTTATGGACAGCGAAGAACTAATTTTTCAGTCTGCTGAAATAAGGAATTTATTTAAAACCGAAAATTTGATAGGCAAGCATTTTAACGCAAAAAAGTATTGTGATATTGTGAAAAATCACGAGTTAAAAAAGATATTTTGCAACGATGCTATTAATGAAAGCGTTGACGCGTTTTTGAACGGTGGGTTAAATTTGACAAAAGCAAGTTTAAACTCGTATGTTCATCGTAACACATTGATTTATCGTATTGGGAAAATAAAGAAGACCATTGGTCTTGACCTTAAAAGTTTTGAAGACTGTGTTTTGTATATTAACGCGCGCGAAATTTTTAAAATGTTGAACGCCTGCAATTAAAAAAATCAACTCTCCAAGCGAGAGTTTTTTTAAAAATATAATTTGAAAATATAAAAAGTTATGCTAAAGTATAAGCATAGGAGTTTTTCATGGAAATTTTACGCGACATCAGCCAAATAGAGAAAGCATTAAAAACGATTTTTGATTTTGAAGACAGTTTTGACTTTGAAGGTTTTATTTCAAGGCAAATTAAATTAAACGAACTTGCAAATGTAAAAGTTAAGGAGATTTCACAAGAAGAAAGAGAAAAAAATATTTTTGAGTTTTCGGATCTTTTATTTCAATTAAAAAATTACATATTTGCACTTTCAAATTTTGTGAGATTGTTGCTTCATTGCAACTTGCAAATTGAACTTTATCATTTTGTTAAGAGAATGTTTGTTGGTCAAATTGGACAAATAAAATATGTAAGCAACAAGCAAGCATACACTTTTGACGAAAAATATTTTGATAGATTTGTTGAAATTGTTAAAAATTGCGAAATTGAAAAGGAGTTGTATCTTCCTTTTGTTTTGTCTGCCTTTGAAAGTGATAAGTCAGACTCGCTTTTTGTTTGGAAAAGGCCAGCAATCGAGTTTATGCAAAGATTTTTCAACGAAAACGAAGAATGGACAATTTCCTATTTAGCAATGCACCCAGAGCAAAAATATGGCATTTTGGCAATGATAACAGACTTTAACACGCCACGCGGCATTAAAATGTTGGTTGACGATTTCATCTCTGGTGAAAATTCAGACGAGAATAGGATTGGCCATATTTTGAAAAAGTATAAGCGCGAAACATTCTTTGAACTTGATAGAAGGCTTTTAGATAACGCAGCAAGCAAGTTAGATTTGATTCAAATTTTGTTCATTTTTGGTTCAGACACCGAAGCAATTTCAAGATTAAAAGAAATTTACGAAAGAGAAGAAGATGTTGAAATTAAAAATCAGATTGCTGAAAGGTTAGATATAATTGAAAATGTTTCTAACAAGACAGAAAAGCAATTTATGTATCTTGTTCGCAGAAAAGTGAAAGAACCACAAGAGCGCACTCTTGGCTTGCCATTTGATAGGCTCAATTTGACATATAAAAGTGGCGTCAAAGCGGATAATGCAACTTACACATATATAATTGATTTATTTAAGGAAGACAAAGGTCTTTATAACTTAAAGAATCTTGAATATTTATATGATATTTTTGACAAAGATAGTTTGAACAATTATGCACAAAGCGTTTTTGAAGTTTTGAAAAAGAAAGACGACATCAAATCTGCTAAGTGGGCGGTTAGAATGGCAGCACTCTTGTGTGATGAAAATCAAGCAAAAGCCTTGGCAGAATTTGCAGTTGTTTTGATGTATGAAAAGCGCGTTAAAGAAGCTAAATATTTGGTTGAATGTTTGTGCTATTCGGGCAAAATTGAAGCGTTAGACTTTTTCAACGATCCTAAATCCAACGAAATTTTGGAAGAAGATTGGCATGACGAATTAATGTCAATGCTTGTTAAAAAATCTGGTCTTGGTGAAGATGTTGTTGGAGATTTCTTGGCTATTGGCAAAAATGACGAAACGACAATGGAAGAACAATCAAGCAGGTTGTTTAGAGCATATATCAACAATAGACGCTTTAAAAGTGAATATTTTGATTTCCTTAACAAAAATGAACCTTTCAAAACCTTGTTTGAACATATTGTGTTTGGAGAATATAGGTTTGACAGGTTAAACAATGCCTTTTATATGAAAGACGGCGAAAGAAAATATCTTGTAAAACTCACACAAGACAATATTTTAAATGTTGAAGAAAACGCATCAGAATTTGAAATCGGAATTGTTCATGCGTTAGATTTAGATGAGCGTTTTGAAAGCGTGCTTTCCGCACCAATCGAGCCACTCTTTGAACAATTTAATTTTGGAAGATATAATGTTAAGGATTTCAACGCACAAGTTTCTGAACTTTCAACTTTTGCTGGAATGTTTATTTTGATTGATAGTTATGTTGAAAAAATGGCAGACTCTGGCTTTATGAAAAATGTTGAAAATGGCAATTATACTTTTTCAAATTTCATCAATATAAACAAAGAATTAAACTTGGCTTGCATAGTAAATTTGGATAGGCCAGTTGTTAGAAATCAAGAATATGCAGTGCTTAGCACAATTAGTTTTTATAAACTTTCTGACCTCATTGAGAATAATGGTAAATACAATTTTTCAGCAGGTGATGCGCTCACAACAGGCAGTATTCCAGCAAGATATTTTGATTATTGTTTATCCACAATTTTGTCTTGTGCAAAATGATATTTATAAATTCTCTCTATTTTAAGTATAAAATTTCGATATGTTATAACTATTGACTTGCGAGTTTTCATGCCATATAATGTTGATGTATATGGAGGGAACTTATATGGAAGAAAAGAAAATGACATTAGCACAAAAAAGAGAACAAAAGTTTTATGACAAAATGTCAGATTACCAAGACGAGAGCACAAAAAAATATGAAGCAAAAAGAGAAAAATACGAAAAGAAATATTCTAAACTTTCAACAAAAATGGTAAAAAACGCTTATAAAAGTCAAGTGATTATGTCTGGAATACACGACTTATTTGCAGGTCCAGCAGAAGAAATGGCAGAAGCATGTCACCCAATAAAATCAATTGGAGTTGGTGTATTAGTTCTTGCAGGAGCAGCGTTCCTTGCGGGCGGAGTATTAATGCTTACAAAAAATCCATTAATAATGGACGCTATTGCATCAGATTCTGGCTTTTTGGCTGATTTATTAGTAGGTGGAGATCCAGCAACATTTTGCAAAAACTTTGGTGGAATTTGGACAGGACTAGGTTCGTTCTCAATGGCATTTGGCATTGCAATATCAAGAAAATTTAATATGGCAGTTTATAAGATGGCAAATAATTTTTCAACAAAACACCAAATAAAATCAGAAGCTGCTGAAAGTGTATTGCGTGAAAGGAATGTTCCATACGAAGAATATTCATTATAAAATTAAATTAAACTCCGTTATTTACGGAGTTTTTTTATGTTTAAAAAACGGGGCATTGCAAATAATAAAGATATGTTAGACAAACGAAGCGAAGCATTGCTCAGAATTGTAAACGAAGAATGTAGGGAAGGGTCATACAAAGTTTTAGAAGTTGATGACCTAATTCGTGCTATGCCACATAAGTATAAAATTGACAGCGAAGGCATTGCACAACTTATGGGTTATCTTTCTAGCGGTGAGTATGTTTCCGTCAAATATGGCGATGAACAAGTATTTTGTGTTTCGCCACTTCCACGCGGAAGGAGAATGTTTGAAGTTGAACAAGATGAAAAGAAATTTAGAAAACGCGTCAAATTTAGATATTTTTTATTTTTTATTGTTGGGGCAGCAATAGCGTTTGGTGTTACTCTTGCCACATCTTATATTTCCAAGACTTTTTTAAGTTTAATGTAATAATAAGGGCGAACTTTCGCGTTTAATGTCGCATTATTTCCACAAATAATTTGTTATATTTTTGTTAATTTGTCGATTTAATTGGCAAATTTTTTATTTCCGACAAAACCTGCTATAAAGCCCTAAAAATCACGATATTTTCCCACTTTTTGGCTCATTTAATTATTTTATACTCGCATTGGCTCAAACAGAGCGATGGAGGATGAATATGGAGAGAAATCAAAAAAACGATGCACTTAGGAGACTTGCAAGGCAAGCAAAAGAAAGGCTATCATCAGGCGGCTACAAACAGCCAGAAAGATATAGTTCAGTATTCAAAGTTTATGAGGGTGGAATTGTGGCAGATTACAAATTAGTTGTGCTTTCTGACACCGAAGATGAGAAGTTATATAACAAAGTTAAGGAAATTTTGAATGAAAATGTTGACATTACAAATCCGATTGGGAAAATTGTTGACAAATCAAAACTTGAAAATATGAACAGTTTTGAACGCGACAGATACATTATGAATATGAAAGACAAATACCTTGAAATGCGCGATAGGTATTTTAAGGAAAATTTAAAAGCGTTATAATGTTGAAATATTTAAAAAATCTGATATAATGTATTTGTGAAATATCAGAAGTTTAACGATAGAATTGAAATTTATGAAAGCGAAGAATTTTGCCCAAAACATATTTTAGAATGTGGGCAAGTTTTTTGCTATAAAAAAGTTGGCGAAAGTTATTTGGTATATCCACAAGATAAGTGTTGCGTGGTTAATCAAACAGACTATGGCTACGAAATTAAAACGAATGACACTCAGTATTTTGAAAAATTTTTTGATTTAACAACAGATTATAAAGACATTAAAAACCAACTTGCTGGCTATAAAGAATTGGAATTTCCTTTGTCTTTTGGCGGCGGTATTAGGATTTTAAAACAAGACCTATTAGAAACTATAATCAGTTTTATGATTTCCGCTAACAATAACATTAAGCGTATAACTGGCACGCTTGATAAAATAAGGCTTCACTTTAATAAAAAGATAGAAAATTCTTGCGGTGCTGAAATTTATGCTTTTCCTTCGCTTGAAGAACTTTCAACGCTGGACGAAAGTTTTTTCAAAAGTGTTGGAGCAGGTTATAGAGCGCCGTATCTTACATATACAATTTCTAAATTGAATGATTTTTTAAACGATTATTCATTTGAAAAAGCAAGCAGCATTGAAACGAAAGTTTTATTAAACGAACTTCTTAAATTGAAAGGAGTGGGCAGAAAAGTTGCGGAGTGCATATTGCTTTTCGGCTATGGCAAAAAAGATGTTTTTCCAGTCGACACATGGATTAAAAAAATTTATCAAGACATTTTCGGGGAAAACAAATTGAACGCAAATCAGATTGGAGACAATTTAATTGCAAGGTATGGCACAAATTCAGGCTACGCTCAGCAGTATTTGTTTTACTCAAAAAGAGAAAACAATCATATTTAACTTTTTTCGACTAAATTTTGCAGTTTAGTCGTTTTTTTTATGTTATTCAAATTTATGATGCAATATATAATTGACTTGTGGAAATTGTTATTGAATATGTTCTTATAGACAATTTGGTGATTAATTTTCTAATTCTTTTTTTATCTGCAAAAGTTCTTGCAAGCAGGTTCATTTGGTGGCGAATTTTGATTGCAAATACCTTTGGAACGGCGATGTCGTTTGTATTTCCACTATTAAATCTGCCTGGCTATCTCATGATAATTTTAAAACTTTTGGTAGGTGTTATCATGGTGTTAATTGCTTATAAAACAAAGAATTTAAAATCTTTTTTGCTTCATTTTTTGACTTTTTTATCTGCAACAGCGTTATTTGGTGGAATAACTTTTATGATTTCATATCTCGCTTATGGCAGCCTGGAAATTATGAATTTGTCTTACTCAAAAAACTTTCCAGTTGGGCTTATTGTGGGCATTGTTGCGTGTTACTGTTATGTGACTATTGGCGTGATAAACTACATCATAAAAAAGCAGAAGACCAAAAAATTTGTTTACGAAATGAAGATTTTTTATAAAGATAAAACTTATAAAATTGCCGCATATTTGGATAGCGCGCACAACCTAATTGACCCAATAACTAATCAATCGGTGATAATAATAAATTTTGAAACATTTAATAAAATTTTTAAATTGCCAATGGAAAAACTGCTTGCAAAAGATACGGCTTCGCTTTCAAATGCTCATTACATAGACTACAAAACAATTAACAAAACTAGTCAAAAAATGCTTGTTTTTAGCGTTGACAAAATTGAAGTCGACTTGGTGAAAAATAGACTAAAAAAGGAAAATGCAGCGATAGGATTATCATTTGTAAACTTTAAAAACAATTTTAATTGTGACGCTTTAATTAGTCCAAATTTAATTTAAAAAATATTAAAAAATAAAAAATAAAAAATAAAAAACAAAAAAAGGAGAAAAAAATGATTAAAAAATTAATAAAAAAATTATTAAAAATATTTTCTAGGGGAATTAATTTTTTAGATATTCAAGATATTGTTTGCTATATATGCGGAAATGAAGCGTTACCAAATCCGCTTGATAGTGAAGAAGAAAAAATTTTGATTGAAGAAATGAACAAAGGGAATGAAAATGCAAAAGTTAGGCTTGTTGAGCATAATTTAAGGCTTGTTGTTTACATAGCAAAAAAGTTTGAAAGCACAGGTCTTGAACTTGAAGATTTAATTTCCATTGGAGCGATTGGACTTATCAAAGCGGTGCAAACATATAAGTTTGACAAAAATATAAAACTAGCCACCTATGCGAGCAGGTGCATTGAAAATGAAATTTTGATGCAACTTAGAAAAGTGTCGAGAACAAAAGCGGAAGTTAGTATTGACGAACCTTTAAACTTTGACTCGGACGGCAACGAACTTTTGCTTTCAGATGTTTTATATACCGAAGAAGATAGCGTATCTAAAAACTTGGATTTATCAGTTGAAAAACAACTGCTTTGGGAAGCGATAAAAAGGCTAAATGAGAGAGAACAAGAAATCATGATTTTGCGTTTTGGTCTTGCAGGTAAAGAAGAGCGAACGCAAAAGGAAGTTGCCGATATGATGGGCATTTCACAGAGTTACATAAGTCGAATTGAAAAGAAAATTTTGGATAGATTGAAGAAAGATTTGCTTAAATCATCATAAAATTGGGGCGGGGGGAATTTCATGAATAATAAGGTTGTTATAGTTGATATTTTTGGAAATAAAAAGGGTGAAATGGAAAAACTTGAAGCGCATAAAAAAGGCGTGCTTCATGAAGCATATTCTGTTTTTATTTTAAAAGACAATCAAATGCTAATTCAAAAACGAGCAAAAAATAAATATCATTCGGGCGGTCTTTGGTCAAATGCTTGTTGCTCACATCCGCAACTTGAAGAAAATATTTTTGAAAACATAAAACGAAAAACTTTTGATGAATTAGGCATTGAAATTGAAAACTTAAACTTTGAGTTTCCGTTTATTTATAGAAATAAATTTGATAACAATTTGATTGAGTATGAATATGATAATGTTTTCACGGCGCAGTCCAATTCTCTTATCAAATTCAATCCTGACGAAGTTGAAAAGGTGAAGTGGGTGAACTTAGAAGACCTTGCACAAGACTTGGAAAAAAATCCGCAAAAATATTCTTATTGGTTTTTAATTGCTTGTCCAAAAATAATCAAAAAATATTTTAATAAATAATTTAAACAAAATAATTAAAAAAAATAATTAAAAAATAAATTAAATAAAAATTACAAAAATAAATTAAATAAAAAACAAAAAAAATAACTATTTTTCAAGTTATTTTTTTTCTTATATGTTCAAGTGCGTTTTTTTCTAGCCTTGATACTTGCGCTTGAGAAATTCCAACTTCTTCGGAAACTTCAATTTGCGTTTTTCCAATATAATATCTCATCATCAAAATCTTGCGTTCTTTTGGGTTTAATTTGTTTATTGCTTCGTTAAGAGCAAAGCGTTCCAAAAGGGAATCAATGTCGTTTTTGGTGTCGGCAACTTGATCCATAATTCTAACTGTTTCAGAGCCGTTGCTAAAAACTGGTTCAGAAAGTGAAATTGTGTCTGAAATTGCATCAAGAGCAAATGCAACATCTTTAATGTCTTCATTCATGTCAGCAGCGATTTCATCAATCGTTGGTTCATAGTCGCCAGACGAACTTAATTTTTGTCTTGACTGCAATGCGCGGTAAGCGGTATCGCGAAGACTTCGGCTAACTCTGATTGAGTTGTTGTCACGCAGAAATCTTCTAATTTCGCCGATAATCATTGGAACGGCGTAAGTTGAAAATCTAACATTTAAGTCCATGTTAAAATTATTCATGGCTTTAATAAGTCCCACGCAGCCAACTTGAAACATGTCGTCTGCTTTGTCCTTTTTGCCACCAAATCTTTGAACAACGCTAAGAACCAATCTCATATTGGCAAGCAAAAATTCGTCACGCGCTAATTCGTCACCTTCCTTGACTTTTTTTAATAAAGCCATTAAATCGTTGTTTGAAAGTTTTGGCAGTTTAGCCGTGTTAACGCCTGTGACAGCCACTTTATTTGCCATTTTGTTTCCTCGCTTTACAAATTATATTTTCCTTCTTTTAAATATTTATTCAAATTGCAATCAATTTTTATTTACGGCAATTTTAAAAAATTTGTTGTTATTTTTTTATATTTGTGATACCTTATTTTGTAGGAAAAATAACAAGCGGAGAAATTATGGCAAAAAGTTATGACTCAAAAGATATTGTTGTTCTTGAAGGTTTAGACGCGGTTAGAATGCGTCCTGGTATGTATATCGGAACAACAGGAATTAAAGGTTTGCACCATATATTATGGGAAATTGTGGACAACGCAATAGACGAAATCACAAACGGCTATGGCAATAAAATGACAGTTACTCTTCATAAAGACGGAAGCGCAAGCGTGGAAGATAATGGCCGTGGCGTTCCAGTTGACGAGCACCCGACACTTAAAAAATCTGGTGTGGAAGTTGTTTTCACACAGTTACATGCAGGGGGCAAGTTTAACAACGAAAATTATGGTTATTCTGGTGGTCTTCACGGCGTTGGGGCATCGGTTACAAACGCATTGTCTGAGTGGCTTAAAGTTGTTGTTTGTAAAGATAAAAAGAAATACGAAATGGATTTTGCTTCACCCATTGTAAATGGAAAAATAAAAAGCGGAATTCCAACATCGCCACTTATTTGTTTGGGAGACACAGCAAAAAGCGGAACAAAAGTTACATTTATGCCTGATAAACGCGTTTTTGAAAGCGTAAATTTTAATGCCGAAACAATTATGAAGCGTTTGAAAGAACTTGCACTTTTAAACAAAGGGATTTTTATCGAATTTGTGGATGAAAGAGCAAACATCAAACAGATGTATTGCTATGAAGGCGGAATTGTAGACTTTGTTAAGTATTTAAACGAAAGCAAAACTGCTTTGTATAAAGATCCAATTTTTATTAGTGGCGAAAGCAAAGTTTTAAAAATGGAAGTTGCAATTCAACACACTGATTCTTACACAGAAAACACATTCTCGTATGTTAACAATATTCCAACAACAGAAGGTGGAACACACGAAACAGGCTTTAAATCTGCACTCACTCGTGCAATGAACGAAATTGCAAGACGCGAAGGCTTTTTAAAAGAAAAAGAGCAAAACTTGATGGGTGAAGATTTCAGAGAAGGCATGACTGCGGTTATCGCAATTAAAATGCGTAACATTCAGTTTGAAGGTCAAACAAAAACTAAACTCGGAAATCCAGAAGCCCGTGTTGATATGGAAAACCTTGCATATAATGAACTTATTAAATTCTTTGATAAAAAAGAAAACAATGCAACTTTTGAAGCAATCATCAACAAAGCAAAAGGCGCTGCAAAAACTAGGGAAGCGTCAAGAAAAGCAAAAGAACTTACAAGGCAAAAAAATAGCGTTGACAAATACAACTTGGTGGGCAAACTTGCAGTTTGCACAAGTCGAAAGCCAGAACTTTCTGAATTATTTATCGTTGAGGGCGATTCTGCTGGTGGCAGTGCAAAACAAGGCAGAGATAGAAACTTTCAAGCCATTTTGCCGCTTAAAGGTAAACCTTTAAATGCAGAGAAAAAGCGTTTAGATCAAGTTTTGGCAAATGAAGAAATCAGAACAATTATTTCTGCACTTGAAGCGGGAATCGGCGAAGATTTCAATGTTGACAATTTGAGATATAGAAAAGTTATCATTTTATCCGATGCTGACCAAGATGGTGCGCATATTCGTGCAATCTTGCTTACATTCTTTTTCAGATATATGAGAGCGTTAATCAACGAAGGCTGCGTTTATATTGGATTGCCACCACTTTACAAGGTTTACAAGAAAGACACGATCGAATATGTCTATTCAGACGCTGAACTTCCAGACGCAATCAAGCGTATTGGAAAAGGTTATCAAATTCAAAGATATAAAGGTCTTGGAGAAATGAATCCAGAGCAACTTTGGGAAACAACCATGGACCCAGCAAAAAGAAATTTAATTCAAGTTTCAATCGAAGACGCCGCAGAAGCGGAAAAAATGGTTACAACGCTGATGGGCGACAATATTGAGGCAAGGAAACAATACATTTCGTTGCATGCAGATTTTGACAGAAAAGATAATTTTATAGATAATATAAACTAAAAATAAATGCACCAAAAAGTTTATTAATTGGTGCATTTTGTTTTGATAATTTGCATAAGATATGATAAACTACTTTTGTAAATTTAAAAGCAGAAATTTGCTTTATCATTAAAAGAAGGAATGAAAAGATTATGCAACAATATGTTTTTCCTGCTGTTTTTATAAAAAATGAAGATGAATCTTTTTCAGTTGTTGTGCCAGATTTGAATATCACAACAGATGGCAACACAATTGAAGAAGCATATTTGTATATCAAAGATTATTTGCGTATTTTTTGCGAGTATGCAGTGAAAATGGACGAAGATATTCTTATGCCAACCAAATATGAGACAGTTTGTGAAAAATTTAAGAAAGATTATGTGATGCTTATTGATGCAGTTGTTTAAAAACTGCATTTTTAAATAATAATTAACTAATAGGAGAAAAGTATGGGATTTTTAGACTTTTTTAAAAATAAAGAAAGCGAACCTTTTCATCATAAAGGCGAAAAAAATATAATTTTGCGTGAAGGCAAACACTATGTTATTGATTGCCAAAATGTTATTGTCGGCAGAAAAGCAGTTGTTTTGGAAACAACAAATTCAACTTTTTCAAAAGTTTCTGGAAAGGCGAGAATTCAAGTTTTCAACAGCGGTAAAATAGATTTGCTTTGCGGTAAGGCTGTTGTTGGCTTTTTCAAATCTGGTTTTGTAACAAAAATGGCTGGCAAATCAAGCATAACAACAGTAAATGACTGCACAATTCAATATTTGAAAAATAAATCAAAAATTGGCACTTTGAATGCTGGACTTGTTAAATTTTTGGACGACAATTCAAAAATTGAAACATTCAACAATGGACAAATCTTGTTTATGAGAGATAAAGCGCAAGTTGGAACGCTTATTGCAGGCAATATCGCAAACGCAATCGACAAAACAAAAATCACAACAATTATGAATGGGCAAGTAGATTATATCACCGAAAAATCTGCCATTGGGACAATTAATAATGGCCAAATTAACAATGTTTGCGACAATGCAAAGATTTCAACACTTAATAACGGCAAAGTTAGCGTTATGATGGGCGAAAGTGAAATTACAACAAAAATTGCTGGTGATGTTGTTGAAATAAACGGCGATTCAAAAATTGTATATAATCAAAACGACCCACAAATTGAAAGCGTAACGGCGAAAAAATCAAAAAAAGAAAATAAAAAAGCACAAAAAGCAACAAAACCAGAAGACGAAGAATTTTCTTTTGATGACGAACCAAAGCAAAATCAAGAGTCTGTAAAAGAAGAAGCCGAAACGAAAAAAACAGAAAAAAACAGCCAAATTGAGTTTTTTGACCCAATCGAATTAGACGGCACAGCAGTGGAAGAAGATGCAGCGGACGAAGACGAATCTGAAAATGAAGAATCTTCTGTTGATGAACTTAGTGATGATGAACTTCAAGAACAAATTGCAGACGCTATCAAAAAACTTAAAAACGATAAAAAAGACTAAACCACATTATGTGGTTTTTTTATTTTTAAAAGTCAATTTTATATTAAGTTATAGTATTTAATTGACTTTATTTATTATTTGTGTTACAAACTTTTTCGGAGAATAATTATGGATTACACACAAATAGCAAACAGATTGCAAAAAATATCATCAGAAGTTGATATAAGAAAAGAAAAAATTAACATTTTAAAAGAGAATGACATCATTCCTTATGTAAGCAAATATGATAGAACTTGCACAATTAAAGAAGCAAACGAAATGCCAGAAGGTGAAAGAGTTAGAATTGCTGGCAGAATTATTTTTAGAAGAATAATGGGCAAATTTGGCTTCATGAAAATACAAGATGTTGAAAGTGCAATACAAGTAAGCGTTGGCAGAAACGAACTTTCAGAAGAAGATTACGATTTCTACAAAAAAATGATTGATATTGCAGACTTTGTTGGTGTAGAAGGCGTGCTTTATAGAACTCAAACTGGCGAACTTACTGTGAAAGCAGAAAAAGTTGAACTTTTGTCAAAAGCAATGCGTCCGCTTCCAGAAAAATTCCACGGACTTGTTGACCAAGAAGCAAAATATCGTCAAAGATATTTAGATTTGATTTCAAGCGAAGAAACAAGAAAAGTTATGGTTGGAAGAAGCAAAGCAATGAAATTTATTAGAAATTTCTTAAACGACCACGGCTTTATGGAAGTTGAAACACCAATTCTTCAAAGTGCAGTTTGCGGAGCAAGTGCAAAACCTTTTTTCACAAAACATAACGCTTTGAATAAAATGTGCAATTTGAGAATTGCCCCAGAAACATATTTAAAACAAGTTATTTCAGCAGGTTTTGACCGCGTATTTGAAATGGGTAAAGTGTTCAGAAACGAAGGTATGGACACTCAACATTTGCAAGAATTTACAATGTGTGAATGGTATGCCTCATATTGGGATTTTGAAAAAAATATCACTTTCTTCCAAGAATTTATGCGTTCACTTTTGATGAATGTTATTGGCACAACAAAAGTTATGTATCAAGGCATTGAACTTGATTTTGGCGCAGAATGGCAAAGAGTAAACTACACAGAAAAAATGCGTGAAATTTTAGGTTTTGATTTTGTGGCTATTGATAATGTTAAAGAATTAATTGCCAAAGTTGTTGAAACAGGTCTATTCAAAGAAGAAGATTTTGACGGAATTAAAACTTGTGGTGGTGTTATTGATTATATCTACAAGCGCGAAATTAGAACAGGGCTTGTTCAACCAACAATCTTGTATAACTATCCTGCTTGTTTAGTCCCACTTGCAAGAAGAAATGATAAAGATAATCGTCTGATTGATATGTTCCAAGTTTTGGCTGTTGGTTGCGAATTATGCAAAGCATATTCAGAACTTGTAGACCCAATCGTTCAAAGACAAACATTTGAAGAACAGGCAAGGGCAAAACATGACGGCGATGACGAAGCAATGGACTTGGACGAAGATTTCATGCTTTCAATGGAACATGGAATGCCACCAATTTCTGGCCTTGGATTTGGACTTGATAGGCTTATGGTTGTGATGTTTGACCAACCATCAGTTAGAGATGTTGTTTTATTCCCATTAATGAAATAATTAAATAAAAAATTGGGGTGTTTGCCCTAATTTTTTTCTATAAATTATTTGTTTTAAAGATATTTTATGATAAGATAAAAAAAGGATAAGGATATGGCTTTTTGTAAATTTAACTCAAATTCACTTTTTAATAATACTACTGGAATTGATAACATTTTTATCAATGATTTTTTGCCATTTGCTCCTGATAATGCTGTAAAAGTTTACCTTTATGGGCTTTATCTCAGCGGTGCTGGTGATGTTCCAGATAATTCACTCACTCGCTTTGCAAGAGTTTTAAAGCTTTCCGAAGAAGATGTCTTAGATTGTTTTTATTATTGGGAAAGTCAGGGCATTGTGAAAGTTGTTGAAATAGATCCAATTCAAATTGTATATCTTCCACTTAAAGATGTAGTCACAAATTATAAAAAGTTTAAAGAAGACAAATATAGCGATTTTAATTTTAAAGTCCAAGAAATTTTTGAGAACATCAGAATGATTATGCCTCATGAGTTTTCAGAATATTATTACTTGATTGAAGAACTTCACATCGAACCAGAAGCACTTTTGATGATAATCAAATATTGTGTTAATTTGAAAGGGAAAAAAACATATTTGAATTATATTTTGGCAGTTGCAAAAGCATGGGCAAATGAAGGTGTTATAACAACTGAAAAAGTTGAAGAAAAACTAAAAGAATACGACACAATTTCTGACCAATTGAAATTGCTCATGAATGCGATGTCGATTAGAAGACTTCCAACAGTTGATGAAAGACAAGTGTTCTTAAAATGGACAAAAGAATTAAAATTTGAGCCAGATTTAATCTATTTTGTTGCGAAAAAGCATAAAAAACTTGCAAAAAGCATCAGTTTTGAGAAATTAGATGCAATTTTGAGAAAGTATAAAGAAATGAATTTGGTTACCGAAAAAGAGATTGAAGATTACGAAAACGCACAAACAAAACTTTATGATCTCGCAAAAAAAATTGTGAAAACTTTGGGAACTTATTATTCCGATTTTGATATGATTGTTCAAGATTATATCTATCAGTGGAAAAATATGGGTTATCAAGATGAAACAATAGAAAAAATTGCAAATTATTGTTTTGCAACATCTGTTCGCTCAATACAATTAATGGATAGAAATATAAAAAATCTTTTCAAAAATGGCATCGTATCAAAAGAAGCGTTTGACGATTATTTGTATGAAATTTCAAAAGAGAATGAAGAAATTTACGATATTTTATCAATCTTGACTTTAACTCGTGATGTTACGCCAGCGGATAGGAACTTTTATAGAACTTGGGCATGCGATTGGCAATTTTCACACGATTTAATTGCTTATGCAGCAGAAATATCTGCAAATAAATCATATCCAATGCAATATATGAATAATGTTTTGGCAAAGTGGCACGAAAACAATGTTAAGACGATTGAAGATGCGAAAAATGTTGTTATAAATGTTCCAACAGAAAACGAACCAAAGAAAAAAAGAAAAAAATTGAAAAATGAGAGGACATATTCTAGCGAAGAGATTGCAGGATTGTTCACATCGTTAGAAGAAGTGGAAATATAGTTTATGAATAATTCAATTCAAAAAGACATTCAAGAAGTTTTAAAGAATAGAAAATTTAAAGCAGAAAAAATTGCTTTGGATAATTTATCATTGGCAAGAGAAAATAAAGAATTTTTGGAACTTGAAAAACAATTTAACGATTTAAAAATACAAATTGCAAAAGATGAGATTGAAGGCAAAAATGTTGATAAATTGACTGAAAAATATGAAAAAATCAAAAAAAATATGCAAAATTTGTTAAAATCAATGCATATTTCGTCTATTGAACCAGTTTATTATTGCAAATTATGTAACGATACAGGTGTTTTTGAAAATCATTATTGTAATTGCAGAAAGCAAATTTTAAGCGAAATTTTGCTTAGAAAAAGTGGAATTTTTAAAAATAAACTTCCAAATTTTGAAACAACGACTTGTGATAAAAAAAGTGAATTGATTTATAAAAAACTCAATGAATGGTGCGAAAAATTTCCAAATGTAAAAGTAAATAATATTTTTATTACCGGTCAAGTTGGAAATGGAAAAACATATTTATGCACATGCATAATTGATAAACTTATAAAAAAAGGTGTTTATGTTTATTTCAATACCGCATTTGCAATGAATAGCGACTTTTTAACTTTTTGTAAAACTTCAAATCCAGAAATATTGAAACAATACCTTGCTCCAGAGGTTTTGATTATTGATGATTTTGGCAGCGAACCAACAATTAAAAATATCACTGAAAATTATTTTTATTTAATTTTGAATGAAAGGCTTATGAAAAACAAGTCAACAATTATCAATTCAAATTTGATGCCAGATGAAATTTTGGAAAGGTATGGAGAAAGAATTTTTTCAAGAATTATGAGCCAAAGAAATAGTTTGGTGCTTGAAATGTTAGGAGAAGATAAGAGATTGAAATAAAATTGGAGGGTTTATGTTATATGATGTTCTAATCGTTGGTGGCGGTCCAGCAGGTTTAACAGCGGCTATTTATTCTTTAAGGGCAGGCAAAAAAGTTATGCTCATTGAAAGAATGGTTCCAGGCGGTCAAATTGCATACACAAAGTATGTTGAAAATTACACGGGATTCAAAAAAATTGGTGGCGATGAACTTTCAACTTTGATGTTTGAACACGCTAAAAGTTTTGGGCTTGAAGTTGTTTTTTCAGATGTTTTAGATATGGAGTTGGAAGGAAAAATCAAGACGGTTAGGACACATAAAGGAACTTTTGAAGGTAAAACAATCATATTATGTTTAGGGGCATCAGCAAAACAACTTAACTTGCCAAATGAAAGAAAATTTATTGGCAGGGGTGTTAGTTATTGTGCTACCTGTGACGGAACACTTTTCCGTGATAAAAATGTTGCAATAGTCGGTGGCGGAAGTTCTTCGCTTGAAGATTGTTTGTATCTCGCTGGTCTTGCTAAAAAAGTGTATTTAATTCATCGAAGAGATTATTTTAAAGGTGAAAAAATTTTAGCAAACGAGGTTCTTGCTTTATCTAAACAAGAAAATCAACCAGTTGAAATTTTGTTTTCGTCAGCAGTGGAAGACATTGCTGGGGACGACAAATTGCAGTCTATTGTTGTGAAAAATTTAATAACAAATGAAAAGCGCGAACTTGATGTTGATGCACTTTTTATTGCTATTGGTCGCAAGCCAGACACTGAAATTTTGGGAGATAAAATCAATCTTGACCAAAACGGTTACATTATCACAAACGAAAAAATGGAAACATCTATCCCAGGAGTTTATGCTGCTGGTGATGTCAGACAAAAACAGTTAAGACAAATTGTCACCGCTGCGAGCGATGGCGCAATTGCATCAGTTAATACAAATGAGTATATATTGAAGACTTTTGGAGGCTGATTTTGCAAAAAAAACTATTTGGAACAGACGGCATAAGAGGAATTTGGAAGGAAGATATAACACCAGAACTTGCTTATGAAATCGGAAAAGCAGTTTCAATAGTATTTGAAAGAGAAAATGAAGAAAATTTAATAGTTGTTGGTAAAGATACAAGGCTTTCTTGTGATTGTTTAACGACAGCACTTTGTGCAGGCATAACTGCTATGGGAACAAATGTTATTTTGCTTGATGTTGTCCCAACGGCATGTGTGCCTTTTTCTATTCGTTATCACAAAGCAAACGCAGGCATTATGATAACCGCATCGCACAATCCAGCGGAGCACAATGGCTTTAAGTTTTTCAACGGAAATGGCTTTAAAATTTCCGAAGAACAAGAAGACCATATTGAATACATAATTGACCATAATTATAATTATACGCTTGCCAAATACAATAAAATTGGCAGAGTTGTTTCTTCAAGAAAGTCCGTCAAAGAATATGTAAATTTTATAAAGAAACAACTAAAACCCTGTAAAAAGTTAAAAATTTGTTTCGATACAGCAAATGGTTGCGCAACTGAAATTGTGAAAGACGCTTTTAAGGCTTTTGACTATACCATTTTTAATGGTGCACCTAACGGACTTAACACAAATCTTGCGTGTGGGGCAAATCATATTGATGTGCTGTCGGCGTATATGAAAAGCGATGATTTTGACATAGGTTTTGCTTTTGACGGCGATGCTGATAGAGTTGGCGTTTGTTTGAAAGGTGGCAAAGTCTTGTCAGGAGAAGAAGTTATCTATTATCTTTCCAAGTTTTACCTTGGCGAAAAAATAGTTATAACAAAGATGGCAAACATGGCATTGTATAATATGCTAAAAAATGAAGGAACAAAATGCGAAATTACAGATGTGGGCGAAAAGCCAGTTTTAAATGCACTTTTGCAAAATAATATCAAACTTGGTTGCGAAAACAACGGGCATTATATAATGCTTGATTTAACCACGACAAGTGACGGCATATTATCTGCTGCACGTCTGCTTTCTATGATGTCGTGTATGGGCGAATTAAAATCAAATTACAAGCCATATTATCAGGTGCAAAAAAATATTGTTGTTCGCGATAAAAATTATGTTATGCAGTCAACAAATTTAAAAAATGCGATTGATGTTTGTGATAGTTTGATTATGGAAAGCGGCAGAATTTTGGTGCGACCAAGTGGAACGGAAAATTTGATAAGAATTTTGGTGGAAGGATTAGACAAAAAATTGGTTGACGAAATATCCGAAACATTATGCAAAACTATTGAAAATATTTAGCGTTATTATATAACATTTCAATGAATATATTACTTTGTATGAAAAAACTGAGTAATATATTTTTTGTTGTAAAAAAAAAGACAATTATTTATATTCTATTGTTTGTAATTGTCATTTCAAGTTTTGTATTTTTGCCTAGCATTTTTGCAACTTCACCAAGCGGACTTATGACAATTGTTGTTGACGCGGGACACGGCGGAATTGACGGCGGCAGTGTTGGGTACAGTGGAACAACGGAAAGAGTTATAAATTTAGATTATGCCAAAACACTAAAAAAATATTTGGAAAGTTATGGTTTTAATGTTGTTATGACGCGTGAAAATTTGGATGGACTTTATTCAGCATATAGCACAAACAAGAAAAAAGACGACATGATGGAGCGTAAAAAAATAATTGAAGACGCAAATGCAGATTTGGTTATTAGTATTCACATGAACTCATTTCCACTTCAAAGTTGCAGGGGCGCGCAAGTGTTTTATAATCCAGAAAGTGAGATTTCAAAAAGTTTAGCCGAATCAATTCAAAGCACATTTGTTACAAATTTGCCGAATGCAAGGAAAAATATTGATGTTGGCGACTATTATATGCTTAATTGCACGAATGTGCCATCAGTGATTGTTGAGTGTGGTTTTATCTCCAATGCAGAAGAAGAAAAACTCCTCTTAAACGAGGAGTATCGAGAAAAACTTTGTTATTCAATATTATGTGGCGTTGTTAAATACTTTGCCGAATCTGGGGAGATTAAGATAAGTGATTAAGCAAGCAGTGGTGTCAAGGCGAGTCCAATCAAAACGCCGATTACATAAAGTGATATTAAAATTAAAATATTTTGTTTTATGTTTTTGCTTTTTCTAAACAAAATTAAAATGCCGATTCCGCTTCCAGCAGAAAGTCCACCAATGGTTGATGCAAGTGAGATTCCGCCTTCCAAGAAAACTTCAACAAGAAAAATTGAGCCTGCACAATTTGGAATTAAACCTATAATTGGAGTTATCAGTGTTTGCAAATATGGGTTAATATTGATTATGCTCAAAAATCTTTCCATGCTAACGAAATAAATAATAATTCCAAAAATTAAATTAAATAGCAAGATAAATGCACTTATTTTTAATGTGTGAATAATTGCGTCCATAAAGATATTGTCTGCACAACAGTGGTCATGCGTGCAATGTCTTTCATGGTGCTCATGATTGCAATTTTCCAGGTTGTGGTCGTGATGACAATGTTCATCATGAGAGTGCTCATGTTTATGCTCAAACCTTTCTTTCATATTTTCATAGAATTTTTTGTTAAAGAAAATATCAATTAAATATCCAAAGAAAAGAGCAAACAAAAGTTTAAACCCAATCAAAATAAACATTTCTTTGTATGCGCTTGGATTAGCAATCAAAAGTGGAATTGCTTCATCGCTTGTTGCGATAAAAACTGCAAAAAGCGTTCCCAAAGTGATTTTCTTTTGAGTGTATAAATCTGCCATAGCGGCGGAAAATCCGCATTGTGGAATTGAACCCAATAGCGAGCCGAAAAGTGGCCCAAACCATTTCTTTTTGCCTGTAATAAACGAGAAAGGTTCTTCCTTATGATGTGTTATGAATGCGATTAAAAGATAGACGAACAAAAGTATCGGAACTACCTTCAAAGTATCTAAAAGTGCATCTAAAATTACATCAAGCATATTTAACCTTTTAAACTTTGGTTAGTATATTTGCATTTGTTTTTAAAATCAAGTGTTTTTTGAAAATTTTTTAAATAAATTTTGACAATTTTAATGTAAGTGGGTTATAATTATATAAATTTATTATCTTTTTGTCGAAACTAGGAGAATTAATGAAAAATTATATTGTAAAAGATGCTAATCAAGCGTGCGCAAAAATTGCTTATAAATTCAGCGATGTTAGCGCTATTTATCCTATAACTCCATCAAGCCCTATGGCTGAATATTGTGACGAACTTTATGTCGTAGGAGAGAAAAATTTGTTTGGTCAACCACTAAAAATTGTTGAAATGCAGTCCGAAGCAGGTGCTGCTGGTGCAATGCATGGCAGTTTGATTGAAGGGGCACTCACAACAACTTTCACAGCCAGCCAAGGTCTTCTTTTGATGATTCCAAATATGTTTAAAATGGCAGGCGAACAACTCCCAGCAGTTATGCATGTTAGTGCAAGAGCGGTTGCAAGTCACGCACTTTCGATTTTTGGCGACCATTCCGATGTTATGTCAACAAGGTCAACAGGATTTTCGTATATTTGCTCAAACAATGCACAAGAAGCGCAAGATATGGCAGCAATAGCACATATATCTGCAATTAAGTCAAGTTTGCCATTTATGCATTTTTTTGACGGATTTAGAACATCACATGAAATTCAAAAATTTGTTGAATTAACTGATGACGAACTTTCTAAACTTTTGCCTAAAAAAGAAATTGAATTATTTAGGAACAGAGCGTTAAATCCACAAGACCCAAAGCAAATGGGAACGGCGCAAAACCCTGATGTGTTTTTCCAAAATCGTGAAGCATCAAACACAAAATACAATCAAGTTTTAGACAATGTTTTAACTTCCTTTGACGAGTTTGAAAAAGTAACAGGCAGGCATTATGCACCTTTTGAATATGTGGGAAGTAGCGATGCAGAATTCGTTGTTGTTGCTATGGGAAGTGCTTGCGAAACAATTGAAGACTTCATTTCAAAAATTTTGAAGTCTGATTGTGATGAAAAATATAAAAAAATTGGACTTGTAAAAGTTAGATTATATCGTCCATTTTCAATCAAACATTTTGAAAGCGTTTTGCCAAAATCTGTTAAGAAAATTTCAGTTTTAGACAGGACAAAAGAGAGCGGTGCGCTTGGCGAACCTTTGTATTTAGATGTAGTAACAGCGTTGAAACAACTTAACTTGAATGTTGATGTTGTTGGCGGTCGTTATGGGCTTGGTAGCAAAGAGTTTGACAGCGAAAATGTAGCCAGCGTGTATGAAAATTTGCTGGATAATTTAAGTAAAAATAATTTCACAGTTGGAATTAATGACGATGTTACAAACTTATCTTTAAACAAAAGTAAGTATTTATTTGAAATATATCAAAAAGTTGAAGAAAGCGGCAAATCAGATTATGAAATGTTGTTTTATGGGCTCGGCTCAGATGGAACAGTAAGTGCAAACAAGAACAGCATAAAAATGATAGGCACTAGCACAAACAAATTTGTTCAAGGCTACTTTGAGTACGATAGCAAAAAATCTGGCAGTTTAACGGTTTCACACCTTCGTGTTTCAGACGAGCCAATTAAGAAAATTTACGAAGTTAAAAAGGCGGAATTTATCGCAATTCATAATTTCAGTTTCTTAAATAGATTTAACACTTTGGACAGATTGGTAAATAATGGCGTGGTGCTTCTTAACACTGCACTTAGTGAAGAAGAATTGAACAAAAACTTGCCAAATTATTTTAAAAAGCAATTAATCTCTAAAAATGCAAATTTGTATATCATTGACGCAGGTCTTGCGGCTAGAAATTTGGGGCTTGGAAATAAAATAAATGTCATTATGCAATCAGCATTTTTCTACACATCAAAAATAATTTCGTTTGAAGACTTTTTGGCAAAAAATGAAATCGCTATTAGAAAAACCTATGGAAGAAAAGGCGAGCAGGTAGTTAACGCAAATATTAATGCAATGAAAGAAGGCTCAAAGGTTGTTAAAGTTGATGTTTCAAAACTTACTTATGTTGAAAACGAAAACGAGTTTGAAAATATAACACCAGACAATAAAACAGAAATTACGGGCGAAAACACTTGCGAATTTAATGAAAAAATAATCAAAACAATCGCATTTAGAAAGGGGAACGATTTGCCTGTTTCATCTTTCTCCGCTGATGGTAGCGTTCCAACAGATACATCAAAATTTGAAAAACGCGGTATAGCAGAGTTTATACCTTGCTGGAAGAAAGAAAATTGTATCCAATGCGGCAGATGTGCACTCGTTTGTCCACACGCAGCAATCAGAGCGGTCAATGTTAAAGAAGAAAATTTACAAGACGCTCCAAGCAGTTTTGAAACAGTCAACACGATTGGTGCAAAAGGTGATAAATACAGAATTCAAGTGAGCCCACTTGATTGCACAGGTTGTGGCGTTTGTGCAAATGTTTGCCCAGCAAAAAACAAAGCGCTTGAAATGAAACTTTCAAAAGATTTAGAACAAGAAAAAGAAAACTACGCTTTCAGCGAAAAAGTTGAAAAAGATAAAACAATATTTTCAAAATTCACAACAAAAGGCAATCAGTTTGAAAAGCCATTGTTCCAATTTAGCGGAGCATGTGCTGGTTGTGGCGAAACTCCATATATCAAACTTGCAACAACACTTTTTGGCGAAAACATGATAATTGCAAACGCAACAGGTTGTTCAAGCATTTATGGTGGTTCATATCCAACTTGTCCTTATGCAAAATCAAAAAATGGATATGGTCCAGCGTGGGCAAATAGTTTGTTTGAAGATAACGCTGAGTTCGGACTTGGAATTGCTCTTGCAAGCAAAACCAAAAAAGAAAAACTTAAAAATTTACTTTCAACTTACGATTTTAAAAATGATGATTTAAACAATTTGAAAGATAAATTTATAAATAACGAAAATTCACTTTCAAATGACGAAGCAAACGAGTTAATATCAGCACTTGAAAAACAAAATGTAAACGAAATCTTACCTTTGAAAGACGAGTTGTTTAAAAAGTCTGTTTGGATGTTCGGTGGTGATGGCTGGGCTTATGATATTGGTTATGGCGGTCTTGACCATGTTCTCAGTTCAAACGAAAATGTTAATATTTTGGTTTTAGACACAGAAGTTTATTCTAACACTGGCGGTCAAGCATCAAAATCAACATCGCGTGGAGCGGTTGCAAAATTCGCAGCAAGTGGTAAAACTGGCAAGAAAAAGGACTTAGGGCTTATTGCGATTGCAAATCAAAATGCTTATGTTGCAAAAATTTCAATGGGTGCGAACTATGAGCAAACTATCAAAGCATTTAAGGAAGCAGAGGAGTTTAACGGTCCAAGTTTGATAATTGCTTATGCACCATGTGTTGCTCATGGCATTAATCTTGCAAATGCGCAAGATGAAATGAACAGGGCGGTTAAGTCAGGTTATTGGGAACTTTATAGGTATAACCCAGAAACAAAAACTTTAAGTTTTGATAGCGACGAGCCAACAATGGAATATGAAGAATTTTTGAAAGGCGAAACACGCTTTTCAGCAACAATGAAAGCAAATCCTGAAAGAGCAAAAGTTTTGTTTGAACAAAGCAAGAAAGATGCAATTAGTAGAAGGGAATTGTTGAAAAAACTGTCAAATTAACAAAAAAATCACTAAAAACTCGAATTTTTAGTGATTTTTTTATGTTTTTTAATAAATTAAATCAACTCTAAACGGATTATTGATTTTTTACCACGCTTTAAAATCGCATAACCTTTTTCAAAATCTTCCATTTTCAAAGGTCTGTAAATGTCAGTGATTTTTTCTCCATTCAAAGATATTCCACCTTGTTCAATGTTCCTTCTTGCTTCCGATTTTGATGCTGTAAGTTTTGATATTGTGAGAGCGTCTATCATAAGTAAGCCGTTTTCAACTTCAACTTTTTTAAGTTCACATTTTGGTGCATTTTCAAGGTCGCCTTCACCACTGAAAAGTGCGTCAGATGCTTTTTGAGCAATTAATGCTTCTTCTTCGCCGTGAATGATTTTTGTAATCTCAAAAGCCATTAAGCGTTTTGCTGCACGAATGTCTTCTTTAACAATTCTTTTAATTTCTGCAATGTCTATTTCTGTGAAATATGTTAAAAGTTTTTCAACATCTTCGTCTTTTTGATTGATAAAATATTGATAAAAGTCGTAAACAGGTGTTTTGTCTTTATCAACCCAAAGAGTTCCTTTTGCAGTTTTGCCCATTTTCTTGCCTTCACTGTTTGTTAAAAGAGGCGAAACAAGGGCTTCAAAAGTTTCGTTTTTGTTCTCTTGATAATTCATTTTTCTTCCAAGTTCAACACCTGCAATGATGTTTCCCCATTGGTCTGAACCACCAACTTGAAGTTTGCAACCATATTTTCTATTCAAATATACAAAATCGTATGCTTGTATTAACATATAGCCCATTTCAAAGAAGGTGAGTCCGCCAGCGTTTAATCTTGAAACACATGAATCATTTTGTAGCATATGTTTAACATTGAAATTAGTTCCAATATCGCGCATAAAATCAACATAATCGTAGCCTTTCATCCAGTCGGCATTATTAACGATGATTGCAGGATTATCGCCATCAAGTTTAACAAATCTTCCAATAAGCGATTTAATGTGGTCAAAGTTGTTTTGAATAAATTCGCTTGTAACCATATTTCTCATATCATTTCTACCGCTAGGGTCGCCAATCATGGCAGTTGCTCCGCCAAGAAGAATTATAATTTTGTGACCTGCGTCTTGAAATTTTCTAAGCATAAATAATGAAAAACAGTGTCCGATATGCAAACTATCAGCGGTTGGGTCAAATCCGCCATAAATTGCTATAGGTTCGCCATTAATCAATTTTTTAACTTCTTCTTCATTTGAAGTTTGATAAATAAGCCCACGCTCTTTAAGATGTTCAAATAATTTACCTTTTTCCATGTTTACTCCTAAGTAGTTTAATAATTCAAAGTATAATATTAAAAAAAACTTTTTGCAACTAATATCGCCACTTTGAACTTTTTTCTTGACATTAAAAGAAAAATAATAATATACTATTAACTAGGAAATTAGGAGACATAAATGAAAGTTTTTAATTCACTAACAAACAGAAAAGAAGAATTGCACGATAATTCCACGCCAGTAAAAATGTACACTTGCGGCCCAACTGTTTATTATTATCCACATATCGGCAATATGCGTGCGTATCTTTTCATGGATTTTTTAAGAAAAACTTTGCATTATTTAGGATATGAAACAAACTCTGTTATGAACTTAACAGATGTCGGGCATTTAACTTCGGACGAGGACGAAGGCGAAGATAAAATGGAAGTTGCTGCAAGCAGGGAAAAGAAAACGCCAGAGCAAATTGCAGAGTTTTATACAAATTGCTTTTTTGACGATTTCAAAGCATTAAACATTGAAAAACCAGAACATATTGTTAAAGCAACAGAACATATCAAACAAATGATAGATTTTATCAAAGTGCTTGAAGAAAAAGGATATACTTATAAAATTGATGACGGCATATATTTTGATGTTCAAAAATTTTCTCATTATGGCGCTCTTTCAAATAAAGATTTAACAAAAGTTGGCGTTAATAGAATTGATGAAAATTCACAAAAACACCACCCATTTGATTTTGCACTCTGGAAGTTTGTTCCAAAAGAACATATCATGAAATGGGATAGCCCTTGGGGAGTTGGTTGCCCAGGTTGGCATATCGAATGTTCTGCAATGGGAACATATTATCTCGGCGATAAAATAGACATTCATACAGGCGGGGTTGACCATAAAACTGTTCATCACGAAAATGAAATTGCACAAAACGATTGCAAAACAGGTCACCAAGTCGTGGATAAATGGATGCATGTTGAATTTTTGCAAGTTGACGGCGGTAAAATGAGTAAAAGCCTTAATAACATTTACACAATAAATCAACTTGTTGAAAAAGGATATAGTCCATTAGATTTTAGATACTTAAATCTTTTAACGCATTATAGAAAAAGTTTAAATTTCACTTTTGACGCATTAAATAGTGCTAAAACCGCTTTAAAATCATTAAAAAACATCGTTTTAGAGCATAAAAATTCAAATAATCATATTGACCCAGCAAAACTTGAAACATATAAAGAAGAATTTAGCGAAGCCATTGCAGACGATTTGAATATGCCACTTGCACTCGGCGTTCTTTGGAAAATGGTTAAAGAAATTGAAAGAAGTGTTGAAGTTTACCAAATGGCACTTGATTTTGATAAAGTCTTGTCGTTAGATTTAGACAAACAAGACGAAATTCCAGAAAATATTAAAAAACTTGCTGACGAAAGATTAGATGCTAGAAAAAATAAAGATTGGGCATTGTCAGATAAATTGAGAGATGAAATTCAAAGCCTTGGCTATCAAATCAAAGACAGCAAAGACGGTTATGAAATCACAAAAATTTAATTTTTAATATATTATTAATATGGCAAAAGAAAAAGTTAAAAAGAATAATAAACATATCGTTTTGAGAGTGACAATATTTTTGATTATTGTCGCTCTTTTAGCATTATCATATTTTTTCGTAGATAAAATTGAAGACTTTGTCAATTTTGCTTATAACGGCAAAGCACTTTCAACAAATATAGACGAACAAGGTTTGAAAATTCATTTCATAGATGTTGACCAAGCCGACGCAATTTTGATTGAGTTTCCAGCAGGAGAAAAGATGTTAATTGACTCCGGCGTTAATAAAACCGAGTCGGGCAATAAGCTGTTTGCATATTTAGACAAAATAAATTTTAGAGAAGAAGACGGCGAAAAAGTTATAGATTATTTTCTTCTAACTCATTCAGATGCTGACCATATTGGAAATGCAGCAGAAGTTTTTAATCGCTATAAAATTAAAACTTGTATTCGCCCAAATGTTAAATCAAAATCTGAAACAGTTGCGAGTGATTCAACTGCTGTTCATGACACCGCACTTTACGATAAAGTCATTGCTGCACTTGCCAATGAAGTTGTTTCAAGTGGCTGTGTAGAACAAGTTTCGCAAGAAGGTTTAAAAATAAAATCTTCCAGTTTTGTGGAAGAAAATTTAAACAAAGATAACCAAACATGGGAAATTTCAATGCTCACACCAATCATTTCATGTTTGCCTTATAAAGAAGGTTCAAAGTTTAATTATAACAACTATTCACCAATCATGATTTTGCAATATATGGGCAAGAAAGTTATGTTCACGGGTGATGCAGAAAAAGAAGTTGAACATGACTTAATAGAAGATTGCACGCGTGAGGGCACACTTAATATGTTAGATGTCGATGTTCTCAAAGTCGGCCATCACGGAAGCGATACTTCTTCAACTGCGGAATTTTTAGAATATGTAAAACCTGAATATGCAATTATTGAAGTCGGAAAAGATAACAAATATGGCCACCCAAAGCAATCAACAATAGATAATTTGAAATCTGTTGGTTTGACCGAAAATGATATTTATAGAACAGATAAAAACGGCACAATCTTAGTTGGTGTATCAACAAATGGCGAACTTTGCTTAATTGCAGACTATGTTCAATACACAACTTTCAAAGTTGAATGGTGGTATTTGTTTGTAACTGGCACAGTTGTTGCTGCAATCGCAATATTTGTTCCAATGCTTAAAGTGAAAGACCAAAAGAAAGTTAAAAAAGCGCTGAAAAAAGCAAGTAAAGAAAAATAAAAAAGTTTTTATCAGACAACCTATCTTAGTAGAGATGGCTAATGAAGTACTTAAGACTAAAGGTAAATATGGTATTGATAGAACTAAGACTCCCTCTCAACTTGAGAAAGAAGCTATTGAAAAAGTATTAGATAAATACGACCCTACTAAAAAGTTACGTAAAAAGTATGAATACATAAATAGAAAGAACAAAACTAAAGCTTCAGAATATCAAGATTTATTTAGAACCTATATTAACGATGAAGGAGAAGTAACATCAAGAACAAGATAGTTATTAAAGATCAACCCAGAAGATTCTAAAAACTTTAATGAGGAACAAGTAAGAATATACTACGCTTGGTTAGCTCTTAAACCTTATGCAGACGATTTAGCTAATCTTGTTAAATTCTCAAAGATTGATACTAAGAAGACTGGTAAAACTTTTGCTGAGCAAGATATATATTATAAAGGTATGCTGGATATGGAAGAAAATAGTAAATTCGCTGAAGGTGAAGTTACTAGATTTTTCAACGAAACATTCATTCGCACAAAAACAGAAAATAGTATACCTTTAGGTTCATCTATATTCAGAAACTTATTACTACGTAATACTGATCAATTTGCTAATCAAAAACACATAGCTTTATCCTTAGTAGGTAGAGCTACCAACGCCGATTCTAAATTACTTAGTGCAG
>URWY01000001.1 GCA_900551705.1 uncultured Bacillota bacterium | reverse complement strand
GTTGAGAAGAAGTCAGTTACTTTAGAAAATTTAAATAAAAACATTAAAGAAATATTGGAAGCAAATAAACAATATGTTGATGAAAAAGATAAAGAAGAATTTGATAGATTACTTGATAAAGCTAGTAATAATGAATTGTTTAAAAAACAAGCTACTGTTTCTACAAGCTTAATTCCACATCAATGCCATTTAGAAGAACTTAATAAAATCTTAGAAAATGCTGGTAAAAAATATCCATTCATAAAAGAAAATTCTGATAAGATTATTCAATTGTTTAAATTTAGAGTTCCATATTATTATGGCCCTTTAAATAACGAATCTAAAGAACATGCCTGGATTGTTAAAAATGAAGGAAAAGAAAGAACAAAAATTACTCCATGGAATATTGATGAAGTAGTAAATAAAGAAAAAACTAGAGAAGGATTCTTTAAAAAATTAACAAATAGTTGTACATATTTAGTAGGTGAAACAGTGTTGCCTAAAGTTTCACTTGTTTACGAAAAATATTTAGCATTGGAACGTCTTAATAAAATGCAAGTAAATGGAAATTATCTAAATCATAGTGACAAGATGGATTTACTAAATTATGTTTTAGGGAATTCTAATACTACTATTGAAAATATTAGAAAGAAACTTGCATCAGATACAGGAATGAAAATTAATGACATAGTCATTAGTAATATTAAAAATAATGTTCCATTTACAGCGACAAGCCATGCTTTCTTTAGAAAACGTTTTAATTTAGAAAATAGTAAAGAATTTGAATTATGCGAAGAAGTAATTAAGTATGCAACTATATATGCAGACGATAAGAAAGAACTAAAAAAATTCTTGTCAGAAAATTTTAGTTTTGATGAAAAACTTATTAAAGAAATCGCTAATTTACAAACAAATAAATGGGGAAGACTTTCAAAGAAATTCCTTTGTGGCGGTGCTAAAGACGAAATGTATTACACCGATGAAAATGGTGTAATGTACACTATTCTTGGCTTGCTTGAAGAAACAAATCAAAATTTGCAAGAAATAGTTAATAGTGGAAAATATGGCTTTGATGAAAAAATTAAAGAATTCAATAAACGCGCCGGATTATAGGAGCTAAAGATGCAGTGGATCAAATTTACTGTTACGACGACAACGGAAGGAAGCGAGCTTGTAGCCTCGCTTTTGTCTGATTACGGTAGCGAAGGCGTTTCTATCGTTGACAATAATGATGTCGTTAATTTGATAAAACAAAATAAAAATTGGGATTACATCGACGATAAATTGCTAAATAACAACGATAAAAGAGTTTTTGTCAGCGGATATTTTGATGAAAAATTCGACGCTTCTCAATTGCGGAGCGATTTGGAATTGTTAAAACAGCGCAGCGTTTTTCCGATGGGTGCAATGGAAACCTCCGAGATGCTGATAAATTCGCAAGACTGGGAAAACGAATGGCGAAAGTATTATGTCCCGTTAAAGGTGGGTAAAGTCGTTATCGTTCCCGCATGGCAGAAGTATTCTGCAGATAAGGGCGAAATTCCTGTTTACATAGAGCCCGGCATGGCTTTCGGAACGGGCAATCACGAGACGACTTCCATGTGCATTGAGCTTTTGCAGGATACCGATTTGTCGGGAAGAAATGTTGCCGATATAGGCTGCGGAAGCGGCATTTTGGGTACGGTTGCCTTGGCGCTGGGCGCTAAAAAATGTTGGTTCAACGATATTGACGAGCAGGCGATAAAGGCGACGGAAGGTAATCTGGAGTTGAATAATTGTACTTCTTATAAGCTTGTTTGCGGTGATTTGGATGTAGGAAATCAAAAATTCGACGTTGTTATGGCAAATTTGACCGCCGACTTGTTGTTGCGTCTCAAAGAAAAATTGTCGCTTGTATGCAAAAAAGGTGGCACAATAATAGTCAGCGGTATTATAAATGCCCGTGCCGAAGAAATTAAGAATTGCTTTTCAAAGGATATGAAAGTCAATCGAATTATCAAGAAAGGCGAGTGGCAGGCAATGATGTTTGAGGTGTTATGAGAAAAATTTTTACCGATAGGAAAGAAGGTGGAAAATTTGTCCTAAACGGGGATAATCACCGACATCTTGCGTTTTCGTTGCGTTCGCGTATAGGCGATAAACTCATAGTTTGTCATGACGGGACAGATTATGAGTGCGAAATAACAGCTATCACGAAAACCGAAACAATACTTAAAATTTTATGCTCACGGCCGGCGGAAGGCGAGCCCACGATTAATGTGACGCTTTTCTTTGCGTTAATGAAAAACGACAAAAACGATATGGTCGTGCAAAAATGTACAGAACTCGGTGTGTGCGGACTGCAGCCGTTTGTATCGCAAAACTGCGAATGTCGTCCCGAAAATTTCAGAAGCGAACGCTTAACTAAAATAGCGGCAATGGCGGCGCAGCAATGCGGACGAGGCAAAATTCCGGAATTATTCGCGGTGGCGGATTTGGAAGAAATTGCCAAGCAGTTGGGTCGCTATGACAGAGTGATTTTTCCTTATGAGGGAGAAAGAGAAACGGCCGCTAAAGACATTATTTCAAAGATAAGCGATGGTGAAAATATCGCCGTTATTATAGGGAGCGAAGGCGGTTTTACAAGAGCGGAGGCGGATAGGCTTATTGCCGCGGGCGCAAAAGCCGTAACGCTAGGAAAAAGAATTTTACGTGCAGAAACGGCCGCTGTCGCAGTAGTTTCCGCCGTTATGTACGAGGCCAATCAATGGAAAATAAGTTGAAAGCAGTGGTTTTTTCGCTCGGGTGCAAGGTTAATCAATATGAAGGCCGCGCTATGGTGGAAAAACTCATAGAAAACGGTTTTGAAGCGACCGATAAGCCGGGATATGCGGACGCATATATCATAAATACTTGTTCGGTTACGGCCGAAGCGGATAAAAAATCGCGGCAGGCAGTGGCGAGAATGTTAAAATTCAATCCAAACGCCAAGGTTTACGTTTGTGGATGCAGTAGTCAAAATAGTGCGGCTAATTATTTGAATAAACCCAATATTAGAGGAATTTTTGGCAGTTTTGGTAAAATTCAAGCCATTTCAAGTATTATGTCTGACATAATACACGATGATTTTAATGCGCCTGAGATAAAAATATACGGCGCTGAAAAAACCTATGAAGACGATCTGACGCCGGAAATAACGAAAAGTCGCGCATATATTAAAATTCAGGACGGATGTAATAATTTTTGTTCTTATTGTATTATTCCTTATTTACGCGGCCGCAGTCGCAGCCGATCTTTGGAAAGCGTTGTCTCGGAGGCTAAGGATATATTCCCAAAAACGCGGGAAATTGTCGTTACAGGCATCAATGTTTCGGCGTACGGGTTGGATATCGGAACAGACTTGTCTCATCTTGTAGATGTGCTGGCGGTTGTGCCGGTAAGGAAAAGATTCGGTTCTCTTGAATGTAATGTAATAACCGAAGATTTTCTCATAAGGATGAAAGACGCCGGCTTTTGCGATTTTTTCCATTTGTCCATGCAAAGCGGCTGCGACAGCGTTTTGCAGCGCATGAACAGACATTACACTTCGGCCGAATTTTTAAGCAAAGTCGAATTGATAAGGAAAGTGTTCCCCGACGCGGGAATAAGCACCGACATTATAGTTGCTTTTCCGCAGGAGACGAAAGAAGAGTTTTTAAAAACGCTGGATACCGTGGAAAAGGCTGCCTTTATGGATATTCATGTTTTTCCTTATTCGGTTCGTCCTGGGACAAAAGCGGCGTCCATGCCGCAGGTAGCGCCATCCGAGGCGAAGCGTCGCACAGATGCTTTGATTGAAGTAAAGCATCGGCTCAATAAAAAGTTTTTATTGTCGCAGACGGGTAAAACGGGTAAGGTGTTTGTGGAAGACGCAGAAGGGGACTACAATGTGGGCTATACTTCCAATTATATCAAGGTGTATACAAAGGCTCCCGTAGGAAGTTTTTGTGACCATAAATTGACAGAAGTTTTTCAAAACGGTATGAAAGGAGAAATAATATGAACGATTGTATTTTTTGTAAAATCAACGCGGGAGTCATTCCGTCTGACAAATTGTATGAGGACAGCGATATGTTTATCATAAAGGATATCGATCCGAAAGCCGAAAAACACTATCTTGCCATTCCAAAAAAACACTTTAAATTGCTGTCCGATATGACCGCTGACGATGAGGCAATGTTGGGAAGAATGTTGAAAAAAATCGCCGAATTAAGCGGTTCGCTGGGATTGGGAAACGGCTATCGATTAGTTATAAATCAAGGCGATGACGCAGGACAAACCGTATTTCACTTGCATATACATATTCTCGGCGGTCAAAAAATGGATTTTCCTTCGCTCAAAGCGTAAAATCGTTTGACAAAGCGCGAAAAAATATGTATAATACATAACTGTTAGATTAAACGTTCTGTTTGAGAACAAGGTGGTGTAATAAATGTCCGTTGTTCGCGTAGGCGAAAATGAATCGCTCGAAAGCGCATTGAAACGTTTTAAAAGAAAATGCCAGAAGGATAATATCATCGGCGATTTGAGACGCAAAGAGTGCTATGAAAAGCCCTCGGTTCGCAGAAAGAAAAAGGCAGAAGCTGCTCGTAAACGCAGTAAAAATTAAGTATTAAAGACCGGTTGCATGACAGCGCCGGTTTTTTCATTGACGCTCAATATAAAATTTTTAATTTTTATCGTTAAATCAGTTGACAATTGTCTTGATTTGTTATATAATTATCAAGCATTATGGTTGTGCGGAGGATGGCAAGCGGATGTGGCGGAATGGCAGACGCGCTAGCCTTAGGAGCTAGTGTCCTCGACGTGGGGGTTCAAGTCCCTTCATCCGCACCACAACAATATGCGGAAGTGGCTCAGTGGTAGAGCGTTGCCTTGCCAAGGCAAATGTCGCGAGTTCGAATCTCGTCTTCCGCTCCAAATATGCTAAAATGCCCTAAAAATGGGTATTTTTTTATTTCTCTGGGACAAACTCTGGGACAAAAACAATTTGTTATGTTATATATTCAATAAATTTTCTCATACTAAATATATGGGATATTTTAATTATCACGGAAAAATTAAAAAACTAATTGATGATGGCGAACTTGAAAGATTTGAAATTGTTGACGAGTATCATAATATTTCGCCAGCAATGATTTTATATTTTAAAAATCACGCACCTATGCCAGTGCGTGAACATCATTTTGATGAATATTTAGAATTAATGGGATTTTAAATCGAGTTCTTTAAGGCTTGAATTTGCTCTGGTTTCCAACCACAATTTTTTAACTTTTCAAAATCGCTCCATTCTGGCATAATTTTACATTCATACTCACCTTCAATGCCATTTGCATTCTCATGATTTTGATTTTTTAAAGTGCAAAGATAGAAATATTCCACACGATGTGAAATAAATTTTTTGCCTTCAAATTCCATTGGAACTTCATAGAAATTCGACCATATCTTTTTAACTGGTTCAACTTCGTAACCACTTTCTTCTAGGGCTTCTCTTTTAACTGCTTGTTCAACTGTTTCGCCTTCGTCAACTCCTCCACCTGGAACAGTGTATGCGTTTGTTTTCGGATTAAATAAAATTAATACTTTACCATCGTTCACAACGACTGCTCTTGCTTTTTCAAAAAGTCTGCCTTCTTTTTCCAAATTATATGAATATTTTATTTTTTGTAATTTATATTCCTCAAATTTATCCATACTTAACTTATAGCACAAATTTGGAATATATCAAGCAATTTTGCAAAAAATAATATTATGAAAAAGAAATTTTTAAAATTTTCATTATTTGTAAGCAGTTTTATTCCGCTTTATTTTTTAATAATTGTTAAAGAACTGACAGAAATTATTAACGGAAATATGACTTTTAATGTGACAAATTCAATTATGCTATCATTTAATTTGATTTTAATTATTATTGGCATTATTGGAGTGATATTCAATTACAAATCAACAAAATTCAAAAAAATTGAGATAATTTCATGCAAAAACATAACTTGCCAAAACTTTTTACCATACTTTCCTATTTTTGTTTTATTTGCAGTCGCGTTTGAATTGGAATTTATCAGTATGGCACTTGTATATGTTTTAATTTTAATAATGCTTGGAATGGTATATTTAAAAAATGATTTCTATTATATAAATCCGTTTCTAAACATTATTGGTTTCAGCACTTATGAAGTGACTTACAAAATTGGCGACAAAGTGGTTGAAAATCAAAGGCTTTTCACATTTAAGCAGGAAAAAGATTTTAAAGGCAACATTAACGAAATATTTTTAAAATAAAAAAGTGCAAATGCACTTTTTATAACATCAACGAAAGATAATAGAACAATGCAGTAAGTCCACCAAGCAAAAGCACAATAAAAATTGTGAAAAATGTAACTTTTATCTTCGATTTAGGAGCGTTTCCGCCAACCTTGCCAGTTTGTCCATTAACATAGGAATTGTATTTTTTATCTTTATATTTGTATTCAACCTTATATGCGGGCAACAAATAATATGTAAATTTTTCACATTCAAAGTTAGTATTTGTTCGCAATGAAACAATATTCCCACCTTCTTTTCTTTTGATGAACGAGTTAATATCGTTTTTCATGATTGTGTGCGCAATATCTGTGCAAGTCGCGATTGGGTGTTCGTGATACTCAACAGTGTATCCACGAATAAAGTCATCGTTATACTTATACATTTCATTATAGTTATATGGTTTTATACTTTCCAAATCTAATTGATTTAAACTTGGGCTATCTTCGACCAAAACATTTCTATGGTTCATGCTTAGTTTACCGCTAAAATTTCTATAAGAATACGAAACTCGTCTGATATTATTTGAATCTATATGAACATGCTCAATTTTTTCTGTGCCACTATATGAAGTTCGAGAATCTGCATCGTAGGCAAAAGTTGGAATAAAAATTCCATAAATATTATCAGAAATTGGCTTTTTCTTGAATGCGTTTGGAGCAAATATTTTCTTTTTCATGGCTTGCTTAAACTTTTCAGCGGCGACTTCTTCATCAAACTTAAAAGGAATGATGCTATCTGGCGAAACACCAGGATTTATTCTTGTTTTTTTAATTTGCACGCTTCCACAATATGGACATTTTTTTGTGTATTCAAGTTTATTTAAAACAAGTTTACTTCCGCAATTTGGACAGTTGAAAACATTGTTATTGTCTGCAAATAGTTTATCTTCTAATTTTATATCTTTAACATCTTGCAAGTTGTGTTTAGTGATGTTTTTATTTTTTTCAATATCGTAAGTTGTTCCACATTGACAACAAAAAATTGCTTGATGTTTTGGCGAGAACTCCAAATTCCCGCCACATCTCAAACAATTTTTCGTTATTTTTTCTTCTTTTTTAATACTTGTTTCACTCATAATTTAATTAGTTGCATTTTGTGCCGCATTTTGGGCAGAATTTATCGTTTGAACTTAATTCTGATTTACATTTTGAGCAAACTTTGCTATTTGCTAATTTTTCGCCACATTCTGAGCAAAATTTAGCATTTGGAGCAACTTCTTTTCCGCATTTTGGACAACACATAACAAGTTTTTGTCCGCATGAAGGACAGAATTTTGAACCTGCTTTAACTTTTTCACCACAATTTGGGCAAGCAGCTGTTTTTACTTTCTTTGTGTTTTCTGTTGACAAACTTTCGCCAAAAAGATGACCAATTGTTGTTCCCGCGCCAAGACCAACTCCAAGCCCTGCAAGATTTCCACCACTTGGATTTTTTGCCGCTTCTGTCATTGCTTGTGCTGCTTGATATCTTGTGTATGTTCCCATTTGGTCTTCCAATACACCAAGTTTTGTTCTTTCGTCAAGCGCTTTTTCAACTTCTTCTGGAAGTGACAAGTTTTCAATCACAACTGAGCAAAGTTTTAAACCAAATTGACCAAAAGCGTCTTCTGAATAAGCAACAACTGATTGTGAAAACTCTTTATAGTTTGCAGCCAAATCTAACGCTGAGATTTTGCTTTCTGCGATTGCATCTGTGATTGCTTCAACAATCATAGGTTTACATTGTTCTGCAACATCAGCAGTTTTGTAAACTTCGTTTGTTCCAAACATTTCACGCATAAATTTTGCTGCGTCTTCAACTTTGAACGAATAAACGCCAAAGCCTCTCAAACGAACATTGCCAAACTCTTGGTCTCTCATCATAATTGGATTTTGAGTTCCCCATTTTTGACCGGTCATTTGTTTTGTATTAACAAAATAAACTTCGGCTTTGATTGGCGAATTAAAGCCTGTTGGCAAACTTAACAATTTTGTTAAGAATGGAATATTTTCCGTTTTCAGTTTGTATGTTCCTGGTGTGAAGATATCGCAAATTTGACCTTTGTGAACAAACACAGCAACTTGGCTTTCTCTAACGATAAGAGTTGATGTTGTCATAATTTCTTCGCGTTTCTCCATTGGGAAACGATAAACGATAGTATCTTTTGAACTATCTTTCCATTCGATTACTTCAAGTAATTGCTTTCTAAACAATCCCATAATTTTCTCCTTTAATATATTATGAGTTTATTATAGCAGAATTCTTAAAAAATAAAAATAATTTTCAACACTCTAAAAAAATTTTTATTAAAAATTACTTAATGAAATAATCAAGTTACTAAAAAAAACTAAATAGAGAATAATAAAAATTACTCCAATCAAAAGTGAAATCACAAAACCAATAAGCCAACCACTCATAAAAGTTTTGCGCTCTTCACTATTATAAGGATATAAACAATTTCCTATTAATAAACCTAATAGCCCCAAAAATAAACCTAAAAGAACTCCCACTGTTTTTTTATTTTTTGAATTATCCATAAACTTCTCCAATCGACAAAATTCAACCAAATTATATTCTTACTTTTGTAAGAAGTCAAGCAATTTTCTTACAATTGTGAGAATGTTTTATATGTATGAATAAGTTTAAAGACAATTTAAAACTTTTAAGACAAGAAAAAAATCTTGGTCAAATTGAACTTGCCAAGATTTTAGGTGTTAGCAAAGGCATTATAAGTCTTTGGGAAAATGGGCTTCGAGAACCAACGCTTTCAAATTTAATAGCCATTTCAAAATATTTTAAAGTTTCAATAGATTATCTAGTTGGATTGGAAGATTAATCTTTCTTATCTGATTTAATTTCTTCGGCAGTTTCGGTTTTGTTTGGCATTGCCACTAAAATTAAATCTTTCTGTTTTTTATTTTTCTTAGACTTTTTAGGTTGTTTTTTAGGTTTTTCTTCTTTTTTATGCTTAAAATACTCAACAAAATCGGTATTTTCTAAGTCAAAGTGCATATCGTCTTTTCTAACCTTTTCAACGCGTTGTTGCAAAGGTTCTTCTTTTATTGGCAACTTAACTTCGTCAGTTCTTTCTCTAACTTCAATTTGATTGTATGGTATTGAAATGTTGTTGCGTTTAAATTCGTTATACACATTTTCAATAATGTAATAGTAAACATCCCAATAATCTTCTTTATCAACCCAACAATTTGCGAAAAAGTCCAAACTGCTCGAATTTAATGTTTTAAGTCTGCAAAATGGTGGCGGGTCAAGCATAACTCTTCCATCGCTCATCATAACATCAATAACAATCTTTTTAACAAGTTCAACATCGCTTTCGTATGCAACGCCAAAAGTGAAATCTATTCTGCGAGTTTTATTCGCACCTGAGTTGACAACCGCACTGTTTACTATTGTGGAATTTGGAATTGTAATTTTTTTGTTGTCCGATGTAATAATCGTTGTGAATAAAAAGTTTATTTGTTCAATGCTGCCTTCAACTCCGTCAACCACAATGTAATCGCCTTTTTTAAACATGTGCGATGAAACAATCACAATGCCGTTAGCCACATTGGCAATATTGTTTTGCAGTGCCATACCGATTGCCAGCAAAAGTGCGCTAATCGCAGTTACAACGCCAGTCATTGACACGCCAATTATGCTAAGCAAAATCAAAATAAGTGCAAGATAAAGCACAAATTTAATCACAACATAGATGAAACTTTGTGCAATTTTTTCAACTTTTGTTTTTGACATAATTCTTTTTGTCATGTTAAGCAAAAGTTTTACCAAAATTATACCGATAATGAGTGCAGCAAAAAAGCCAACAATGTTCCACACATTATCAGTGAAAAATGTTTTAATTGATTCCCATATTCCTGCCCAATCCATATTTAATCTCCTTAAACATGGATATTATAACTTTGCAGAAACAAAATGTAAAATAAAACAATCAAAAATCTAAACTTGAATTATAATTTTCTCTTTTATCTTCTTTGACTTTATCCATGCAATTACAATAAGTAATTTTTTTGTTTAAAATTAAATCATACTCTTCTTTTGTAAGCGGTTTATGCTCAAAAGAATAACCTACATAGTTATCGAAATTAGCAATTTGGTCAACAAAATCTAAAACTGACAAATCGTCTGACACGCCATATAAAATTTTAATTTTGCTCACATTTTCCAAATTAAAATACACATACAATTTATTGAATTTCATACAAAAATAAATATATGCGCCAACTTTCTTTTATATCAAAGTTAATTTTTGTTACGCTCAACAATTTTTGAAAGCGGAACAATTTCAACACCCATTTCTTCTATTGTTTCTAAACAATCACGAATCGCATTTGCAGTTGACACTCCACCTTCTGGGCCAACATGTCCGATAGCAACAGCATAGCCACGTTTTTTCGCAAGTTTTGCAGCCTTTAAAAGTTCACTTTTTGCGTGTGCATAACCTGGATTACCCGTCAGTTCAAGAAAGAAATCCCTGCTTACAAAATCTTCATTGGTTGCCGCCGCTACTTCTGTGCAAACTGATTTTTCATGCGTTTTACTATCTAAGAAATACTTCCCATTATCTCGAACTTCTTCCATGATTGCAGTCATGAGTTCTTTATTCAAACAAACTCCTGAACCAATATGAATGTTAACCCCAACACAATGTGGAGTTGCCTCAATACATTCTTTTATCAACTCTTTTGCACGCTCTGGCTTGTCGTAGTTTCTTATAACTTTTGGGCCATACCAACTATCCGGCAATTTGCCATACGCTTCCATCGGCATGTGCAAAATAACTTCATGACCTTTTTCGTGCGCCGTTTCAGCGTCTTTAACAGAATAATCAAGTCCTGGCATGACTGCACATGTTAGTACGCAGTCAACATCTAACATTTCCTTTACGCCAGCCCTAGCCTGTCCAAAATCGTCAATCACGATTGCAAGCATAGGCGTTAATTCTTGCTCTTCTTCGGCAAAAACTTTTTGCGCTGGCAAAAAATTTGCTAGAAGCATTAATACAAAAAAACAAATACTAAATCTATATGTGGTTTTCATATAAGTTAGTATTTGTCTTTATTTCGTTATTATTCGTTAATCAAAAAGCACAATTTTTCCACTTTTAAGTGTATTTTTAACATCAATAACGCGCTGATTTGTGCTTCCTTTCCAATGTGCATTGTTATCTTTGAGTTTAACAACAAATGGCCCATCAACAAGCACATCGATATATTTTAAAATCTCGTAATCTTCAATTTGCTCAAACAAATAACCTGTATACAACCAAATTGTTTTATTAGGATAGTTTTCTTTCACTTTTTTTGCAAAATTGGTTACAGTTTCAACATTTGACGGGAAAAGCGGGTCGCCGCCAGACAAAGTCAAGCCTGAAACATAGTCTTTTTCTAACTCTTCAAATATTTCATTTTTAGCAGACTCATCAAACTCCAAACCGCAATTTGGATCCCAAGTGATTTGATTATGGCATTCAAGGCAAGCATGATTGCAGCCACTCACCCACAAAACAACTCTTAAACCATCGCCATTGTTCATATCATCTTTTGTTATATTGTGATATTTCATTACATGCTCTTCCTTTCTTTTATTTCTGCCATTTTCGCTTCGTTGAGCCTTGTGTCGCCTTTAACGCGGGAGAACGACAAATAACCATTCATTCTGTCAATCTTGGTCAAATTTTTACTTCCACATTTTGGACAAATATCCATTTCAAGTTCTTCATGCCCGCAATCATCACAATATGCAAGTGACAAGTTTACACCTTCGTAAAATCCCATTTTCATTGCACGATTTACAAGTGTTTTGATTGCTTCGCGATTATAAGAAACTGGATAACGAACATATTGAATTTTTCCGCCGTTGCATAAATCCCAAAATCTCTTTTCCAAATCTTGTTTTTGTATTGGAGTTATATCTTCCGTTACATGGCAATGGAACGAGTTTGAAACATAAGGCCTATCTGATACATTTTTAATAATGCCAAATTCTTTTCTAAATTGTGTGATTTGAAGTCCGCACAAACTCTCCGCTGGCGTGCCATAAATTGCATATAATTTGTGGTCCTCTTCTTTAAATTCACCAACTTTTTTATTTATATATCGCATAACTTCCAGCGCAAATTCGCCGTCTTCGGCAAGCGATTTGCCATTGTGAAGTTGTTGAAGTTCGTTTAACGCTGTGATACCAAATGACGCCGTTGCAGACTTCAAAAGTGGTGCGATTTTATCGCGTGGCTTCAAATGTCCGCCCAAGAAACCACCTTCGCAGTATGCAAGCGGATTTGTGCTTGCACGCATTTCAGCAAGATAATCATAAGTGCGTAAATGAACATGCCTAATTAAATTCAAATAATAGTCTAAAACTTCGTAAAAATCTTTACCTTCTCGCTTTGCCTTGGCATAAATCATAGGCAAGTGTAAACTTACAGCTCCGATATTAAATCTACCAACATAAACTGGTTTGTCTTCGCTATCTGCTGGCTCAAAGCCGCCGCGTTCAAACCATGGCGACAAAAACGCTCTGCACCCCATAGGTGAAACAACTCTGCCATATTTTTTATACATCTCAGCAACATAACCTTCGCCTGTTAAACTGAGCCAATCTGGATACATCGTTTTTGCACTGCAATCTATGCCCGCTTCAAACAAATCTTCATTCACTTTGCCTTCACCGTGCAAATTTTCATCATATAAAAATACAATTTTTGGAAACAAAACTGGCTTTTTAAAACCATCCTTGCCTTCACCATTTTTTCTAACTTTTAAAAGCGATTTGGTTGCCATTTTGCCAAATTTATCAGTTGCAAGCCCTGTCGTGACCGTAATGAAAGGATAATCACCCCTAGACGATGCCACTGTGTTAAATTTGTATTCCCAACCTTGAAACCCTTGTTCAAAATCTCTTTTAACATCATTTTCTGCTTCACATTCTGCAATATCTTGGCTAACTCCCATTGCCAAATATTTGTTCAAATATTTTTCATAAGAGTGTTCTGCATACTTCGACAACACTTTGTCTATCTCTGGCAGAGTAAAACCACCATATTGTTGACTGGCAGATGCTAAAACAACATCTCCAATAACATCAAATGCAGTGTCCAAACTTTTTGGTTCGTTATACCACATATTGCTCATTTCAAACCCGCCATCTAAGACCGCTTGAATGTTAAACAAGCAACAATTCATAGTATCTCGCCTTGAACTCATGTCATGTATGTAAATATAACCTTCACGGCAAGCCTGCAGCTCTTCATTTGTCATGAAAAATTTTTGATACAACTCTTTATTGAGTTGATTAAATATCAAACAACGCTTGGTCGAAACAAGAGCACTATCTAAATTGCTATTTTCTTTGTCCCCAATATACATTATCGCTTGACTTTTCCTATAAACATCGTCCAGCATACGCACGAAATCTTGTTTATAATTGCGGTAGTCACGATAACTTTTTGCCACTTCTGGCTTTGTTTGTTCAAGTGCACTTTCAACAATGTTATGCATTGCTGCAATTGGAACTTGGTCAGTTGGTTGACTTTTTACAAGTGTATCAACAATATTGCAAATCTTATCAAGTTCTTCCTGCGTGAAATCAACTAGCGCACGATAAGCCGATTTCTTAACAGCGTTGACCACTTTTTGCAAGTTGTAATCTTCCAGCGTTCCATCTTTTTTAACTATTTTAAGCACCTTACTCTCCCCCTTTTTTGCAACTATTCGTAAAATCAATATAATGTGTTATTTCTACCCCAAAACACAACATATTGTGTACAAATGTTGACTAAATAATAAAACTACAAAAAAAATATGTCAAACGATTTTGACATATTTTTACAAATTTTTAGACATTTTTTTGAGTGCTAATTTAGAACATGGTCTATTCAAACATCATGATAATTAAAGCAACAAGCAAAAATACTAAACCAAAGCCTTTAAGCATGATGTAAACTTTGTTGCTGTTTTCAACTGGCAATTTTCTTTGGTCTTCTGGGCGGCAAACACTAGCAATTCTTCTAGCCAAAAGTGAAAGTGCAAAGCCTAAAATTGCAAGGCAAAGTCCAACTATAACATGTGTTTTTGCCAATCTATCTGTTAAAGTGCTTAATAAAAATAAATAGTTCATGATTAACTCCTTTAAATACTGCATTATTTTAGCACATTAAATTTATAATTTCAATAGTTTAATTAAAATTTATTGAATTTTTTTAAATTTTCTTGCCAATTTCGCAATTTATTTGACTTTATTTTTTAATAAAAGCATAATTGTAATATATATATTTATTCTAAGTGTCTATAAATGAATTTGCAAAAGAAGAAAATTTTTAATTTCAGACCATTATTTTTCGTTTTCATATCTCTAATTTGTGGAATTGTGTTTTCGCGTTATATTTTGCTGTCCAATTATATTTATCTCGGAATTTTCATCTTTTTACTTGCAAGTTCGCTTGCTTTTAGCATTTATAGAAAGAAATTAAAACAATTTTTAGTGGTGCTGCTCGCGTTTTGTTGTGGCTTTTTATTTTATGTTGTTGAAATGAAAAATTATAACCCACCTGCAATAAGCGGCGAGCAAGAAATAACCGCTCGTGTTAGCGCTCAAAGTTCTATCAAAAGCAAATATCAATGCGTAATTTTGGACGATGTTGTGATTAACGGCGAAAAACAAACTTACAACATCATGCTTGTAAACTATAACACCGGCAATTTGTTTAACGATGGCGAGATTATCAGCGGTAAAGCAACTTTAACAAACTCAAACATTTTCTTCAAAGACAGTCTTAATTCTTCTGTCTATAAGAACAACATCAAATATGTAACAAGAGCGAAATTAAGCGACTTTGATATTGTTGGAAAAGATTTGAAATTTAACGAAAAGGTTCAACAATCTGTCAAAAACCAGTTAGACAAGTTTATGACAGAAGAAAACTCTGCGATTGGTTATGCAGTGATGTTCGGCGATAAAAGCGAAATCAGTTATGATGTGAGAGATGACTTTTCAAAAAGTGGCATCGCACATATTCTTGCAATATCTGGTTTGCATGTCGGCGTGCTTGTCGGTTTCGTTATGTGGATATTGAAGAAATGCAAAGTCAACAGATTTGTCAGCCTTGGCATTATCGGTGCATTTTTGATTTTGTATTGCTATCTATGTTCATTTTCTCCATCTATTGTCAGAGCAAGCATCATGTCAATTATTTTGCTGCTTGCAAACTCCATCGGAAAAAGATACGACTCGCTCAGTTCTATTGGACTTGCCGGCATTTTAATTCTGATTTTCAATCCTCTTTACGCTTTTGACATCGGTTTCCAAATGAGTTTTGCCTGCGTAATTGGCATCGCAGTCTTGTATCCAACAATAAACAGATTCCTTATGAAAATCAAATTTCCGAAATTTTTATCTCAACCACTTGCAATGTCCATTTCCACGCAAATCGCTCTTATACCAATTTTGATAAATTGTTTCGGCAGTTTCTCAATTTTGTCAGTTTTTCTTAACATCTTTGTAATTCCACTCTTTTCAGTTGGTTACATAATTCAATTCGTATTTTTACCGCTCACTTACATAACTCCTTTCTTCGGCAACTTCCTTTATCTCACCCAACTTATTTTGGAAGCAATCAAAATAAGTGCAAGTTTTGTCGCATCAATTCCTTATACCTTCATAAGTTTGTTCAAACTTAACTTTGCAATTTATCTCGGTTACTACGCATTGATTTTCTTTGCGAGTCGAATGTGCCTTCTAAATAAACGATATAAAATTGCCGCGTGCGTTTCCGTTGCGAGTTTAACAACTGTTGCTAGCCTGATTTTATATTTTTGTTAAAAAACATTTTCTTTTTATAACTTTATGATATAATATGTTATATATGAAATTTTTGGAGTTGGCATCAAAATTAAAAGATAAAGTTGAAAATGTCTACTTTTTTTCTGGCGATGATGGCTATTTGAAGCAAACAGCCTATAAACTCATTAAAAAAGCAACAATTAACAGCGATTTTTCAGACTTTAACGAAATTTATTTTGATAACGAAAATTGGAATGTTGAAAAGTTTATTGAAGCGGTCAATGGGCTTCCTTTTGCAAGCGAATATAAACTTATTCATGTTAAAAATTTGGAAAAAATCTCAGAAAAAGACAAACAAGAAATTCAAAATTGCATAGATAATATTCAACCAACCACCTGCTTAGTTATTGAACTCAATGCCAACCTAAAAAACCTGCATGGCGGTGAAATTATTGATTGCAGTAATTTAGACAACGCAACTCTTGTTCGTTATATTAACAATGAAGTCATAAAAAACGGCAAAAAAATTGAACCCGCTGCAATAAATTTGATAATTGACTATTGCTCACAAAACATGACAAAAATTGTTTCGGAAATTCCAAAACTTGTTGCATTTTGCGGCGATGAACCAATTGACACAGATATGGTTAAAAATTTAGTTTTGCCAGACGAAGAATTCCAAATTTTTGAATTAACAGAAGCCCTTGGAAATAAGAACAAAGACAAAAGCATCAAATTATTGCAATATATGCTAGAAAAAAAAGAAAGCGCTTTGCTTTCTTTGGTCACAAATCATTTTAGACGAGTGGCATTTTGCAGTTTGTCAGACTATTCCAACGAAGAACTTGCAGAGATGTTTGATGTTAAACCTTTTGCAATTTTAAAGGCTAGAAATCAAAGCAAATATTTTTCAAAAGTGCAACTTAAAAACATTTTATCGCTTCTTGAAGAAGTTGATTTCATGATTAAGTCCGGACAAATGCAAGCCGAAAATGCTTTATATTATTTAACTTTCAAAATTTTGAGTTGTTAAATTATTGTCGCATCATCTTTATATCTACTTTTTAACCTATTTGATATAGGTTTTTTATTTAAAATTTCAAGTATTTGAGGCATCTTATCAATCGCTTCAAGATAACCTTCTTCAATCATATCGTCAAAACCTTCTAGGCTAGTTGACTTAAACCTTTTAGTTTCGGGTGTTAAAACAACATCGGCGTATTCGTAGCCTTTTTCAGCATTCCTTTTCATCAAAATCCTGATAGTTGCACCCATAACATCTAGAATTTTGGTTGAAGATGCTCCATAAGTTCGTTTAGCATTGACATCAACAGCGATAACATAATCACAGCCAAAAAGTTTTGGCACATTTGAAGGCAAAGTGTTTTGCAAGCCACCATCGGCAAGTGCGCGGCCGTCAAATTCTACTGGTTGAAAAATGCCAGGAACGGCACAACTGCCCGCAACTGCTTTTGCTAAGTTGCCTTTTGTGATTAAACATTCTTGGGTTGAAAGCACATCAACTGCAACAGCGCAAAAAGGTATTTTGGTATCTTTAATATCAATATCGCCAAGATTATTGACAATTATTTCTTGTATACCTTCGGTTGATGATGGCATAAAAGGAATTTTGTTTCTTCTTATGTCTTTTCTTCTAAATTCTTTTGCTATTGAATACATTTGTTCAAAAGTCCAACCAGACGCATAAAAAGCACCAGTAAAAGCACCAGCACTTGTGCCAGCGATGAAATCAAAATTGATGCCATATTCTTCAAAAGCTTTTATTGCTCCTAAATGGGCATATCCGCGAGCGCCGCCACCGCCCAAAGCAAGGCCAATTTTGACTTTTTTATTTTTCTCTAACGACAATTTACTTTTCACCTTTTCAAGAAATTCCATAAATATATTTTATCATACAAACAAAAAAATAACACACCATTTTGATGTGTTATTTTTAAAATGTTTAGATTATTTGTTATCTGCATCGTTATTTGTGTCTTCTGCTGGTTCTTCAACTTTAAGCGCTGCAATAGCATTTTCTGTTTCTTCAATATCTTTCTTAATTGTTTCGTTGTTTTCTGAAAGGATATTGAATGTTCTTTCCAAGATTGGATATCTTTCTTTGTTTGCTGCCATAACTTCTTCGCAGTGTTGAACTGAAAGTCTGAATCCTTCCAAGATATCTAAATCTTCTTCAAGTTTCTTAGCTTTTTCTTCGTCGATGTCGCCGATGTTATTTACGCCATAAAGAACAACTTTTTGTTTTGCAACGATTGCTTCTTTTCTTCTCAATTTCTTTTCGTCTGATTCAAGAGTTTTTGCAACTTTTCTAAGTGGTAAAAATTCTTTTTTAACTTTTCTAAGTTCTTTTTCGTTTGCTGTAAGTCTGTCTTTCAATGTTGCAAGTCTTGCTTCATATTCTTCAACGCTTCCTGCTGGAACTGTTTCTGATTCTTCTTCAAGTTTCTTAGAAAGTTCTTCGTTTTGAGAAATTAAAGCTGCTTTCTCTTCTTCAAATTTTCTTCTTTCTTCTTCAAGTTGGCGTTTTAATTCTTCAAGTTCTTCGTTTGTTTGTGGTTCTTCTGCTTCAACAACTGGTTCTTCAACAACTTCTTCTGCTTCTGTTTCAACAACTTCTGCTGGTTGTTCTACTGTTTCTTCAACTTTTTCTTCGGCTTCAACAGGTTGTTCTTCTGGTTGAATTTCTATACCATCAAATTTTTCTTCTTCATCGTCAAATGCAGTAAGATCTTCATCGCCAAAGAAGAATTCGTCATACTTGCTGTCTTTTGTTTCTTCTTTCTTTGCTTGTCTTTCTTCGATTGATTTAAGCATGTTTGTTCTAAACTCTTCTTCTTCTGCGCGAAGATCTGCAAGAGCATCTTCTTTTGCTTGTTCAATTTCTTTTACTTCTTCAGTTTTTTCTTCTTCTGCTGGTTGTTCTGGCTCGTCAAATTTGAATTCTTCAACAGGTTCTTCTTTAACAGGTTCTTCTGCTTTGAATGTTAAAGCTTCAACAGGTTGTTCTTGAACTTCTGGAAGTGCTTTAACTTCTTCTTTATCTTCTGTTTTTTCTTCTTTCTTTTCTTTATTTTTCCTTCCGAAACGAGTGTAATTTGGATCAAGAACTGAGAGAACTAAATCTCCAAGGAAGAAAATCAAGAAACCACCAACTAAGATGATACCGATGATTGCAAGAACATCAACAAGTGCGTTTACAAATGATCCTAAAAATAACATAATCTTTTCCTCTTTTTTTATTAATTTTGATTAATAATTGAATTTGGTGGAGACGGAGGGAATTGAACCCTCGTCCGAAAAAGTTTTACAAAGCTTTTCTCCGTGTGCAGTATACTTTTAATTTTCGCAAACCGATTTAAGTATACAAAAACCAGATTTGCTAGCCAATTTAGTTCCTCTAATTGCTTATTGGCACAACAATTAAATGTTCCCCGCTGAGTTGATGCCCTTTGCTAGACCGCGAGATTTCTAACTAGGACAGCTGTGAGACTAAGCTGCTACAGCGTATTGATTATTATTTGCGTTTATTTTTTTTGCTTTTTAAGGTAACTGCCTACCACACGCTTTGCACCTTTAAAAATCTTTTCCGTCGAAACCAGTTACGCCCCCAAAGTTAAGTTTTTACTTAAAATTTTTGCTTGCGCGGTCAATTTCAAGTTTGGTTGACTTCTCTTTAAGAGAGGCTCGCTTGTCGTAAAGTTTTTTACCCTTACACATACCAATTTCAACTTTAATCAAGTTGCCTTTTAAGTATACACGAAGCGGAATAATTGTCAACCCCTTTTCTGAAAATTTTGTTAAAATTTGTGAAATTTCTCGCTTATTTAGCAATAATTTGCGATTTTTTCGTGCATTTGGCGCAAAATTAGATGTATTTTCATATGGCTTAATATATGCATTAATTAAAAATAATTCTCCGCCAATAAACTTAACATAACTTTCAGCAAGACTAATCCCTCCATTTCGGACGGACTTAACTTCTGAGCCTTCTAAAACAATACCAGCCTCATACTTTTCAAGTATGAAGTATTCAAATTGAGCCTTTTTATTTCTTGCTATTTCTTTTATCATTTCTTTCCTTTTATTAGTCGGCAGGCGCAAAATCTATTCTTCTAAGTGTTGGACTTGCCGCTAAAATTTTTACTTTTATGCTGTCACCAATTTTATACTTATGATGTTTGCCCATCAAGCACAACTTTTTGGCGTCATAATTATAATCATCTTCTGGCAAAAGTTCAAGTTTTATCAAACCTTCGGCTGTGTTTTCAAGTTCAACAAAAACACCAAAGTTTGCAACTCCACTAACGCGTGCATCAAACACTTCGCCAATATGAGTGCTCATAATTTTTGCTCTATATATATCATCAACTTCGCGCTCTGCTTCATCAGCATTTCTTTCTCGTTCGCTTGAACGCATTGACGCATCATAAACAAATTCTTCAAGTTCATATTGATTGAGCGATTTTATTTTGCCTTTTAAAATGTTTAATTGCTCACTTTTTATAATAAAATCATCATTATATTTCAAAATTGACTTTATAATTCTGTGAATTGTCAAGTCTGGATACCTTCTGATTGGCGAAGTGAAATGGCAATAGTATTCAAGAGCCAAACCAAAATGTCCATCACAATCAGGCAAATAAACCGCTTTTTCAAGTGCGCGCAATATCAATTTGCTTGCGATATCATAATATTCTTCTTTTTCTAAACTTTTTAATATGTTTTGGACATAAATTGGCGTGATTTTCTTTTCAAATTTCAATTTTGCACCAAGACCGTTGATGATTCCAACAACTTCGTCAAACTTTGTTTTGATTGGACTTTCATGCACGCGGTAAACGAATGGCATTTCAAGCGTTGCAAAACACCTTGCAACTGTTTCATTGCAAAGCACCATGAAATTTTCAATAAGTTTGTGCGATTTATTCCTTTCGCGTCTTTTTACATCAACAACATTGCCGTTTTCATCAAACTCAAATTCACATTCGGCAATATCAAAATCTAACGCGCCAGCATTAGTGCGTTTATCTGACAAAATCTCAGAGAGTTTAATCATCACAAAAAGTGCTTCAGCAACTTCTGATTTTACGCCACTATCTTTTTCGCCATTCAAACAAGCGTATGCTTGGCCATATGTCAATCTTTGAGTGCTTTTGATTATGCTTTCAAATATTCTATATTTTTTAACATTTCCATTGTTGTCAAGCGTCATAACAACAGACAAAGCAAGTTTCGGTTCGTTGGCATTAAGCGAACAAAGGTCGTTCGACAACCTTTTCGGCAACATTGGATACACTTTATTTGGGAAATAAACACTTGTTGCACGATAAAATGCTTCTTCATCAAGTGCACTATCTCGCACAACAAAATTACCAACATCGGCAATATGAACGCCAAGTTCATAACCATCATTAGTTTTTTCTATAGATATAGCATCGTCTAAATCTTTTGCATCAGCACCATCAATAGTGAAAATAACTTTGTTTGTTAGGTCAACTCTTTTACTTTTTTCTTTTTCCCAATCAATTTTCAAGCCTTCCGCTTCGTCTATTGTTTCTTTTGAAAAAGATTTTGGAATATTTTTTTCAACAAGCACGCTTTCAATCGCATTTTCAACATCGTTACCATTTAAAACAGACATAACCCTGCCGCTTGGAACTTTGCTGTTGTTTTCTGGTTGATAAGTTATGTCAACAACAACTTTATCTCCAACCGTTGCTGTATGCAATTCTCTTTCTGGAATAAAAATTGGTTTTGAGAATTTATCGTTATCTGCAATAACAAATTTCCCCTTGCTTTTTGATTTTTTATGCCTATCTTTTATTGATTTTTCATCGCAAATTGTTCCAACAATAGATGTGTTTGTGCGTTTTAAAATTTTGACCACTTCCGCGTGGTCACCCAAAACTTTATACAAAACTTTATCGTTATCAAGCGCACCGTGAAGGTCTTTTGCAGCAATAAAACAATCTTCCTTATTATTGTCATAAGGCTTAACAAAAGCATAACCCTTTGCATTGCCGCAAATTTCACCCACAAACATTCCAAGATTTTCAGATAAAGTAAGCGAACGCTTACCGCTTTCACAAATCACGCCATCTGCAATCAATCTATTTATACAACTTGAAACATCTTTAACATCTTCGTCAAGCCTATCCGCCATTGATGCTATTAGCGCTCCAAAACTTTTGAAATGTATTTGACCTTTATTAAAATATTTTAAAACCTTATCTTTTAATCTCATGCAAATATAATAACACACATTTGCGTGTAATCAAAAAATTTTAAATAAAATAGCGTTATTTTTCGCATCAGTTTACTAAAAAACACAAAAATTAAACAAATTCCGCATTTGATAAGCAAGCCAAGTGCCTTATAATTTAAGTCAAGGGAAAAATATGGCAAGAAAAATTGTATTAACAAGTGGCAAAGGCGGAGTTGGAAAAACAACAATTTGTGCTAATCTCGGCGCAACACTCGCCATGCTCGGATTTAGAGTTTGTTTGATGGATGTTGATATTGGCCTTAACAATCTTGATGTTGTTATGGGCATTGAAAAACGCGTCATGTTTGATATTGTTGATGCAATTGAAGGCAGATGCCGAGCAAAGCAAGCGCTGGTTCAAGATAACAGAATTTCTTCGCTGTATGTTATGCCATCATCTCACTCATATTCATATAGCAATGTCAACGGCGAAAAAATCAAAAAGGTTATTGAAGATTTAGACGCAAGTTTTGATTACATTCTAATTGACTGCCCTGCTGGCGTTGAAGCGGGCTTTCATCGTGCGGTTTATTGTGCAAACGAAGCGATTGTTGTTGTTACACCACACATTTCAAGTGTGAGAGATGCCGACAAAGTGCTTTCAATTTTGTCTGGTTATGATTTGATACATAAAAGCATTGTTGTAAATCGTATTCGCGGAGATTTAGTCTTGAACGGCGAAATGTTAGAAGTTGAAGAAATTGTCAAAGTTTTAAAAACTTCACTTCTTGGCGTCATTCCAGAAGATGACGACATCTCAGCATTGTCAACAGTGGGCGGGCTCGCTCTTTCAAGTCAAAGTGGTAGAGCATTTGCACTTCTTGCAGAAAATTTGCATGAAGGCACAAAAAAAATATACGACTACACCATGAAATATCGCGGTTTTTTTGGTAATTTAAGACGCAATTTGAAGCGAAAAGTTTAAAAAAAGGAGTTTTTTATGGCAACAATAGCCGAAATTGGCACAAATAGATTGATAAATGTTTTAGTTCGTGATAAAAATCAGAGCCCTGCAAGGACTCTGGCAATTTTGAAAAGCGAAATAACATCACTTCTTGAAAGTTATTTGGAACTTGATGACGAAGTTGACATTAAAATGGAACAAGAACGCGGCAGACTTACTTTCAAAATCAGTGCCACCGCCGTCCGTGTTAAAGATTTTGGAACAGTGATAGATTAAGAATATAATTTAGAGATAACCCATTCAACAAATCTTGCAGGCAAAATTTTTGCAAGACATAAAAATATTTTATATTGCACTCCAACAATTTTATAAATTGGTGGGTGCTTTTTATTTGCCGCTTTAAAAATTACTTTTGCAACATATTCACTTGACATGCCGTTTTGCTCGTCTTTTTCCATTCTTCCAATGGATTTTTTAAAGTTTTTATCATAAACGCCATCGTCATGTTTTACTCTTGCTGCTGTGAAACCAGTTTTTGTGTCGCCAGGCAAAATTGTTATCACTTTAACGCCAAATTGTTTTGCTTCCGCTCTTATTCCAGCAGAAATTGCATCTATACTCGCTTTTGATGCCGAATAAAACGCTTGATAAGGTATCGACAATTTTGACGCGACAGAACTTATATTAACAATTCTTCCTTTGCTTTCTCTGAGATATTTAAGTGCATGCTTGCACATATAAAAAGTGCCAAAAAAATTGACATCAAAAATTCGTCTTGCATCTGCTTCGCTTGTATTTTCAACAGAACCTGCAATTCCCATTCCTGCATTATTTATAAGCAAGTCAATTTTACCTTCCAGTTCAACAATTTTTTCTATAGCATTTTCACACTCATCGCTAAAAGAAACATCACAAACAATATGATTTAAACCTTCAAGTTCAAATTCATGACGCGATAGCCCATACACTTTGTCGCCACTTTCAATAAACTTTTTTGCAAGTTGCAAACCAATTCCTGACGACACTCCTGTGATAACAACAACTCTATTCATTTCATACCTACACTTTCAGCCAAGTTGGCTTTACTTCTATGTCTTTATCATTCAAATATCTTAAACTTGCATCTTTAAATGCAAATTTAAGCCTAATTGCAGTTAATTTTTGAGTTTTTGACTTAAATTTTTTATTATCTGCATTTTTGCCATATTTACCATCTCCAACGATAGCAAAACCTAAATGCGCAAGTTGAGCCCTTATTTGATGAGTTTTGCCGTTTTTGATTTCAATAGCAAGAATGCTTGTTCCGCCGCTGGTTCTGCTTACCACCATAAAGTGACTTTCAATTTTAACGGAATTTTTAACTGGTTTGTCAAAAATTTTAACTTCGCTTTTTTCTTCATCTTTTTGCAAATAATTAACCGCTGTTAATTCGTCCCATTTTGGAACTCCAACAACTTCCGCCATATACACTTTTGTGATTTCACCTTTGTTCATGCTTTTTTTGATATTGTTATAATTGTCTTTACCAACAGCAAACAAAACAAGCCCTTCGGTGTTGCGGTCTAGCCTATTAAGCGCAAAAATATTTTTATTTTCAAGTTTTTTGCAAACAAGATTGGAAAGATTTATTCCTTCACCTGTCACTTCAATGCCCTTTGGTTTAAAAACTATAAGTAACTTATCGTCTGAATAAACTATATCAAAAGCGATTTCTTGTTTAGCCATAACATCGTCTGGCACAAAAACAGTTATAATGCTGTCTGGCTGCACCATAACATTGTCGCCAACTTTTTTATTGTCCACCCTAATATCCTTTTGCCTCAAAAGTTTATTCGCATAGGCAAAACTGATTTCAGAAATATTTTTTGAAACTAAATTTAAAACTTTATCTTTTTCACTTGCTATTATTTCAATCTTTTTCATACAAATAGTTTATAATTAAAAAAGATTTTTTCAAACTATTTAAGCAAGATTTGATAAATTATTTTTGATTTTCCATGAGTGATGATATAATAAATTTATGAATAAAAATGTATTTATCACTGGCGGAACTCGCGGAATAGGCAAAAAAACAGTTGAACTTTTTGCATCAAAAGGCTTCAATATTGCTTTCACCTATCTAAAATCGGAAGAAAAAGCAAAAAATTTAATTATCGAACTCAACAAAAAATATCCAAGTTCAATCGTTCAATCATTTAAAGCAGATGTCGCTTCTTTCAGTCAAATGCAAACTGTTGCTAATTCTGTTTTGTCAACTTTTGGCAAAATTGATGTCATAATTGCAAATGCTGGAACAAGCAAAATTGCTCCTTTTATCGACTTAACTGAAAATGATTATGACGAAATGTTAAACACCAATTTAAAAGGCATTTTTAACACAATTAAACTATTTTTGCCATCAATGATTGACCAAAAAAGCGGAAAAATTGTGTTTGTTTCTTCAATTTGGGGTTTGAACGGCTCATCTTGCGAGAGTTTGTATTGCGCAAGTAAAGCAGGTCAAATTGGGCTTATGAAATCACTCGCAAAAGAACTTGGCCCATCAAATATCAATGTCAACTGCGTTTGTCCTGGTTTGATTGATACCGATATGAACAGCGAACTTTCCGAAGAAGAAAAACAGCAGATAATAGATGAAACTCCGCTTGGCAGAATTGGATATCCAAGCGATGTTGCAAATGCAATTTACTTTTTATCGTCAGAAGACGCATCATTCATAACAGGTCAATGTTTGACAATAGATGGAGGTTGGATTAACTAACCTTCTTTTTCTTTTTAGATTTAAAATATGTTTTTATTTCAACAAACATACTTTGAATGTTTAAGATTTTAAACACCATACAAAGCAAAACAAACATTATTGCGCCGAGTGTGCAAGAAATGGCAAGATTGAAAAATAATGGCATAAAGTTTGAAAGCAGACTTGTCACAAAATATGTAAGTGCAGCAGTTGGCAATGAAATTATCGACAATTTTAAAATAGGCTTAAACAAATTTAGTTTTAAATTTGTTTTCTTTTTTATCATTCTAATATTTAAAAGAGATGCAACAGTTACGCATGAACCCATTCCTAAAATAAGCGCTCTAATTCCAATTAATTTTGGCAAGAAAATTATGCAAATAAACATGAATATTGAACCGACAATATAGTTTACAAACGATTTCACTTCAAGCCCAAGAGCATTTAAAATCGACGAAGTTATGTTAATAAGCGCAAAAGGAAGCATTGTCCAGGCAGCAGCTGCAAGCAGTTGTCCGCTTTGCAAATTATCATAGAAAAACAAACCAATATTATCCCCTGCGCCAATATACAAAGGTATCATCAAGAATGTAATTATAAGCGTGAACAAAATTGATGATGAAATTCTGTTATTAACATGTTCAGTGTCGTTTTTTACAATAGCAGTTGAAATGTCAGGAATTAGAACCATTGAGAGCGAACCAACAAGCGTGACAGGAATAAATAACAGTGGCATTGTCATTCCAAGTGCAATTCCAAAAATACTCATCGCTTGTGCGCTAGTGTAACCTGCGGAAATAAGTCTAGCAGGAATGATAAGAGCAATAATTGGTTGCACCAAACTTGATGCCACTCTAACACCAGTTATAGAAGTTGACGACTTCAAAATTTCCTTATAAATATCATTTGGCTTGTTCAACCTTCCGCCATAAACAAAATACAAAACCATTGCTAAAATCGCCGATAATACAGCCGCAATCGTCAACGACAAACCAGCACTTATTGATGGGTTGAGTGATGTGAATCCAAACGATAACATAAACACGCAAATTGCAATCCTTGCAACTTGTTCAAAGAGTTCTGTTATGCAATAGCAAAAATAGTTGGAATGTCCCCACATTGCACCGCGAAAAACATTGTAAATAGCACTGCATAAAATTGCAGGCAACATAACAAGCAAGATAGTATAACATCTATCATCTGCGAAAATTTTGGAAAATAATCCTTTAAATATAAACACAAAAGCAATTAAAATTATTGATGTAATAAGCGATATTAAAAGCGCAGTTGTCATCAAACTGCCTTCTGATTTTTTATCATTTTGTGCATAATATTTTGCTGTTAGTTTTGAAATAACAACCGGCATTCCAGAAGTTACAACTGTTAAAAGAACCATAAAAACAGAAATAGAAACCTGATACAAACCTAATGCTTCTGCTCCTAATGCTCTTGATAGATATATTCGAAAAATAAACCCAAGTGCGCGGGTTATAATTGAAAATATGGTTATATATGCAACCGTTTTAAAAAGTGATTTCAAAATTTCCTCTCGTTTAAATATATTAGAAAGCAAATTTGAATATCACCAAAATTTCAACAAAAAACTTTTTATTTTAAGTTCAAAATTTGCATTTTGATGAATATATATTTTATTAATTGGAGAATTTTATGAAAATAAGTTTATATAACAACTATCAACCTTGGTTCTATCGAGTTAAAAAAAGTGACGAGGTATACACTCTTGAAAATGGCGTTTTTGATTCAGAAAATTTTGCGAAAAAATTCAACTTCGATGTTTCTGAATTTAATCTTTTAAACGGCAAACTCAAAAATGTTAGTTTTGGTGATGTGTTAATAATTCCACCATCATCTCAATATTGCCATATCGTTCAACCAACCGAAACTCTCAGCAGCATCGCAAATTTATATAACATTAATGTGAATGAAATCAAATCACTAAACGATGTTAAACAAGTTTTTATTGGAGAAAAACTTTTTTTGTAAAAACACTTTATTTTAATCTTTTAATATGTTACAATCAGTTTGCTAATTTTAACAAAAGGTGCATTTATGATTGAAATAATTGAAGTAAAAACAAAAAAAGAAAGAAAAGAATTTGTTGAATTTCCTAATAAATTATATAAAAATAATCCATATTTTTGCCCAGCAATCACAGCAGACGAATTAAGTATGTTTGACCCTAAAAAAAATGTTTCTTATGAAGATTGCGAAGCAAAATATTTTTTAGCTAAAGAAAATGGCAAAGTAGTTGGCAGAATTGCTGGCATTATTCAAAAATTATATAACGATAAAACTGGCGAAAAGCGTGTTAGATTTTCAAGATTTGACTGCATTAATGATGAAAAAGTCGCCAAAGCACTTTTTTATGCAGTTGAAAACTACGCTCGCGAAAAAGGTATGAATTTGGTTCATGGTCCACTCGGTTTTAACGACCTAGACCGCGAAGCAATGCTTATTGAAGGTTTTGACAAATTGTCAACTTTTGAAGAACAATACAACTATCCATATTATCCAGAATTGATGGAAAAATGCGGTTATGCGAAAGAAGTTGATTATGTTGAATATAAACTTTACAAACCAGCAGCACATAATGAAAGAGTAAACAGAATTGCAGAAGCCGTTATGAAAAAATATAATTTGAGATACGGCACAGCAAAAAATATGACTGAATACATAAATAAATACAAAGACGGCATTTTTGCAGTTGTTGACGAAGTTTACGCTCCACTTTACGGAACAATCCCTTTCACAGACAAACTTAGAAATCAAATCATTTCACAATTTAGATTGTTTCTAAATCAAAAATTATTTATGACAATAGTTGATGAAAACGATAAAGTTGTCGCTTTTGGTTTTGCAATTCCTTCAATTACAAAAGTTATTCAAAAAACAAAGGGAAAGATTATTCACCCTGCAATACTAAAAATTTTTAAAGCAATTAAAAAACCAGAAGGCGTAGACCTTGCTCTCACTGGGGTTCTTCCAGAATATAGAGCAAAAGGCGTAAATGCACTTATAATGAAATTTTTTATTGATTCAATGATTGACTTAGACATTAAATGGTGCGAAACAAACTTAAATTTAGAAGATAATTCAAGAATACAAAATCAATGGAAAAACTTTAAACATGAAAGGCATAAACGCAGAAGATGCTACATAAAAAACTTAAATAATAATTAAAATATGCAAATTTGCATATTTTTTTTAAAATTAATAAAAATATATGTATGTTTACATTATTACTTAGATCAATTTTAATATACGCATTAGTTTTATTTGTTTTTAGGTTAATGGGAAAAAGGCAACTCGGTCAAATGCAACCTTTTGAGCTTGTTTTAACTTTAATAATTGCAGACCTAGCAACTATTCCAATGGCAGAAAGTTCTGTGCCAGTTTTACACGGCGTTGTTCCCCTACTCACTCTTGTTACTGTGCATTTTTTCTTAACAATTATAACAAGAAAAAGCGATGTTATGAACAGAGTTATCAGTGGTAAGCCAGTTATTGTTATCAACCCTGAAGGCATTGACTATGAAGCACTTAAAAAACTTAACATCTCGCTTGACGATTTGTTTGAGTCGATTCGCGGTTGCAACTATTTTTCAATAGATGAAATTCAATATGCAATTGTTGAAACAAATGGAACTGTAAATGTTTTGCCAAAAAAAGAAAGTTCTCCTGTAACAATTCAAGATTTAGCAACTTCGCAAATTGTTAAAAATGAAAAAGAAATTAACATTATTCCAGACAAAGAACAAACTGTAATTCCTGTGACAATAATTTCCGAAGGCTCAATTATGAAAAACAATGTAAAAATTGCAAATATTGATGAAGGATTTATCAACTGGATTTTGGAAAAAACAAAAACTAAAAAAGTCAAAGATATTTTAGTAACAACGCTTGACGGCAATGGCAAAATTTATTTTCAAACAAAGAAAGGCAAAGGAAAGGTTTTCCAATGTGAGTATAAAAAGGAGAACCTAGCATGAAAAAATTTATCAACATTACAATTATAATTCTGCTTTTAATTGCAGTATGCGTTGTTGAACAAGTGTTGGCGGATAAATATTTGGCAGAAGTCGAAGCGCGTGTTGATACAATTTATGAAAATTTTATCGCACTTGATGACATCAACGACACAAAACTAATTGCACAGACGAACGAACTCGAAGAATATTGGACAGCAAAAGAAAGCGTGCTTTGCAATTTCGTAAATCACAAAGATATAGAAGATATAGGCGTGGAAATCAACAAAATGCAAACCGCAACAAAAAATAGTAATAAGGAACAATATTATGAAAGTTTGAAACTCGTTAAGTTTTATTTAATGGGTTATAAACATGTGATTGGAATTTCAATTCAAAATATTTTTTAACAAAAAAATATGCAAAAAAGCATATTTTTTTTAATTTTTTCAATATTTTTTAATTATTTAAACATTTTTATTGTTTCTCTTTTATTTTCTGATTTAAAAATATAATTTCCAGAAACAACCATATTCGCACCAAGTTTTTTTAATTTATAAGAAATTTCTGGATTAATCCCCCCATCAACTTCAATTAAAAATTCTAAATTTTTCGAGTTTCTAATTTCTTTAATTTTAGCAACTCTGTTAAATGATTCTTCAATAAATTTTTGTCCGCTCTTGCCAGGTTCAACACTCATAACCAAAATCAAATCCACATATTGCAAAACTTTTTCCAAATATTCAAGTTCAGTTTTTGGTTTAATTGAAAGTCCAAACAAACAATTTGTTTTTGCAAAATATTTTGTAATTCTTTTTATTTTATTTTCCTTCAATTTGCCATATTTAATAAAATTTTCTAAATGCAAAGTTACAATATTTGCGCCAGCATGAACGAATTCTTTTACTTCTAACATATCAAATTGGGTCATCAAATGCACATCAAGCGGAATTGTCGTGCTTGTGTTTAATTTTTTTAAAGTATTGTAATCATAAGTCTTTCTTTCAACAAATTTGCCGTCCATGATATCGCAATGCAAAAAGTCCGCGCCACTTGTTGTTATTAATTTTGCATAATCAATTAAATTGTTCTCAAAGTTTTTATTTTTTGGATCAACTGGATCTGTTGATGGACAAACATAAAACTGATTGCTTTCGTCTAACAATAAACTTTCACCTGTCATTTCAACAGGTTTTTCAATATTTAATAATTTCAAAATTGTTGGAGCAATATCTGCCAACTTGCCGTCTTTTAAAGTGCATTTTTTGTATTTTTCGCTCACCAAAACAATCGGAACACGATTTGTTGTGTGCGATGTCACCTTCACGCCATTATCGTCAATCATCAATTCTGCATTTCCGTGGTCGGCGGTTACAATCAAATCGCTTTCAACTTTCAAACTTGCTTCCGCCAATTTTTTAACACATTTATCAACAAATCGAATTGCTTTTTTAGTCGCTTTTAAATCGCCAGTATGTCCAATCATATCTGAATTGGATAAATTAATTAAAACAAAATCATATTTCTTTGAAAGAATAGCCTCACACGCTTTTTCAGTTATTTCTTTTGCTCGCATTTTTGGATATTTTGAAAAATCTTGCGTGTTTATGCTATCTATCAATATTCTTTCTTCTCCTGGGAAAGGCGTTTCAATTTCGCCATTAAAGAAAAATGTTATATGTGCATATTTTGTTGTTTCAGTTACGCGATATTGCTTTTTTCCATTCTCGCTTAACACTTTTGACAAACAATTTTCAATCACAAGTTCAGGAACAATAACATGCGCAAAACCAAAAGTTTTGTCATATTGCGTCATTGTTGCAATATACAAATCTTTAAATTTAATTGCATCAAATTCTTTAAAATTTTTATCACCAAATGCAGAAATCAGTTCTCTCATTCTGTCCGTTCTAAAATTGAATGAAAGAATCGCATCGCCTTCATTGATTGTGCTGCTATTTTTCAATTTAATCGGTTTGACAAATTCATCATAAACCTCATTTTTATAAGAATTTTGAAGCGAATTTTGCAAATTTTCGGTAATTTCAACATCATCTAGTTTTCCAACAAGCATATTGTATGCTTTTTCAACTCTGTCAAATCGCCTTTCTCTGTCCATTGCATAAACTCTGCCAACAATGTCCGCGACTTCACAATTAATTCCATTTTCTTTAATAAAATTTTGTATTTCATTTAAGTAGTTAACACCGCTGTCAAACTTGGTGTCTCTGCCATCTAAAAAGCAATGCAAAACAAGATTTAAACCTTTTTCTGATAACGATTTAAGCAAATATTTCAAATGATTTATATGGCTGTGAACGCCGCCGTCAGACAACAATCCCATCAAATGAATTTTTCCGCCACTTTTTTTAACATGTTTTTCAATTTCCAACATCACTTTGTTATTTTTTAATGAGTCGTCCGCAATCATATTGTCTATGCGTGATAGATTTTGATAAACAATTCGCCCAGCGCCAATATTTAAATGTCCCGTTTCGGAGTTGCCCATCTGGCCTTTTGAAAGCCCCACACCTTCACCACTTGCAACAAGCGTAGAAGATGGATAATTTTTTAAAAGTTTTTCCACATTTGGCGAATTTTTATAAATTGCATTCGTTTTTTTGTTGTTTTGACCAATTCCATAGCCATCTAAAATTAATAATGTAACCATATTTATATTATATACATAATTATTTATTTTCCAAAATTTTTCCAACAAAAAAAACACCTAGCATTTGCTAGATGTTTTCATTTTACAACAATTCAATTTTTTGTTGTTCGCATTCTTTAATTGTCTTCTCGTCCCAATAACTTGATTGAACTTCACCAATGTGTGCCCTTCCTAAAAGAAGCATACAAAGTCTGCTTTGTCCAATTCCGCCGCCAATAGTTAAAGGCAATTCGCCAGCGAAAACTTGTTTATGATAATCATATTTCATTCTGTCTTGTTTGCCATCTTTTTCAAGTTGCTCGCTAAGTTTTTTACTATCTACCCTTATGCCCATTGAACTGATTTCAAGCGCGATGTCCAAGACTTCGTCATAAAACATCAAATCTCCGTTGAGTGTCCAGTCGTCATAATCTGGTGCTCTTAAATCATGCGGTTTGCCGTCAGATAGTTTTTCGCCAATGCCAATTATAAACACGGTTTTGTATTTTTTCACAATTTCATATTCTCTTTCCTTGTCTGTCTTGCCAGGGAACATATCCAACAATTCTTGGCTTGTTATAAAATATACTTTTTCTTTGATTTTTGGAAAATCAAGGCCGCTTTTGCGTTTTAAATAATCGCTCGTTCGCTTAATAGCCTTTACAATAGAACAAACAGTTTGTTTTAAATATTCAATCGTCCTATCTTCTTTTGAAATAACTTTTTCCCAGTCCCATTGGTCAACATAAATGGAATGAGTTTCGTCCATTTTATCATCTCTTCTAATCGCTTGCATATCTGTGTATAAACCTTTGTGCATAGCAATTTTGTATTTTTTAAGTGCAAATCTTTTCCATTTTGCCAAAGATTGAACAATCTGTAAAGTTGCTCCATCTTTCAAAATGTCAAACTCAACTTTTCTTTCAACACCGCTTAAATCGTCCTGCAAACCAGATTTTTCTGTCACAAGAAGTGGCGCAGAAACACGAACAAGATCAAGCGTGCCAGCAAGTTCTCTTTCAAATCTATCTTTTATAATTTTAATGTATTTTTGTTTATCTAAAACATCTAATTTAATATATTTATCTTCTATAATTTTCATAATTTACCTCTTTTAATTTATTTTTTATTTTATTTGATTTTTATTTTTTGTTCTTTTTAACTTCTAAATATTTATTAAGGTAAATTACAATCTCTTATTCCGCTACAAACTTTTCTCATACAAACTCTCCTTGAAAATTTAAAAAAACAATGGCCGTTTAGTGACCATTGTTTGAAGATTTTGCATGAATTAAACTATGACCACTAGATGCTCAAACAATTGTTATTATTGTTATTATTATTGATCATAGCAAACAACATAACTTTCTCCTTTTTTGCTGTTATATTATTATATTACCACAAAAAAACATTTTGTCAACACTTTTTTATCAAAAAGAAAATTTTTACCGTTCCTACACAAATCATCAATTAAGTTAATATTAATTGACAACAAGGCGCGGTAAATGTTAAGATAAAAAAGTTTACGGAGTTACTATGGAAAAATTTAATGGTATGGACATGAATTCAAGCGGAATTGCAGTGAGATATGGCGCTGAACCTAACTCAAAAGCACTTTGCTTAGAGATATTAAATGAACAAAACAATGATGAAAAAATTAAAAAAATAGATTATTTGATTAAAATTTTAAGTAAAAATTACGAAAATAACGGATTTTTTGCTGCGGAAGACACAATTTACTCAAATAGGCTTTTCTTGCAAGGTTTTAAACTTGATGATAAACTAATTTATTATAACTTCTTTGATAATCTTGAAAAATACATAAGCATCGGTTTTAAATTGTCTGGTGCGGCTTTGAGAGCAATCATTGAAACAGAAAACAATTATTTCGGTAATATTGCAAATACTGCGGGTATGAAAAAAAGAGCAGAGATTTCAAAAATCACATTCAATGATAATGACGATATTTTAGTTCCATCTATCAAAGAATTTGAAAACGCAAATTGCGGCGCGTGTGTTGAATTTGCAAGCGTTGCACATAATTTATGGCTTATGACTGGGCTAAAATCATATTACATAATCAGTAAAAATGTGAAATTTCAAAATGACAATTCACCTGACGGACACGCTTTTGTGATTGTTGAAAATCTCAAAGGCAAATGCATGATGTTTGATGCTGTTAATAATAACTTTGAAGTTTTACAAAAAAATCCAGTAAAAAATATGCTTAATGGCGTTCCTTTTAGTTCAAAAGGTAATTGCTATGCGAATGCAGATAAATTGAAAAAAGAAAAAGAAAAACAATAAAATTAATTTATTGTTTTTTTATTATAGTTTTTGTTACGCAATTCTGATGACTGTTAGAGTCGCACATGGTCCTCCGCTTCCTTCAAGCCTTGTCGCGTTAATTACAACCGGGACCAACGAAAGTGCATTTCCTTCATCTAAATTCATTACAAAGTGACCACATGTTGTTGACGAGTCGCTTAATGGTCTTGAAGTTGTTCTATCCATTGTTCCGTCTATTGCGATTGAAACGCTATCTGTTCCTGCTGCATTTGTCGCTTTATTCATACAATAACTAACAATGTATGTTCCAGTTGCAGGCACGGTTATTGTTGTTCCGCCCACGATAAGCCCATTGTTTGTTTTAATAGATGAAAGTGTTAATGGATTGCCACTTGTTAAATCTTGCCCAGCCATGCTATATATTGTTGCATTTTGATTGGATATTTGCCCATCTTCACCCCTTGGCCCAATTGGCCCTTGAACCCCCATTTCTCCTTTTGGTCCAGTTGGTCCTTGAGGCCCAATTTCTCCCTGTGGACCTGTATCTCCTTTTGCACCAGTCGCACCTTGCGGGCCCATCACCCCCTGAGGGCCTGTCACACCTTGCGGGCCAACCGCTCCTGTTGCTCCGTTTAAACCATTTGCACCAGGCAACCCTGTTGCACCAGTGTCACCCTTAGGACCAGTTTCTCCCATTAACCCTTGGGCGCCAGTTGGACCCGTTGCACCCGTTGCACCAGCAGGACCTGTTGGTCCCATAGGCCCAGTAATATATTGCATATTATTTGAATTGGAATTTTCAATATATTGTTTCCAGTCGTCATTATTTTGGCTATTGCAAAAATTTGTTTTTGGCATAAAAACTCCTTATATTATCATTAATACATGATATTTAAAATGGTGAATTTATGCCACAATTCAGTATGTGATGAAATTGTACCCCGCACTTGCGCGCGGGCTTTTGCCCGCAATTTTTTTGCAAGCAAAAAAATAATGGAGAGCTAATCGCTCTCCATCGCAAGTGCTTGGCGTTCCCAAAGGGAATCGCTCCGCTTCGCTAGCAACCCGTTGCTGGTCGATGCTCGCTTTCACGCCAGCGCTAAAAAACTTGCCACTGGCAATTTTTTCTTAACGCTTAGTTCAATTCCTTTATACTTATCATTAACCTCCATCACTTCCTTCGCAGAAATTTCTTCGCACGAGAGTACCGACCAAAATTGTTTTACAATTTTGCGTTTGGTCGGTATAGCGAAAATTGCGAGCAAAAAAGCGCTGTATTTTTTGGTAACAAAAAATCGAGCCATAAGCTCGACAATTTTCGCTTGGCGTTCCCAAAGGGAATCGAACCCCTAATTTTCCCTTAGGAGAACTCACTCGTCCTGAGGGGCTTGAACAAAATATGTTATATCTTTCATTTTGTTCAGTAGTTTTTGAATGTTTAAAACTTGTTTTTAAGATTTCGTTCAATAACTTTTGTATCTTGCAATAATTTTCATAAAAAACTATTGATAAATTATTGATGAAATAGTCATTTGTCCTTTTAGAAATTAAAATAAAAAGGAGCAAAAAAATGAATAATCAACAAATCAAAACCACACAAGAAATGAAACTACCACACGAGCAAGCAAGGGACTTGTTTATGTCAATACAAAAACAAAGTGGAGCAGCAATAAAGCCTATTGGAGTATTTCAATTCTTCTATAACTATATCACAACTATTTCAAAAAGCAAAATGAATAGAGTTAAAGCAAGAAATATAGCAGATGTTTATTGTGCACTACAAAATGAATTCTTTATCACAAATGGCAGTAAGAAACCACACGAATGGTTTTATATGACACAATCTCGTTGGAACAAATACGGACTTGGGCGAAAAGCAATTCAAAACAGCATAAGATTTTTAAGTGATAATATGTTTATTGAAACCACTTTAAGAACACACCCATATATTCCACAAAACAAACTTAGATGGTATAAACTGGATTTGGAATGGCTTAAGTATATTGCAGATTATACTGAAAACAATAACCCTAAAAATTGGCGTTAGCAACAAGGAGCAAGAAACTAGATTAGAACTTAGTTATTATTTGCACGCTACTTGTAGACACCTAGATTACAAATAATTGTTAAATGCACCTTGTAAGTAAAACAAGGTGCATAAAGAAAAAAAGAAAATAGAAGTAATTACTTGCAAGCCTCTTGTTGAAAACAAGGGGCTTCTATACTTTGTCTATATGTTGTCTATACTCGTTAGAACTACAGATTTACTCAGTTGCAACCCCATTGCAACCACAAAAAGTATAGTTTTAATATATTCATCTACTAGTATATGCTACTACAGTTGAACTATAGATTATTTATTTTTGTATTATTTTTGTCAAAAATAGACATTTTACAAGAAAAATGTGCTAAAATATAAAAGAGGTTTAATATGGAAGAAATAAACTATGAAGCTCTTAAAGATTTAAATGTTTCACTAAAAGAAGTTAAAAAAATCAAAAAGGAACTTTTTCTTTCTTATGAAAGAACAAGAAAACAAATTTGTAGTGATGAGAGTTTAAAAAAATCTATTGATTCAGCATTAACAAATCTTGCACTTTTTAAAAATCTTAAAGTCATATTTGAAAAAGTAGAAGATAAAACTATTTTTTATAAATTTTTCAATGTAAATAATGACGCAGATTTGCAAACAAAATTTAATGATATGGAAATTGAAGCAAAAAGCACCTATGATAAACTTATTAATATAACGAATTTAAACTTTGAAGAATTTTTATCTACTAATAAGTCATTAAAAGAATTATATGAAATACTAGAAATAAAAGAAAAAGAAGCAAAAATACGCAGAAAAACAAAATTTGCTTTTTGGTCAATATTTGTATTCTTAATTCCTAATTTGATTATTTCGGCTGCTGTTAGTTATTGTGATAAGCTTTGGTTATCAATAACATATACTTGCATAGCTTCTGTTTTAATTTTTATATTCACAATATTTTATGCTATTCTAAAAAAGAAGATTAATCAAATCGATAAAAGAAATGTTTATGATAAATTAAGTTCGTTTCCTTTCTTTTTTCTAGGGGTAATGGTAAATGTGTTGCCTATTTTGTTTATTTGGAATATTGATGTTTCAAATTCAATCGTTTTACTTGTTTTTACCATATTTTTTAATATAACATTGCTTGCAACTACAATAGGGTCAATGATTATCGACACAAAACTTTTAAATAACAAATTTGAAATTTTATCAATTTCTTTGTTGTTATCAACAGTTCTTTTGATAATAGAAAAGTTTTCTATTAATAAAGAAACAGGTTGGTTATCAATAGTATATAGAGCAACTTTGGGTGTATTGTGCGTAATTTGGACAATATCAATTTTATACACTGCATTTTTTAACATTAATTTAAATAAGAAGCCATACAAATATTTTTATATTTTTATAATTGCCATTTTATTTACGCTAGTTTTGTGGGTGTTTTTTATTTATGAGGTCTTTTATGATAAGTCAGCGACTGCAACCAATAGTTTGTTTAATAGTATAATAAACGTGTTTGCTGCCGTTTGTGGCGGAGTTTTGACTTTGGGAGGCGTTGCTTGGACAATTAAGAATGAAAATCAAAAAACACGCAACGAAAAGTATTCTAATATATTGTTAACATTTAACTGCAAAATACACTCCGGCTTAAATAAAAATTTCATTGATAATTCAAATAATATGAGTTGTAATTATTATATTGCTCACGAAAAAGATAAAATTGATGAGAATTATTTATCAATCACTTTGTTTTATAAAAGTACGAACTATCCTTTAAATAAAATAAAAATTACAAGCTTAACAGCTAATAAAAACACTGGATTTGAAGAATTAAATTTTGTTTTAAAAGATAATATTCAGACCAATGTCGTTCAAAGCGATAAAGATACTTATTCAATGGAACTAGTTTTTACTGGAAAAGAATGTGTGGAAAAATTAAAAAATTTAATTCAAAATGATGCATTGATTTTAAATATATCAATGCAACTTGTAAGTATGATAAACATTATAACTAACTTAGATATAGAAGTTAATTTTGAAGGCATAAGGCTTTCTAATAATTGTGTTAATTATTATCTCAACAACGTTACATATAGTTTTAAGGAGGATTAATTTTATGATAACAAAAAAGTTAAATGATGGTAAAACTTTAAATCAATCATCAAATAATAGGGGGAAAACATTAAATCAAAGCTGTAAAGAAATAGTTGGAAATAATATTAATAATCAATCCACTACAAATAATATTAATAATAAACAGAGACCCTAATTGTCAATATTCAAGAAAAGTAAAAATTTAAGAACATAAATTACTTTTCTTGACTTTTTCATGAAAAATGTGCTATCATACAATTGCGACACAATTCAATATTTTTAGCCAAAGTAGGAATGGCTTTTTTCGCCTTTCATACAAATGCTTCCACCTACTAGGCTAGGAATTGTGTCGCAACAATGGAAGGTTTGTTTTGAATAGGACTGTGCCTTCCTTAACTGGAGGGCACTTTTATTTTATGGAAAATAAAGGATATGTTTATGTTCTGACCAACCCTTGTTTTAAAGAAAATTGGGTAAAAATTGGTCAAACTGACAATTTAGATAGAAGAATTTGGGAACTTTCACAAGCAACTGGCATTCCCTTGCCTTTTGAAATGTATGCAGTTTTAAAAACCACTAAATACAAGCAAGCGGAAACGATGATACATAGACTTATCGGCAAACTTGCACCCGACAAACGCATAAACCCTAAACGAGAATTTTTTAATATTGAACCAGAAGATGCGGTTTCAATTATGAAAGATATTGCGAGTTTACTTGATGATGCGGAAATTATTTACAATGAAAATTTAGCCATTGAAACCCCACTTACAAAGCAGCACGGAAAGAAAGCTCCAAGAAAAACATTTTATAGTATGGGTATTAAAAATGGAGACATTATTGAATTCACTTTTGACCCGCAATACAAAGCAACTGTTTGTGGAGAACGAACAGTTATGTTTGAAAATAAAGAATATTTTTTAACTCCACTCGGTGTTTTGCTTTTACAAAAAGTTGGACAAAGTGAAGAACAAGCAAGACAACTTGGAAGCGGATTCGGTGTTTTCAAGTTTGATGATAACGACAAAAATCTTTATGACCGCTGGGAAAGATTAAACGGCGGTGCAAAATGAAAAGATGTCCAAAATGTGAATTGAATTGGATTCAAGACAATGAAGATATTTGTGTTTGTTGTGAGCCTAAACTTTTAACTAAACACGAAAAAGCAATCAATTTTTATAAACTCGGTCTAAAAGTTGGAGATATTATAGAGTTTACAAAAGACAAGCAATACAAGGCAAAAGTTATCAGTGAAAACTCCTTATTGTTTGAAAACGAAGAATATCGCATAACTCCACTAGGACAAAAATTATTAAAAAGAATAGGCAACCCGAATTATGCACAACTGACAAGTGGTTTCGGTGTTTTTAGATTTGATGAGCAAGACAGAAATCTTGTTTATAGGTATTTAAGGCTGCAAAGCAAAAAAGATAATAAATAATACTGCTTGCCTTTGTTGCTTACACTTTGCTCACTTGTTTACAAACAATTCAATAAAATATACCACCTAAAGAAAAAGACACTGCCAAGCAAAGATTTGAGAAATTAAAAAAGTTTAGGTCGCAAGGCTTTACAGCACGAAAATGCTTTTTTATAATAATCAAAATTTATTAAAAGGAGAAAAACTATGAAATGGGTAAATCTTTCACAAATGATTTTGCTAATACTTTTTGTTATCACAGTGGCAAGCAGTGTTAAAAGTCAAAATGTTGCAGATAAAACTTTACTTGCCTTTGACACAGCAGTTGTCCCTATTCTGGCAGTCATTATTATTGCTTCACTTGTTTTGTCTATCGTAATGTTTATTTTACAAGTCAAGAAAAACAAGAAACAAAAGAAAGAAGAAAATGTAAACAAAGAAAAATAATAAAGTTTCGATTTTTTAGGTTGCTGCACTTTACTTTGTAAAATGCTTATACTACAATATTGCTATGAAACAAGCAACTTTACAAAGTATAACGATTCAAGATTATAGCCAAAAAGGCATTCTCTTAAGGAATGTCTTTTTTAGTTCTCAAAAAAATTTAAAAAATCTTTATCAAATTGATTGCTTTTTGTTAAAAATGTGTTATAATACTTTCAACATTAGCAAAGCCAACAGGCAGCTTCAGTTTTTAATAAATAGCATCAGCACAGTCAACAGACAGCTAAAGCAAGTATTTAATATTTTTATGGTATTTAAATCGAAAGCTTTTAGCTGTCTTTTTCTTTCGTGCGTGAGTGCAACCAAAAAGAAGCCCAAATTAAATTTAAAAGGAGGGTTTCTTTTTATGCGTTCATTTACAGATTTAACCATAAAGAAACAAAACGAAACACAAAATTGCGATACTCCAAAGATAAATGAAAACTCTGCAAGATATAGAACAATCAATGCCACGATAAAAGAATTAAAGGAGATAGACCCAAACACTTGCCTATCTACCTATTTTATTCGCTGTCTTTGTAGTTCTAAAAAAGTCATTTCTCTAACTGCTGGAAACAAAGTTTTAGTCAACTTTGATGACCTTCTAAATTACTTACAAAAAGGAGAAAGATAAAATGGCAAGCATACCTAAAAAACCAAGAATAAAAAAAGATGGAACAGAAGTTTACGACATTCAAGTGTTTGTTAAAGATTCAAAACAAAAGATATTTTACAAAACATATACTCGTGAAAAAGGTATAACCGAAAATGAAAACAAACGCAGATTAAATGCTTTTGCTAGCAACTTTGAGAACGAAGTAAGAAATAAAATTGCAGAACAAAAACAAGCATTTCTTCGCAATAAGCAAGAAATTACTTTTAAAGAATTCTCTTTAAAATGGTTAAGAAGAAGCGAACAAAAGGACTCAAAAACATCAGTTGTAAGAAACACAAAAATTGTGGAAGATTTAAATGTTTTAATAGGCAACCTTAAAATGAAAGAAATTCAGCCACTCGATATTCAAGAAATTCTAGACTATTTAAACAGCAAGAAAATCATAAAAGAAACAGCAGTTTTGAAGAAATCACTTGATGAGATAATAAAACACACAAATGTTGACAAACTTTGCAGAGAAAATGATATTAGCACTTATACAGTTTTTTATGCTAAAAAAGGTAAGACAATTCAATGGATAAATGCAATTAAGATTTGCAATGCTTTAAAACTCAATGCAAACGAATACTTTACAAAGAAAGTAGAAGAACGACCATATTCCAAAGGTAGTAAACTTGTTTATCGCAAAGTTTTAAACGCAATTTTCAACTTTGCAATAGAAACTGATTTGATAGATAAAAACCCTTGTAAGTTTGTTTTAAAACCAAACAATCTAAGCGGTGAAATAAAAGAGAAAGACATCTTATCACTTGAAGAAACAAAACAATTACAAAACACTTTAAAATCAATGAATAATGTTGAAGATTTAAAAAAGAAAACAGTGGTGGCAATGTTTTTAGCACTAGGTCTAAGACAAGGTGAACTTGTTGGGCTTCAATGGAAAGATATAAATTGGGATACGAAAAAGATTACAATCAACAGAAGTTCAACCTATACTGGCTCAAAATATGGCATAGTCACCAAAACACCTAAAACAAAAACATCTATAAGAACACTCCCTATTCCACAAAGTTTAATGGAAATCATACTTGAATACAAAAATTGGTATGACAACGAACACAATAGGCTTTATGAAATATGGGACAATGAAAACGAATGGATTTTTGTAAAAATAACAGGGCAACAATTATTCCCACGAACAATAACTCAATGGCTTGACTATGTTTTAAATAAAGGTGGTATTAGACATATTGGTTGTCATTCATTAAGACATACCTTTATTACAACATTACTAAGAGAAAAAGTACCAGTTAAAGTTGTGGCAAAATTTGCTGGACACGCAAACCCAAATGTGACTTTATCAACTTATGCCCATTTCTTAGACGAAGATAATGATGAGGCTTCACAGGTTATGGACAAGTTTTTGAAATAATCATACTAAAACCATACTGAATAGATATGTTGTCTTTTAATGTTAAGTTTAGAAAAAGGAGTAAAATATGATTTACTATAGAAAAAGACCACCTTAAATGGTGGTCAGTTTGGTGTTCCCGGCGGTAATCGAAACCACATCTAGAGCTTAGGAGGCTCTTGTTCTATCCGTTGAACTACGAGAACATAATAAATTTTAGGATTTCACACTATATTTAGGACAAAACTATTGATAAAATTATTGATGCTTTCAAAAATTCAATCATAAACCCACGAAAACCCCGTAATTAAAGGATATAAATTCCCTATTACATACTCTTAGGAGGGGAATGTTATATCCGTTTAACTATGGGAACAAAAGTTGCACAGATTGACTTGTCGGCAAAAACTTATGAGCCACCCCACCCTTTTACTCCACCAAAGCTTCCTTACATCACATGCTTACATCTGCTTAATGTTGCTTCCGTCAGGACCTCACATGGTTCACAGCAAAACATTGCATAAGACCTTGATTTCATCATAAAAAGATAAAATTCATCCAAAAATTTTTAACCGCCGCACCAACCATTCAGCCTTGCTATAGCGGATTGCAAGTTCAGGGCACCGCTAACTCCCCACCTAGTGCAACGCTAGTATTATATTTTAAAACTAAAAAAAAATCAACAAATTTTTATAATTATTTTATTATTAAAAATTTGCTTGTTTCTTTTGATATTTTTAGTAAAGTGTGTAAACTATATATAGGAGAAATAAATGGAAAGCAACGCACGCAGATTTATTAACGCATATAACACAATAGACTATGCAATTAGAGTTCAACATAATTTTAAAAGAAGTATGAGTTTTTCTGATTTGATAAGAAAAGCTGTCCCAATAAATTATTTAGTTAGAAAATATGAAGATGATTTAATTGATTTTGGTAGACTTAGAAATGCTATCATTCATGGCGGAAATGACGATTTTGTTATTGCTGAACCACATATTGATGTTGTTGAAAAAATAGAAAAAATCGCAGAAGCAATTAAAACTCCACCAAAAGCACTTGATGTAATTTGTCATAAAGATGTTTTATGTGCGCAAAATGATATTAAGTTGATTGATATTATTGAACTCATCTCGACCTCTGAATTTAGTAATATTCCTATATACAAAGATGGCGGCTTAATTGGCGTTGCAAATGGTCAAAGAATTATTGACGAAATTGGTAAAGCGATTGAAAGAAAAGAAAATGTTGACGATTATATCAACAACACAACCGTTGAACAAATTATTAACCCAGAAACAACAGCAAAATATTATGAAGTTGTGAATTTGAACGCCACAATAGAAGAAGTTTTAAATTTGTTTTATTCAAATCGTAAATTAATTGCAATTTTAATAACAAAAACTGGCAGTTTGAAGGAAATTCCTCTCGGAATTGTCACCGCCAGTGATGTTATAATAATGAACAACATTTTAGACAACTATTAAAAAATAAGTCGAAGAATTTCTTTGACTTATTTTTTTACTTTTATATTCTTTTCTTTGCCATTTGGTGACGGATTGTAAAAAACTTCATTTTTTAATTCGTCAGGCAAATATTGTTGCTTAACCCAACCGCCATAATCGTGCGGATATTTATATTTAGCTTTTTTAGTGTCATTTATTGAAGGATGATTTCTCAAATGATAAGGGGCTTCGGCATCTGGATATTTTTTTGCTGCTTCTTGCGCTTTTGCCATTGCAAGATAAACAGAATTTGATTTTTCAGCAGTGCAAGCATAAACGATTGCGTGCGACAAATTCAAAAGTGCTTCGGGAACACCTAAATTTTTGATTGAATAAAGCGCGCAAGTTGCAAGTAGCAAAGCATTGCTATCTGCCATTCCAATATCTTCCGAGCAGTGCGCAATTAACCTTCTTGCAATAATTTGTGGGTCTACGCCCGCTTCAATCATGCGTGAACTATAAAACAATGCGGCGTCTGGGTCGCTTCCCCTAATTGACTTACAAAACGCACTTAGATAATCATAATATTTTGTTTCATCAAGCGAAAACGCTTTTTGTTGAACACAATCTTCCGCAACGGATAAATCTATAACTATTTCGCCTTTCTCGTTTGGTTCCGTTGTTAAAGCAGCAAGTTCCAAAGACGAATAGGCAGAACGCAAATCTCCACCAGCAGCCCACGCCAAATGATTTAACGCTTCGTCAGATATTTTAATATTAAATTGTCCAAGACCTTTTTGCTTATCTTCAACCGCCCTTAAAAGTGCTTTTTTAATATCTTGTTTTTCAAGAGGTTTAAATTCAAAAACTTTCGAGCGAGATACAATTGCAGGCGTCATGCTATGATATGGATTTTCTGTTGTTGTTCCGATAAAAACAATTGTTCCATCTTCTACTGCCGCTAAAATGCAGTCGCTTTGTGCTTTGCTCCATCTGTGACATTCGTCTAATAAAAGATAAGTCTGTCTTGAAAATAATGATTTATCTTTTCTTGCGTCTTCAATAATTTTTTTAGCATCGGCAACACCGCTTGAAACAGCATTTAGTTTTTTGAAAATGCCGTTATCCATATTTGATATTATATTTGCAAGCGTTGTTTTTCCAGTTCCTGGTGGTCCAAAAAATATGGCACTACCAAGAGTTCCCGCTTCAATTGCTCGTCTAAATAAACTTCCCTTTCTTGCGATATGTTCTTGTCCAACAAAGTCTTCAAAAGTTGTTGGTCTCATTCTTTCTGCAAGTGGAATTCGTTTTGCGTTGAATTCTTCCATAATTTTATTATATCACAATTAAACTTTATCCGCAAAATGTTATGCTATTTTCGCTCACAAATTTTAAATTAACATTGTCCAAATTAACAAATTCAAGTCCGCCATAAGAAATATATTTTTGTTTATTTTGTTTATATTCAATTTGATATTTTTTGCCACTCAATTCAAGTTCAAAACTAAAAAAATTTATATCTGACTTCGGAGAAATTTTAAAACACGAACCGAATTGTTTGATTCCCAAAAATTCATTAAACAAAAATGTGGCAAATTCAAACGAATGGAATTTAACCGCAGACAATTTTTCGATTTGCTCAATTTTTATTATGTTATCAAACTTATAACTTTTGTTTTTATCAAAATTGAAATAATGTTTAACATAAATATCTTTCAAATTTTCGTTTAAAAGTTTGCTTATTTTCTTGCTCGGACAAACAAAATTTAACGCAAACAATTTTTTCATTTTGCAATAATTTTCAAATAGCATTAATTTTATACTTTTTATTTTCGTATCAAATGTAGATATGTTCATAATTGAATATGAATTGCTATTAATTTTAAAATTTGCAAATTTGACACTCAAAAACACATTTTTTTTATGTTTTTTAATGAAATAATTAAAATTATTATTTGAAAAATAAAAAATTTGCGTGCTATTATCTAATTTATTAACTATTAATTTGTTGTTAATTTTATTGATATTAATAAACTCACTATCAAGTTTTAAATTTATTTTCAAACTGTAAGTTTGAGTTTTGTCAGCACTATTTTGAATTTTGATTATTTCTAAAACTTGAAATTCTGGCTTTTGAAAAATCGTTTTTGAATTGTCAAAATCTAAAATCTTATAGCACTGAACATCGCAAGATTTTAAAACGCGTTTGCTTTCAAGCCGTAAATCTTTATAGCGATAGTTGTCTGCCCTTTCATCATTTACAAAAAACCCTTCATCAATATTTTCAAATATTGGATTGTAATTGATGTTAATTTTATTTAATTCAAATATAATCTGCGGATTTAAGTCGTTGACATTTAAGCATTTAACATTTTTATATTCTTTTGAAATTTCGTTTAATATTTCATCGCTATTGCAAAGCACAACAGGCGTGAAACAAATCTTTTTACAAATCGAGTTTAAAGTGAAAATCATTTTTTTATTTTTCAAACACAAATCACTTACAAAAATTTTATAAATTGGTTTTTCTTCAAACAACCCAGAACTTTTCAGTTTTTTATAATCAATTTGAGCGTCAAATACTTTTGGTGCGTTGTTTTCAATTTTCAATTTAATGTCGGAAATTATTTTGTTTTGCTCACCTTTTAAAAACAAAAATTTACGGCTTTTTAATTTTGCCGTTGCAACAATTTTAGATTTTTTATTCTTACATACATTTATAATTTTTAAAATGGTTAAAACAAGGCAAACAAAAATCGAGATGCCTACTATTAAAATTTTCATATGTAAAATTTTTGACAACTATATTTTTTTTAATCTTTTTTAACGAATGGTTTTAACAAAAAAGATAAAAATTTTGGCAACTTAATACAAATGATTTTCATACTTCCTCCGTTGTAATTCATTTTATGTTTATTGCCCCTTTTTTGTCACTTCTAGACTTTCACATTTTTAAATTACTATCTATAAAATGATATAGGGAAACCCTTACAAATGACAAAATGGTTGAAATAATTTAGGAAAAAATTTATGGAAAAGGAAGGAAAAGAAATCAAAAAGAATACAAATGATAAAAAAGAAGTGCTTAAATTTGATAATGTAAGTTTGATTTATCATACAAAAGATGGCGAAACACTCGCTTTGGAAGATGTCAATTTCTCAGTTTATGAAAAAGAATTTGTTGCAATTGTTGGACCTTCGGGTTGCGGCAAAACAACGATTTTATCTCTTATTGCCGGCATCTTAAAGCCAAGTTCTGGTCACATTTACTTAGATGGTCATGATGTCAACGAAAAGAAAAAAACAAGCGAAGTTGACATTGGCTATATGTTCCAACGCGACCAACTTTTTGACTGGCGAACAATTTGGAAAAATGTGACGATTGGGATTGAAATTCAAAAACGCAAAAAAGATACCGAACTTTTAACACGAGTTTCAAATCTTATTGACAAATATGGTCTTGGAAATTTTAGAAATAGCAAACCTACTGAACTTTCTGGCGGAATGCGTCAGCGTGTAGCACTTATAAGAACACTTGCACTTGACCCAAAAATTTTGCTTTTAGACGAACCATTCTCCGCCCTTGATTTCCAAACAAGGCTTAATGTTTGCGACAATGTTTCTGAAATTATTAGCAACGAAGAAAAAACTGCTATACTTGTCACCCACGACATTTCTGAGGCAGTTAGTTTGGCAGACAGAGTGATTATTTTGTCCACTAGGCCTGGCACTGTTAAAAAGATTGTTGATATTGACCTAAAAGAATTTGGCACGCCTCTGAAAAGGCGAGAAAGCAAAAAAGCGCACGACTATTTTGATGAAATTTGGAAAGAACTCGTCATTTATGATGAGAGTTAAAAAGGAGTGCTTATGAAGAAATTTTTAGAATTTTTCAACTTAAAACGCAAATTTAAAGAAAAAAAGTTAAAATATCAAAGTTACACACAAGAGCATAAAAAATATCTCAAAAAAATTGAAAGCGAAAAATGGATTATTCGCTTAATTCAAGTTTTGATTTTGGTTGCAATTTTTGTGATTTGGGAATTGTTTACAATGTGGGGAATTTTAGACCCATTCTTCGTGAGTTCCCCATCGCGTATGATAGAAACTGTGCGAAAACTTTATGTTTCTGGCGAACTTTTTATGCACATTGGCATAACTCTTTATGAAACTATAATTGGATTTCTTTTAGCAACCGCAATAGGTTATTTACTCGCCGTTCTGCTTTGGTGGAGCGACAAACTTAAAAAAGTTTTAGAGCCATATATTGTTGTTTTAAACAGTTTGCCTAAAATAGCACTTGGGCCACTAATCATCATTTGGGTTGGCGCTGGCACAAAAGCAATTATAGTAATGTGCATATTGATTTGCGTAATTATCACAACTTTGAGTTTGCTCGGTTCATTCCTATCTTGTGACAAAGATAAAATCTTGCTTATGCGGTCAATGAACGCCAAAAAATATCAAATATTTTTCAAACTCATCGTTCCAAATTCAATGCCAGACTTCATTTCTGTTTTAAAAATTAATGTTGGAATGAGTTGGATTGGAACAATCATGGGCGAATATCTGGTTTCCAAAGCGGGTCTTGGATATTTGATAGTTTATGGCGGCACAGTTTTCAAACTCGACCTTGTTATGACAAGCACCGTCATACTTTGCTTGCTCGCTGGCGGAATGTATTTCATAATAAGTCGAATAGAAGCACATTTCAAAAAATAAAAAAAGAATGCGGTTACGCATTCTTTTCTTGTCCTATTTTATCCCATTTAGCATAGGTTGTATCATTTACTCCGACATTTCCATTTTCTGAATTTATTTGGAATATGTATGGTTTTTCGATATACAAACGATTATTCTTATTCGCATCAATATGTTCATATAATATTTGACCTTCGTTTGTCGCTTTTTTAGTCGTTACAATGCCATATCTAATTGAAACACTGGTTGTATTATATGAGTAATTGCTAATTGAGATGATGTTTTTTGTTAAAACTAAGCCATCGCTAAATGTGATTGTAACTTTTGCATTCGATTTTACATTGATGTCCGAAATGCTTACATCGTCTTTACTTACACCATTAATCAAACCTGCAACAGTTCCAACTCGGACTTCGTTAGTTGATGTTGTCGAAACGATATTTCCAACGAGATAACAATCTGTGATTGAAATTTTGCTGTCTTTTGCGAGTTCAACGCGTTTTATGTTGCCAGTATATCCTTTTGCTTCAACAATTCCGATGTAACCAACAACGCCACCAACAACTTCGCCTGCTGAAATATTTCCGTTTATAACGATATTTTTAAGTGAGCCGTCTTGCATAATTCCAACCGCGCCGCCAACAAATGTTACACCACTTGGAACATAAGTTGTTGTGTTAACTATCGCATTTTCAATGCTTCCACCAACAACATAACCAACGACATTTCCTATCGCAATTGGAATATAAATTGTATCTGCGAAGAATGAGTTTTTGCTAATTTCATTTTTATCAACCAAAATATTGCTTAATTTACCAGCACTTACGCCTGCAATAACGCCTGCATAGATATCTGCTTTGATTGATTGTTTTGAACTTTGTTTAACTACAAGATCTGTCGCTTCAACATTCTTTCCAATACTTCCGAAAAGCATACCAACACTTTCACCTATTGCAACATTATCGCCGCTTGTTTGAATGTAATTTGCTTTTCCGTAGCCACCGACTGCACCAACAATTAATCCAGCATGTGAAATTGAATTAAGGTTAAATTCGTCAAAGATTTGAACATCGTGTGCGCTTAATTTTGCTCTATATGTGGCATTGACTGAAATATTAGACTTAATATTGTTTAACAAATAATTTCCAAGTGCAACACCTGCAACACCGCCAACTGCGTTTTTACCAAGAATGACAATTCCTTCATTATCATAAGTAAAGCCGTCAATGTTGACATTTATGATGTTTGCGCCAAAGATTACTCCGGCAATTGCGCCAACTGAGTTCGTGTTTGGCAAGTTGATATATCTTGGTGCAAAGTTGACATTCTTAATTGAGCCCATTTGTTTAAATCTGCTTCCAATTCCTGCAAAGAAACCTGCAAATTCCATATTTTCCGAAGAGTCAATAACATAATTGCCGATTGTGAAACTATTGCCTTCCAAATTCCCTAAGAAATAATATTTATATAATTTACTTGAAATAGTTCCTGTTTCATAAATAATATCATTTACAAGTCTGTAATATTTATCTTCGCCAATTAAGTTATTTTTGTTCTCTGCAATCAATTCTAAGTCGTCAACCGATGAAATGATGTATGGATTATGTAATCCGCCCAAATTTTCTGCACTGATATAGTGATAAATTGTTTCGCCAGTTGTTTCGTCAAGCGAAGTATGTGAGAATGTTTGATGTCCACTCACTATCAAATTTGGAGAAACAAGTTCTGGACGACCTGTTTTTAACACCAAATATTTGCCGTCATTTACATACGATTGTTCAGTTGATGCTTTTGCAAAGAACCAAACGCCGTTTGTATTTGTGCTGTCATTAGATAACGCAAACTTTGCAAATGTTTTAGGATCTGCAAGTTTTTCGTTTGACCATACAACAAAGTCTGAATTGTTATAAATCCTTGGAGTCTGTCCTATTTGGCAAATTTTTTGTTTTGTTCCATTATCATTGTAATAATAATATTGATTTTGATCATTATTATCATCATAGATTTCTTTAAATGTTGCCCTTAAAATTGTTAGACCAGAAATGTTGTCGTTTGAACCAAGTTTGGAGTTAGCAAACTCAACTTGAACTTCATTTGTATTTCCCTTAATAGCAATGTTTAACACCGCATCTTCAAGAGCAAAACACTCTGTGATTGTTCCGCGATTAAGCAACGCTTCCGCTGACCTTCCAATAAACGATGTGTGTGAGTTTCTGTTACTTGCCATTAAACATGACGAATAACCATACTCAATTTCTCCGCTTTTTTCGTTGATATACGCAAATCCGCTTGCACGGCTCGCTGCCGAACTTACTGGAATATTTGCATAACAATTTGAAATTTTGCCACTGTTAGTGTATACGAATGCACCAACTCTATGTGCTGTATAAACAACTTTGCTTGTGCTTGTTGAGAATTGATGATTATCGACATAGTCGCCAGCAATATAACTTGTAAATATTAATCCGCCGTATTCGTTTATTCCAACGAAGCCCGCAGTTTTTGATGTTGTGGAAACAGTGTTGTTAATAATCGAACCATAAACATACGATGATGCTATTGTGCCTGAGTTAGAATATACAAATCCTGCAATATTTCCTTTTGAAGTAATCGAAACTTCAACTCGTGAATTTGAAATCGTGCCAGTTGAGCCGTTTGTTGCAACAAATCCTGCTACAATGTGGCTTGGTTCGTCTGAACTGTTAACTGTGTCTTTTACATTGATGATAATATGCGCATAAGTTGAACCAACAACCGCGCAGTTTGTTATTGTTCCATAGTTATTCGCTGCAATAAGTCCAAAATTTATTGAAGGATAGCTTGTTAAATCAATAGTTATTTCGCCTTCAATATACAATCTAACATTTGCAATAAGCGCACCTTCTGAAATTGTTTCAAAAAGTCCAAAATTAAATTGTTGATTGTTGCCTGTGTTGTTATATTCCAACGCACCCGCTGTCATTTTGATGTTATAGTTATTTCCATCAAAACCGCCGATATTTGTTGTTATTGGAGTGAAATCTTTTGGCAATTCAATATCATTCATCAAAATATAATAATTGCCTTCACGCATATTCAAAAACTCTTTTACAGAATAAATTGGATATGGATTTCTTATATTCGTTTTTTCTGCAATATCAAACACAAATTCTTCCATAAGTGTGAAGTATTGTCCACTTGCAGGTCTACCAACTCTTGGTTCACCATTATCATAGTAATAACTTCTTTCAAACTTAAAGAGAAGTGTTGGATTGCTTTCGCTTTGAACTTTCTTGAAAACAATTTTTACTTTGTTATTTTCAACTCTTACTTCATAAGCGTTGTTTGATAATTCTGCATATCTACCAAAACTATCTTGCGTAATTTGTGACCAACCATAATACACTTGATTTACATCTTTAACAAACCATGAATGTCCATTTATTGAATAACTTGATAAATCTTTAATAAATTGTTGAACTTTTTCAATAATTTGTGCGTTTGTCTTGTCATAAATCAAAATTTGGTCATTCAATGTTGCTTCAAAAGTATATGTATTTCCAACTGCGGAATATATAACGCCGTTGTCAATTTCTTTAATAATTCCACCATTTATAGATTGTTTTATAACAAACTCAACAATGTCAATATACAATGAAGATTCATCGCTCTTTTTTACACCTGTCGTTGTGAGTTGCTCACCATAGGTTGTTATAACAAGTCTTCCAGTTGCGTTTTTGTTAATTTTCAGCGAATATGTTCCACCTGAATTTTTAACAATGGTTGCCAATTTAGCATCTGATAAAACAAACCTTAATTCGCCATCGCTATAAGTGCTTGATGCTTGGTCAAATGTTAAAACGCCGTCTGAGTAGCCTTTTACTATCAATTTCATGTCGTAGTCAAGTCCAAGTGCAACTCTTAAAGGGTCGTCCGCTGTGTTTCCACTCTTAACGCCATCAACTTCAACTTTAACACCTGGCAATTGCTCAACATAGAAGGTTTTTGTCACTTTTTTGTCAAGCAATGACTTTTCGTCTTTTATGACATCTATTTCAATTGAAACAGTTGAGAAATCAGTAATTCTTGAATCTAAGAAAATTCTTATTCCAAAACAGCCATTTTTGATAGCAGATTTCAAAACTTTAATTCCGCCGTCAACATCTTGTGAGCCTAAGACCGCTTTGTTTGTTGCTCTGTCATACAATTCAAACACGAGTTTATATTCGTTGCTTGCGAAATTCTTAATTAAAATGTAATCATAATTTGAATACGCTGGGAAAATGATAAATTCAAGAAGCGAATTTGTTCCAGGGACGATTTTGTTTGAAGCAATGTATGAGAACATTTCGTCATTTGGAATTGAAACAACTTCATCGTTCATATTGCTCTTTTCTGGATACAAATCAACTGTTATATCATTTGGCTTTTGCGGTTTGAAATTAACTAAAACGCTTGTTTCCAAATTGTTAGATGTTCTTATAACTACTTTGAAAGTCAAATCACTTTTAATTTCTCTTGCATTTTCTTCTAAATAGAATTGAATTCTAAATGTTTTGTAATTTCTTGCATTTATTTCAAATGCATTTGAATTTTGAAGTTGATTATTTACCCAAACTTTATAATTAAAGTTTAATGCTGCACTTAATGTGCCATCTTTTGAAACTAAATATGACAAAATTGTAATTTTTTCATTTTCATTTTCAGAAACCAATTCAACATCAACTTGTGGTTGATAGAAAGGCATAACTTCAATATCAGGGTCCGAAACACTAATTTTTGTTGTTTCATTTATGACTTTATATTTAAAGTTGATATATTCTACGCCCTCAATTTCTGCAATTCTGTTATAAATATCATCACCAATTTTTGTTTCAAAATAGTAAATGAATGAAATTTCTTTAAATTCTGATTGCAATTTAGTTGCGGTAAGTTGATATGCTTCATTTGAAATTCTTGTAAATCTTAAACCTGTTACGCTGTCTGTTTCGCCTGTTGCAAAAATTATTCTTCCGTCAACTCTTATAGCAACTAAAATTTCTTGACTTTCATAATAATCTTTTACATTGTATTTGTTTAAGTATTTGAAATACATCATGTAACTTGTGCCTTTGTTCAACACTTCGTATGTTCCAGATGTTAATTCGCTTGATTCTCTATCTGGTTTTCTAAATGATGTGAAATCGTCAACATATCTGACAACATAAACATAAAAATGTTTTGAAAGTGAAGTGTTAAATTCGCTAGTTACAGTAACTTTTACAAGCCCAGTTCTCAAAACTTTAAATTTTCCATCTTCAATCAAAAGCACGCTTTCGTCACTAGATGTAAACACCAAGTTTGTGTTTGAATTTGCTTTTACAGTTATGTATGTTTCAATTTCATATTCATTTTTATTTTTATTTAACGAACTAAATCCTTCAAGAGAGCCATCTGATTTTTGGTGCAATTTTAAATAGAAAATTAATTCATCGCCCGTTTTTGTTGCTAATTGTTGTTTTTTACCCTCTTCGGTTAAGTTTTGGTCAATTCTTGTTGGTGGCAAAACAATAAATGATGTCAAAATTTCTTTGTTATTTGTTTTAGCCCAATTTTCATACTCAATAATTTTTTCAATGAAATTATTTAGATTTGAAATTCCACTTAAATCAAGTCCGCTAGATTGCTCGTTTACTAAGTTCATTAAGAAATTATCATTGATGAAATTTGCATCACTTGTTATGTTTAATATGTTGTTTTTCCCATAAATTACAATATTTTCTGTGCTTACAACATTGATTGGCAAGTTTATTTCGCAATCTGCTTTTAAATTTGCAATCGCAACAACATAATTTATATTCCTTATATTGTTATTTAGTAAACCTACAATTCTGCCGGTATGAACTCCTTGTGATGAAATCGCTGTGTTATAAACAACTATATCACCCAAATAATTTGTTGCGTCAAATGGTTTAGAAATATAAGTTATGAATGTTGATTTCTCAATGCTGCCGTCTGCGAATTGTCCAACAATTCCGCCAACATTATTGTTACCAACAACTAATGTTAAATCGCCTTTTTCAAGCGCTTGAATTTTAATTTCTGAAAGGCTTCCGCCGTTGTTAAATCCAACGCCGCCGCCGACATTTTCTCTACCCTTAACAACAACTTGCGATACGCAATTTGTTATATTAAGTGAGTTTTCGCCAACTAATCCGCCAACATTATTAAAATGTCCGATAAATTTATTGTTCGCCATCTTTCCAGCAACGATTTTTCCTTCAACAGTCATTCCTGATATGCCAAGAATTGTTGTCGTTGTTTCAGGATATTCAGACAAACCAGCAACACCGCCGATTGCTTCATGATCACCTAAGCGATGTGATTTTCCAGCGCCTGTGCCTGTCCATTCGTATTTCAATACAAAATTGATATACACAAGCATTGTGTTGCTTTGAATACTGCTTGTTATTATCCAAGTGTTTTTACCCGCAACACCGCCCACAAACAATGTATGAGTTGCATCGTTGTCTGGGGAACAATCTATAATTGTAAATGAAGTATCTTTTTCAAAATTTACAAGTCTGTTATAGTTTGCATTTGAGTCAATTATAATTTCATTTTCGTTTGTGCCAACTACGCAACCAAGATTGATTTTGTATCCATAATTTGCCCTTAATGAAGATGTGTTCATAAGAACATATATATTTTTTAAGATACCTTTGTTATAGCCAGCAACCAAACCGATATTTATTTCTTGATATTCTTCTAATGCGTCTTCCGACGACAAATCTAAATCGATTTTACCTTCAAATTTAACATTTTCTATACTTGCATTGGCATCAATACCAGCAAACAAGCCATAAGAATTTGAAGTTGATTTGCTTGAAATTTCAATTCCTGTAAAGCAGGCGTTGTTTATTCCTTTGATTTTACCTTTTAAAATGTATTGTGAATATTTCCAGCCTTCGTTTTGATTATCAACAAATTTTGAAATATCAATTGTTCCAATAATGTTGTAGTTCTTTTCAAAGTTTGTTTCAATCATTATTCTTAAATCTTTTTCCGACATAATTTGGAATGGATATTCTTCACTACCATCGCAAATTACAAGCGGAATATCTAAGTAAGTTGTAAATGTTTCGGAAGTTGAATAACTATCAATCGCAATAAGCCTAATAATTCCTTGACCACTTTGATATTTTGTGTCAAGAGTAACTTCCAATTTATCACCAACCCATTTAAATTGAATTGCATTTGCATAACTCAAATCATTTGGAATGAAAATTGCTCTGAGTTCTTTATTGCTTGCGCTAACTGGATACACAGTTGTGAAAATTGACATTACGCCTTTAAACCTATCAATATTAATACTATTCACACTCGCAACAATTTCTTCAACTGGTGTTTTGTTTAAAATATCAAATTGAACACTCTTTGTTAAATTGTCTAGTTCTTGTCCGCCTTGCTCTCTTTCGATTGTGGCAGTTAAAACAACTTTACCAAGTCTAAAATTGCCATTTTCATCAAAATAATCTGTTGGAACAAGTTCTCCGTTTTCATTTTCATACATTTTTGCAACATTACAAATTATTGTGCCTGTTCCAGTTGCAGTGTTAAATGTGAATGTGAAAACTTTATTTGAGTATTTAACAATATCGCCGTCAATGTCTGGGTCGCTGTCCCAACCAACATTTGTTTGCCATTTAATATTTTTTAATAATGATGTTCTAAGTTCGTCTGGCCCAATATTAATTGTGATAATTGCAGTCGCTAGTTTTTCTGAATAATAACCAACATTCGCTAAATTGTATAAATCAAAATTTGTTGAACCTTTATTTGTAGTCACTGAAAAGTTTGTAATTCTTGAATAGAACATAATTTTAAATTTATATGTTGTAGTTCTTACTTGCTTTTCATTGTTGCTATCTAAATAATAATGAGTTGCAGTGAATGAACATTCCACAAATCCATCTGTATCTTCTTGACCGATGATATAGCCATTTGTGTAATTAAAACCTTCACCAGCAAAGTCGTAAGAAATTAAATTTCCATTTTTTACAACTATTGGTGGAATTTTTGCACCTGTAAGTGCAATTATTTCAAATAAATATCCACTTTCGCTTGATTTTTTGTTTAAATAGATGTTTGAATTCTGCGTTGGAGTTGGGAAAGATAATTCCAATTTTGAAAGCGACTCAATAACTTCAATACTGAAATATTTTCTCATTCCGTTGTCTAAAACAACAAAGAACGAGCCAGTTCCAACACTTTTTGCAGTGATTAATATTTCATTGTTTTCAGTATTTTCTACATTAACAATGCCTAAATTGTTGACAATTACGAAATCATGTCCACTTTCCAAAATTCCGTCAAGTTCAGCATAAACATAAAGTTTTAATGTGTTTTTACCGAAATTATCTATCAAATTTCCGTTTTCGTCCAAAATTTTGCCACTGTTTAAGTCAAATATATATTTTGTATATTCTGTAACTGTTCCTGCAAGTTCACCATCTGCGAACTTATCATCAGTTATAACCATTGCTGTTGGCGAGCGCTTGATATTCACTTTGATTGTGTAATTTATAACATAAGTTACATTTTCAAATGTGTATCTTATCTCAGCCACAACATCAACAGATTTAAAATCAACTGCATTGATAGCAGAAATTCTGATTGATTCATTATTGGATAAAGAAATCTTGCTTTTATAGTTAAACTCACTGGCATCTTCTCTAGCTTTGTTAATTCCTTTTGAATTTAAAACCTTTAAAATACTGTCAGCATTTGCGTTTAATAATAAGTTAATATTGTAATCAATACAATTTTGTGGATATACCGCAAATGTTAAGTTTTTGCCAATATAACCTTCTGTTGGGTCATAAATAGTTATTTCTTGATTTGTTGAAATATCCTTATTTATGGCTAGATTAATTGGCGCTTCCACGCAATCAAAATACAATTCGCTATTTGTTGAATATGTATATTCTCCAATTTGATATGTGAACACAACCTTCATTTGATTGAATCCAGCATATTCAAATTTGAAAATATGTTCATATTTGCCATTTGTTAATGTTCCGTTTTGAACAATATTTGCAACAAGTAAGTCATTTTTGACCCAGTTGTTGCCGTCTTTTGTGTAAACAACTGCTTTAACTTTTAAATCTGTTTGATTGCAATTAATTGTGAGTTTAATTTGCCTTTCATTGTATGCAACATCAAAATTTTCAATCGTTTTAGCATTGTTATTTTTTAAAATTTGTAGCGTGTCGCCACTGTTAATTTGTGTATAAAAACTTTCATTTTTATTAGAAAGCATCAATTTTTCTAATAAAATATCGTCATTTTCAAGTTTTTCAATAACTTTTACATAAACATTTCTTGAAATTCCATCTAAATTCTCGCTCACAAATGTTATTGTTGTGTCTTCTTCCAAACCACTGAGAATATGTTCGCCATTTTCGTTCGTGATTAAATTTTCGCCGTTATAAGCCTTCAATTCTCTTTGAGTTGTGCTGCTTGGATAAAAGTTAAATAAGTTTTCAGCATTGAGTTTTAATTCACTGCCTTTTTCAAAATAAATTGTTTCAATATTATTTTTCAAATTAAAATCTGAGATTTTTTCAGAAATTCTAACGAGGATGCTTGTTTGTTTAGAATACTGTTGAGTTGTTGCAGTAATAATCGCACTTCCGCCCGATTTTGCTGTTATTTTAATTTTTACTCGTCCGCCAGACAAATATTGCCTGTCTGAAATCTCAACCGCGTTAGAGTCTGTGGAGAAAGTAACACCAGCACTCATGCCGTCTTGCCAATTTACAATTTGAAATGTAAGTTCGCGCGAAATTTGTTCTTCATCGTCAACAGATAAATTGATGACTTTGAAATCACCTTCCACGCTATCTTCTTTCGTTATCATTGTAATTGATAGATTGTTAGTATCAACTCCACCGCATCCAGCAAAGACTATCGGAATAATTCCGATAATCATTGCAAGGATCAATACTATAAATCTTTTTATCTTCATGTTAGTTTCTCCCTTTGTCTAACTCACCTAATTAAGGTGTTATTTTGCCCATACTGAATACAAGTTCAAAGTAAATGTGTTTCCTTCAAGACAAGATGCATACTCTGCTTTAATTGTGCCATTTGAATCGAAGAATGTTAACAAATCAATTTCTGTCCCAACTTCGAAGTCTGCCGTTGTTCCACCTTCTGTCAATGAATAACCTGCAAATGTGTAGTCTCCGCTTGTTACAACATATCCTGGATTTACAATTGTATAACCCGCTTCAAGGCTTTCAGATGTCAAAGTAATTGGTATTTGATCATACGAGTCTAATTGAAGTCCTGGGAATAGTAATGCATTTGAATTTGGATTTACCTTTAATACAAATGTGTATTTTGCACTCCAAGTTGCAGTTAATGTTATTTCATAAACAAATTTAATGTTTCCATCTTCTACTCTTGCAAACAAGTTATCCAATTCCAACTCTTCACCAGTTTGACCAACTCTTGTTGTTTGATATTGACCACTTGTATCTTCATAAACCAAAGTGTAACTCCAACCAGCAAATTCAAAGCCAAGACGAGCAAATCCATTTTCTGGCAATGTATATTTGCCATCATTATAATCATTATATTTAAATTCGACATCAGCCATTGTTCCTGTTGCATTGCTATTTCCAGAATCAAATTTGATAGTCAACCATCTTTCTTCCCATTGTGCAGTGAAAGTATAAGTTGCATCATTTTCAAGATTGTTATCAAATGCAAATATATCTCCAACATCATATTCACCACCATTGCATTCCCACTTAGTGAATTGATAATACCAATTTGAAGTGAATCTGTTTTCTGGAAGCGTATAACTTTCGCCGAATCTCAAAGTAATTTCTTCGTAAAGTGAATCAGCACCAATGCCGTGAGCACCTTTATCAAATTTAAGTGTCAAAACAATTTTTTCCCATTGAGCATAAAGTGTTAAATTGTTTTTGTATTTTGAATATTCAATCTTATCTCCTGCATTGAATGCATCACCCTTTCCATCAGCACTTGTGTTCCAACCAACAAACTTATATCCAGTTTTCTTAAAGCTGTTTTCTGGAACTGTAAAAGATGTTTCAATATTGAATGTTCCGCCAGTTACTGTGCCAGTTACACCATTTCCATCAATAGTAACTGTATAATTAATTGGTTCAAGTTTAACTTCATAAGTTCCGGCTTCTTTATTTAATTCAACAACTGCCGTATCTTTATCAACAACATAATCAACATAACCTGCTCTTGTAATTACACTCAACACATCACTTGCTTCCATCGAATAACCAATTAAGATTTTTTGCGAAGCAACAACAACTCCCTTGTATGTATAGGTCACGGTTCTGAAATAATTGTTTTCTGCTAATGCTGTTCCAGAAACTGTTCCATAATATCCCAAAAGGATAGATCCAGTTTTTCCTGCTGGAATTGATGTAAATGTTGAACCAACTGTTTGTCCTAGCGTTTCATCCGATGTGCCGAAAACATTTCCCAACACAACAAAGTTTGTAAAGTCGCTCAACTCAATCTCGTTACCATTAACTTTTACTCCTGCCGCTTTTAAAACAGCGTTTATTGTAGCAACATTAATTTCTTGGCTTATGCTCTTGTTATAGTTAGCACTTTCTGAATCAGTGTCTAAAGCATAATTGTAAGAAATAATAAGTTGTCCGTTACCAAAGACAATTGAATAATCAATATCATCATATGTTATTGATGTTTTTAGTTCTCCATTAGCATTTGCTGTTACACCTTCAATCGTAACATCAGCAATTGGAATATTTATTGTAACATTATGAATAATGTCTTTCCAGTTTGCAGTTATTGTGATTTTGCCATTTTCAACAAGCGTGTCAGACAATGTTATTTCGCTACCTACAACATATTTTGTTCCTTTAATCGTCCAACCAGAGAAATATTTTCCAGCTGGTGCAATAAATGTGCACTCTGGAAGAGTATACTCAGTTGCTGTGATAGTTTGATCTGCCATTTCTCCAGTAGCACCATTACCACCAACAAATGTTAGTGTGTAAGACTTATCCACGAATTGAGCAGTTAAAGTCATGTTACCTGTCACTTGAATTGTTTCACCTGCTGGATATGTCTTAGTTCCATCGCTCCAGCCAGCAAATACAAAATTTTCTTTCGTTGGGACTGTGGTTGGCAATGTAAATAAGCTTGATTCGCCTTCACTTGGTTTTAATACATAAGATGATATATCATCAGTCGATTCACCCATCGATCCGCCATTCAATTCTAATGTAATTGAATAGAAATATGTACTCATTCCATAATCTTTCGATGGATTATCAATCCAATACAAAACAAATGAACCTAAGTTGCTCTTGATATTATCTTCTGTAAATACATTTCCATTTGCATCAACCCAATAACCAGTTCTGCCAGTTGGTGTATACCACTCAACTTGATTTTCATTTTCATCAGTAAATATCCAGCCATTTTTTCCAGCACTTGTATATGAATAAGTTTTAGAAGCATTTCCATCATTTCCAACATTAAATGTAATTTCTGAATCTCCACGGACAATTTCAATTTCAACAGATTTCATTATTACATACTTACTTAAATCACTATATGTCAATTCATCTTTGGTCAATACTGATGAATATCCCATAATTCTATAACCAGTAATTGCATTACCTGCTAATGTATAAGGTTTAATATCATTAGCAAATGAATATTCAACACCTGAGACATATTTTAATGATTTTATTAATCGATTTCCGTCATAAACATTTAATTCAAAGTCATAATTAGAATCAAAATATTTTGAGTTTGAGTCATATCTATTAATATCCGTACTACTATTTGACCCATTATATGAATATGAGAAATTATTGTCTATCTCAAAATCAAAAATCGTGTCATAGTTTCCGCTTACGCTTATGTCAAAGGTCCATGTATATTCGTCCCATCTCAAATCGCCTTGCAAGTATGATTCCCTACTTGTACTGTAACGTTTAATATTTGAGAAAGAATATTTATAAGATTTTAAATTATCTCCCGAAATAAACAATTGATCATCAAACCTTGTAAAACTTGCTATTGTAAAACTGCTATTTTGATAAATTAAATCTCCTGCAATTGAAGTTTCTAAAGCATGAGATGTCCATCTCCATTTTGCTGTTCCAAAAATATATCCCCATTTTCTATATTCTTCATAATTAGTTCTAACAGTTATGGCAGGAGCGTTATTTCCCGCATTAAGATACCCAGAATCTGAAGAAGCATATTTCTCTTGATTTGAATTTACCGCATTGCCTACAATAAAACCTTTGTAGCCATTTCCGTTATCACCCATTCTGCCAATTACGCTTGCAGCGCCATTTGTCATGCTTGAATAAACATTCGCTTGGATAATGTTGTTGTAAATTATAGTTGGACAACTTGCTCCTGCGAGTTGACCTGCAATTGTTCCCGCCCATTTATGAGATTGAACAACTGAATTTACAATTCTAACATTTTTAAATTCATTAAAGTTTGTTCCAGCATTTCTGCTATCAATATTGGCAAACAATCCAGCATACCCCCAATGATATGCCGCCATGCCGCTAATTGTATAACCATTTCCATCAAATGAACCTTCAAAGTTAACTATACCTTCGGTCTTAATATCAATATTCCAATACGAACTATCAACCTTTACATTCCAAGTATTTCCATTATAAATGAACTTCTCTTCTCTACTTGTTCCAGGTTTTTGTGCATCTTTCCAACAAGGCATTACAACTTCATCATTAATTAAAATTTCGTAATTAACATATCCGCCGCGATCACTGAAATATTTTAGCGTAACTGTTCCTAAATTGTTTAGTGCTGTGAAAGTATATTGACGCCAGTTAGAATATTGATTGCCAGTCCAGCCAGTTCCTCCATTCTCTATAATCTGTGAATATAAAATTGCTGTTGCACCAATTGGTGTCCAGATATAACCGGTTAAATCAATATCATTTATCAATTTGATTGAAGCGTAAGCATAATCGCTTGCATTTTTAGAAATATAAGCCAATTGTCCTGCATTTTCAATTTCAACAATGCCGTTATTATACTTTGGTTGGTTATCTTCTGAAACTTGATTTGTCCAATCAAGTGCATGTGCGTTTTCAAACAATGTTGATTGTAACATGCTTGCATCGTTTGCATATGAAGCAGTTAAGCCGCCACTCGCTGATGGAACACTACCACTAGATTTCAATTCCCATTCTTTAAATATTCCATCTATTGAGTATGTACCCGCAGATAAATTTAAAAATCCGTTTCCATTACAACAATGCACATAACCGCTATATTGATGTTCCCATCCAGAACCGATGCCCCAAGGACCACCTGGATTATATAAATAGTAATGATAAGATATGGATATTTCTGTTAATTTAACATTTTCTGTAAATCTAACTCTATTTCCTGAGCCAGATCCTGCACTTCTATTATTTCCCAGTAAATTACACATCAATTGAAAACTATATGAGGAATTGGATCTGCTTTTTTCTCCAAAATAAGTATCCCCTGGGCCATAAGAACCAACGGCGATGCCGTAAGTATAATCTAAATAGAATTTGTCTCCAGTAGTATGATTGTTTTGTCCTGGATCTTTTTGAGCATTTTTGTTTTCAACAACAACCGTGCTTGGTTCTGCATAACAATTTGTAATTGAAGCACCGTCCCAAGCGGACCCCATAATCCAACCAAAGGTTTCGTCATCACTAATCTTTATAGTTCCAGTCATTGAGCAGCCGTCAATTGATGAGATATTTCCGCCAGCAATTCCACCAACATAACCATCTTGATTACTTGTGTTTGAGCAATACAATTCGCCAGAGTTGTAACAGCCTTTAATCGTGCCTGTAATTTTTTTAGAATCGTTACATCCACCAACTTCGTTTAAATCGACAACACCTCCGCCAACAATTCCGCCAACACCAACCCATCTAGCACCAGTACCAGAAACAGGTCCTTCATTGCCTGAGTTTTTAATTGTACAATTGAATACTGAAATAACTCCTGCAATTCCACCAGCAAAAGCATCACTACCACTATTTACAACAACTTGTCCAAAATTGAATACATTTTCAGCATCACAAACTTCCAAATCACCGATTATGCCACCAGCAATATTTGCTGAACGTATTTGTCCGTAGTTATATAAATTTCGCAACATTTCCTCAGGTTTATTAGAACCTGTTCTGGTCAAAAGAAATGCTAAAACTGCTGTTTCATTAATTGTTCCAAAACTATTTCCACCAATAATTCCGCCTGCAAATGCTTTCACAGTGTCATATGTTTTGTAAATTTCATTTGAAATCTTTCCGATATTAAATGAATTTTCAATCATATTTTTTATCATTTTATTAGCATAGCCAACTATACCGCCCACATAAGCTTTGATGTCAAATGCATTTGATATTTGTCCGCCCGCACTTACATTGCCATAGTTGCCGTTTCTATTTGTAGTGCCAAAATCTGTCGCTTCTGCATATCCAACTAGACCGCCGATTGCGATTAAATAGTTGTTTGAAGGTTTTGTAACAGAAATGTCATTAAAATTGAAACAACCAGATACAGAACTATTCATCATGTATCCAACTAGACCGCCAACATAAGTTTTACCTTTAACAGTTGCTCCGCTTGAACGAACATTTTCAAATGTCCCTGCAAACATATTTGCAACTGCCCCAACAGTAGCCAAAGAGTCAGAACCAACTGTTGAATTCTTTGCATAATTAAATTCAATGTTTTGAATATAACTGTTTTCAGTTATATTTACTTGTGAGTAATAACCTTTTATAAAATAGTAGCTATCAGCACCAGGATAAAGGCTAAAGTAATCATTGCCAATTGTCCAAGAATATTTTTTGCCATATCTTGTTCCATTATCCCAACTTGCAATTGTTTTGCCTTCTTCTTTTGTTCCAGTTGATATAACAAGTGTTTGATGTAAAACATAGTTATCAGATTCTTGTGACCATTCATTGAAATAAAATTTATATTTATAGTCATTGACAGACCATTCAACCCAACTATTTCCAGTCCATCTACTGCCATTTGCTGTATGTTCTTTCCTTGTTTCCGTAATGCCAATGCTTCCAAAGAAACCGCCATTTTTAGTATTTCCTGCATTTTCATTTCCTGGAATATTATTGATTGAATAATTATTGCCTTCAAAACCGACAATGCAATCAATTTGCTTATGTGAACCTATTCCGCTTGTTTGATAATCTAAATTTGTGATTATTTCAACATTCTTTATATTTCCCGATTGAATTTGTTCAAGTTTTCCAACATTTGGAACTTTTAATGCATTATTTGAAGCATTACCCCTACCTGTTGAACTTTGTAAATATCCACAATCTTTGTATGCACCAGCATTAAGCATTGGATAACCAAAATTGTATTCATAATTAGAAGCAAATCTAGTTATTATGTTATTAATAGATTTAACAAAGTCAGCGTTTGTATTGCTATCGTTATAAGCACTCATTTCATTAGTTATTTTCTTTGTTGCGCCTGTTTGTTCTGTTTGTTCCGTTTCAACGCCATTTCTATCGTAGTAAACATTGTTTAATGTGCCATTAAAGATTGGGTTTTCGCCGGTTGCTGAATCAATTACTCCACCTTGTCTAACTGATGTGTAGCAATTTGAGACATATCCAGCATCCTTTTTTGCGCCGTTGAAAGAATACATTGCTCCATTATGGACAACGCCGTTTACATAAGAGTTAAGAATTGTTCCGTTATTTTCAAATACAAATCCAGCAAGTGCATTTTTAATTTGCAAAATTGCACCAGTATCTGAAATTAAGCCGTTGTTTGTTCCAACAACTCCAGAATTTATTGAATTTGTTTGATGTGATTCCTCGTAACTATTATCTTTATTGAAAACTTCAACAGAGTTTGCAAAAATTATGCCATTATTTATGTTTGCAATGCCATTTGGCGCAGCATTTGCAAGTGAACTGCCGTTGTTAAGGACATATTTTGATTTAAGAATAAACTTAAAGCCAGAAACATAACCATTGTTTGTTTTAATTGGAGAGCCTGATTTACCATCTGTTGAAACTTCCCATTTTTTACCGTTACCAATCAAATGAGCATTTGCATAAATTAAATCATTTTTTAGTGAAATATCGCCATTAGCAATATAATATTTCATATTTTTAATATTAAACGCTTCATTTGTGCCAAATTGGGAACTTGAATTGATATTTTCAGGTTTTAGTTTACTGCCTGTTATTAAGTCTTCGCCAAATAAGTCTTTCTTATTTACAATAAATGCATCGCTACTATTGAGTGTTGAACTATTTGAGCCGAAATCTTCTTTGTCAACTGCAAGATTGAACATGTGTGAATAAGAATTGTCTAATGTATTATCGACTTGGCCAGTTGATACACCATTGTTACCACTATTTACAACATCTGGGGCTGAGCCAACAAGTGCGCGAATATTATCTGCCTTATTATTTGTTCCCAAGTTTGTGTTATAAATTGATGTTAAAGTGCGGTTTCCGCCAAATCTCCACCATGCGTTAGATGCTGCAATTCCAACAACGCCACCGATGTAAAGTTTTTCAACATTCATATTATTTCCAAGCTTGATATTTCCCCAAGATTTCGTGCCAATTACACCAACATAATCAGTTTTATTGTTTTCTTTTTCGCCACCCTTTACTGAGCCAACAACACCACCGATGTTTGCATTTGTGATTGTGACTTTTGTGTCGTCGGTATCATTTCCTAAGTCAATTTGAATACCACCAGAAACACAACCACCGCTTATGAATGTGTGGTTCATGTATCCAACAAGTCCGCCGACATTAAGGCTTGGAATTGTTATTGCCGCAGAATTGCCTTTGTGAATATAAATTGCTCCGCCTTTGAATGATGTTTTGTCAATTTTACTTTGATTTGACAATACTGTATTAACACCATTTTCAACTTTTGTATATTCTTTCGAATTTGCTCCAATTAAATATCCAACGATGCCGCCTAAATAAATATTGTAGTCGGCTGTTGTGATTGTTGCGTCAATATCACCATTGAAAGTGAAATTTTGTTCGTCTCCCTCTGAATTACCTATTGCAACAATTGTTCCTGCACCAGCAACAGCATCAGCATTTGCTACACCAACATATCCAACAATACCACCAGCACTTAGTTTTTTACCAATTACATTTATATTTGTATAAACATGAACCGTTCCGCTGATTGTTGCTGCGTTTTGGTTGATATATCCAACAACACCGCCTGTGTAATTGTCATTAACGCCAGAGGTAACTTTTATTTCGTTATTTTTTGTTGCATCGCCTGAGCCGACTGTGAGTGTCGCATTAATTGTAAGTCCAGCACCGATTGACCCAATAACTCCACCAACTGCAACAAAGCTGCTATTTTCGCTATTTTCGATTGAATTATTTACTAAAATGTTGCCATAAATGTTATTTTCTTCATTAATTGTTGTTAAGCCACTTGTATGTCCAATTAAACCGCCGATTGTAGATGTAAATGTGTTATTTGATTTAACTTTAACATTTGTTAAATTCTTATCTTTTGCATTGATTTTAATGTTGCTAAATTCGCCGTTTGCTTCGCCAGCAAGTCCGCCGACATAGGCAAAAGCGTAATTTGAACCATTTTTGATTTCGCCAGTTAAATTCATGCCGCTTTGAATGACTATATTTTGTCCTTTACCAAACATCAAGCCAGCATAAACTTTTCCAGTTTGAACTCCTGAAAAATCAATAGTTACATTTTTAATTCCATCATAAGCTTTATCAGTGTCATTTATAGTTGTGCTAGTATCTGATTTGCCGAAATATCCGCCGACATAGGCGTCATTAGTCATATCAGAATTAATACTAATTGAACAATCTGTAACTGTAACCTCAGATTTTGTTATCAAACTTTTTGAGTCAGTTAAATGACCTGCTAAATAACCAACACAAACTTGATTATATTTAGCGCCTTGAATATTAATTTTACTATTTGTAAAAGTAACATTTTCAATAATAGCAACTGCACTCATTTCACCTGCACTCAATTCACCTGAGAGCATACCAGCTTTTACTTTTGCTTGTTCATCTTTATTTTCATTATTGTTTTCATTTTCTAATGTTAAAATTACATTATCGAAATGAATATCTTTAAGATTTTCAATGCCATCTATTGTGTTTGCCAAAACACCAACATTGCCGCCTGATGTTTTGATGTTTAATGATATCTTTTTTACTGTAATATTTTCAATAAGTGCATTACTTGTGATGTTGTCTGCAAGAAGCGTAGTTGCATGAACATTGCTGTTTTGTTTTGTTTCATCTTCATAACCAAATGCAATATTTCTAATTACACCGCCGTTAACCTTGCTGAACAATGATTTTTCAGTCAAGCCATTAATGTAATATTTTACGCCTTCTCTTTCGCCATAAAGTGTTCCTTTAAATTCTGATGGAACAAATGTTTCTTGAATTCCTGATAAATTGAAATACAATTCATTTTGACCAACAGATAAACCTGCAAGGTCTGCGCTCGTAAATTCTCCAAAAGTTGAAGAATCTTTTGGATCATATTTATATGGGTTAAATGCTGTTGCTGGGTCATCGCCAATAATTACAACATATCCTTCTCCTGAATATTTCCAAAGTCTTTCAAAATCTTTTGGTTTTTCAATATATAAGACTTTTGAAACAACACCAAAGATGAGATATGGAAGCATATCATCAGAGTCTTTTGCCCACATATTAGCATCCCAAGCATCGTTTGCTGCCAAGAACATTCTATTTAAGAGTGCTCCGTCTGCTGCAACGCCACCATAGTTGTCTAAGTTCTTGATTAAATCTTTAACATTATTAATGTTATTATTATTTAATATTAATTTAACATTATTAAATGTAAATGATTTGTTTGCAAAAACTTCAACACCTATACGAAGCTCGGTTAATTTTTTACCAACCAAACTGCCGATATTATTTACATTAAATGAAATAATGTTGCCATTTGCATCTAATTGATTTTGTCTGGCTGTTGCAGTTAAGATGTCTACTCCATTTTCAGAAATCGAAATTGATTCTAAATAGTATGTTGGAGCAAAATTTGTAATTTCATTAGACAATTTATTATTTGCTGTATTATATGTTTTATATAATCTTCCATCTTTCACATAAAGCGTGTTGCCATCTTGGTTGTAACTCTTTTCGTAATTTGAATCTGTATTTATTGTCCAGTTATCTGAAATTCCTGCGCCAGTCCTAATAAAGTATTCATTATTAATTCTAACAATAATTAAAGAATTATTGCCAAAAGGCTTAACAGTGGAAATTGATAAAGCATTTTCTCTTACTTGTGGCTCAAATTTATATTGAACATTTAAATTACCAAAATTTGTTGTTAAAATTAAGTTATTTTCTTCATCGATTGTTTTATCTGCTTTGGACAAATCAAAACTATTTGAATTTGATACTTGTTCCAACGCTTCTAACAAGTTGCTGTTTTGTTTTGAATAGAAGTTGATTGCAACTGCGTGCTTGATTGTTGTTGAACCTTCATTCAAGCCAATCAAACCACCTGCCGTTGAGCCGTCAACATCGCCAAGTGCATAAACTTGGTCAAAAATTCCGTTAGAGTTATTGTAACCAATTAAACCGCCCGCATATTCCGCTGAACTTAATGAAACATCAACTTTTGCGTAACTATTTAATAAGTTTCCTGAAATCATTTGACCAACAAGGCCGCCAACATATTGAACTTTAACATCGTTTGTTGTTATAACATCGCCAAACAATGTTGTATTACCATATCTTGATGAGCCATTTTTGTTATAGCCAGCGATTGAATCTTCAATTTGCTTTTGAATATCGTCTTCATGTTCAATTCTTATTTCTGACAAATCGCCTTTGTTAACACCAACAATACCGCCTGCTGTTGAGCCTGTTGAATTGATTTTTTGGTCAAAGTTTGCAGAACCAGAGATTTCAAAGCGAATATCTGATACTTTTGTGCTTTCGCCAACATAACCAACAACGCCGCCAACATAGAATGCTTCAACGATGATTGATTCGCCTGAAACTGCTAATTTGTTCACTTGTGCAGTTGAAACTGAAACAGTGCTTTCACCTGCTGATTTGAAGATATCAATAATACCAGCGATACCGCCTGCGTAACTCAAATCTGAGAATTCGGTTTGACTGCGTTTATATTCGCTATCGCCACGATAATTTGAAATAACTGAAATTGATGAAGAAAGGTTAGACAACTTGCTGTCACCTTGAACAACACCAACAATACCACCAATGACATTTACGCCATTGATTTCGGAACGATTTTCGCCCTTCAAGTTTGTTGCTTGCAAATCAATATTGATAAGTGATGATGAATATACAAGACCTGTAACGCCGCCAACTGTAACGCCGTTACCTGCACTAACTTGTTTTACTGTAAGGTTTACATTTTTGAAAACTGCGCCAGATACAATTTGGCTGAATAGTCCAACGCTTGTATGTTCACTTAAAGCGATTTCAACATTAGAGATTGTTAAACCATTGCCGTCAAAAATTCCGCCTTGTGCTGTTGATTTTCCAGTTAAAGTCATGAGAGAAGATGCAACTTTTGTCGCTGCAATGTTTTGTAAATTATTAAAGTCAATATGTGAAATTAACCTGTAATTTCCAAATACTGTTCCGTCATTTTTGTTATATTTTTGACTAATTGCATAGTAAGCATTTTCTTTTAAGCCTGTTTCTTGACCAAATGCTCTGTTAAATTCGTCTGCTGTTCTTATAATTATTGGGTTCTTAGAAGAACCATATTCATATCCTGAAACATAAGGGAATCTTCTTGCACCTTCTTGTCCGTTATAATTTTCAATTAAATATCTAACTGAAATTGCAACTTCGTTTGCTGATGTAAGTGTGATTTCGCCATTTACATATCTCCAAACGCCGTCAACTGCAGAGCCGATAAGTTCTTTTGAGTCGCTTGTGTATGCAAAACCATATAACAAATCACTATCTACTAATGATGCCAAAATTGCATATGCACCTGTTGAATATTTTTCTTCAAGAAGTGTTTCTGTATCATAATTTTGAACATAGTAGTAACAATTTGTAAATTTGCCAAGTTGCATGCTGTCACCCCTAGCATTGTTGCCTGAGAATGGCATACGAGTTGTTAATTTACCTGTAATTGTTGCTGCTGAATAACATCTTTCAACTTCGCCAGTTGTTGTATTTGAATAAACAAATCCTGAAACCAATCTGCCAGACAAACTACCACCTAAAAGCAAGTTTGCATAGCAATCTGATATCTTAGAACTGTTTTCATAAACAAATCCTGCTGAAATGCCTTCTGCGTAAATTCCGCCGTCTGTGCAGTATTTACTATTGATTTCTGTGGCTTTTTTGAAAGATTTTACATAACTTCCAGTGATTATTCCACCAAATTCGTTATAAATAGCAAATCCTGCTGTTTTCGATGCTGTTCCAGAAACAGCCAAGTTTGTGATATAGCCATTTGAGAAGAATGACGAAGCAATAACGCCTCCATTTCTTAAAACAACACCTGCAATATCTGCTTGACCAAGAAGTGTCAAGTGTTCTGCTGCAAAACTATAATCTGCCGACTTGTTTTGAGCAATGTCTGTCATAAACACTTTTGTGAATGTTGTATTTCCAACACGGCTGTTTGTAATTCTACCAGCGGCAAAATTTGTGATACCAAGACCAGCAATTTGAACTGTTGTGCTGTCTTTCTTCAATTTTCCATGATTTTCAGCACTGAAATAAACTCTGATACCATTTCCGTCTGAATGAGATGCAAAACGATATGCTTTGTTTAAATCTTGATCAACAGATGAAGATACAATGCCTGCTTTTTTCAAAACATCTGTGTTATAGGCTTTTGCTAAGTTAAGTGCTGTAACTTCACAGTTGTAAATAATTCCGTAGTTTTCAATAAACAAACCTGCAATGTTAGCGTTTGAAACTAAATCTTCATTAATAATAATATCTTCAAGTTCATACAAGTTGATTGTTAAGTTTTTGAGAGTTGTATTTTCACCAACATTTTGGAATAACGCCAAATTCAATGTTTGATTTGAATTGTTATTTAACATTGAAGAAATGTTAAAGTTTCTAATTGTAATTATCTTATTATTGCCGTCCAACGATGCAATCATGTCTGTGTTTGCAATAGGTGTGAAATCCGTCAAATACAAGTCGTTCATCAAAATATAGTTTGCTGGCTCGCCACTTTCAGTTGTAGTTGAGTTCATATATCTGATAAACTCTTCTTCCGTTTTAATTGCTATTGGTGTGTCTTCATCTTCATATATTTGAACTTTAATTGTAAAGTCATAAGTGAAGTAATTAATAACATTGTGGTCGCCAGGAAGAGTGTATGCAATTTTAATTTGCATTGGAATATTACCGCTACGCAAACCATTAATTGAGAATGTTCTTGATGATAAAGGTTTATCATTTTCATCTTTGTCAACAATCACATCAAAGTAGTTATTTGTGTTTTTGACGCCGTTTTCATCAAAATAACTAGTATCTGAATTTTTATAATACAAATTGTATGCTAAATTTGCATTTATTTCTCCATTTTCTGAAAGACCAAAACTATAACCATTTTTATTTTGTTTATTCTCGCCTTCCCCAGTTTGCTCAATCGTGTTATTTGAGAAAGTTAATTTATCTTTATTAAATGTGTATAAATAGTTATAATCAGTATTATTGTCGTTTGATTTATAATTAATATTCAAAGCAATATTTTTAAGGAAAAATTCCTTATTTTTAGCAATTCTATGTGCCGCATCTTGTTCGTCTTGGCTTGCGCTGTTATACGCTGGTGTTGACGAAAGTTTAAAGCCAAAAGTTAAATCTTGTCTCAATTGAATTGGTGCAACAAAAACATTATCATCTTCAGCCTTTCCTTCAATATACATTCCGTCAACAGTGAAATCAACAATACTTAAAGTAATGGAATCATATTCTGGTTCAAGTTTTCCATTAATCATTTTTCTCATAATTGTTTGAATAACAACTTTGCCATCACCGTTAATTTCTGCGTTTAAACCTGCTCTAATTCTTCCAGAATAAATCTTTTTGCCATCTCTAATCTCATATTCAGCAGTGTTGTAAACAATATTGATATAATCTCCACCCAACTTAGATTGTTCATAATTAACACAACGGATATCTCTAAGTTCCTGGTCTTCATTAACTGCAACTTCAAAATCAACATAGTTTCCGCGAGAAATAACCGCGTCTTTCTTGCCGTCAACTGTAATTTGTGCTTTATTTATTGTTTCAGCGGAAAGAACAATTGTTGTTGTCTTAACTTCTTTTGTTGGATCTGCTGGATAAACTTTGATTGTAATTGGGAAATAAACACCCTCTTTAACAGTATCAACAATTTTTGTTCTAACATAAATCATTCCATTATCTTTTGCAAGTTGTTCTGAATGATAAATTGTGAGTTTATTTGTGTTGCGTTCTGAACTATAACCAATTGTTCCGCTAGCGTTAATATAGTCGTTATTTTGCGAATTAATCATTTGTTCAAACAAAACATAATATTCGCCATTTACAACCGCACTTTCAATTTCAATTTTGCTATATGCCGCATAATCTGGATACAAATTGATTGCAAGTAAGCCATTTTTACCAGGTCTTAAAACAGTTGTTGGGTTTGTATTGATTGTAAAACCATTTGATTTAGTATTATCCGCTGCATAATGTGATTGCGAAATGCTTACAACTTCTTGTGGTATTAATGTCAAATTCAATGTTGAAACAACTTTACTTTCTGAATCTGAAATTTTAATTTTAAATTCTCTTACTTTTGATATTGTTTTTCTAATATCACTTTTTACAGATACATAAACATTAAAGTTGTGATTATTGCCAACTTTTGTTGATTTAACTGCTGTTACATCAAAAATTGCTTTTTCATCTCTTGTATTAGATGCACCAACTAACATATCGTTTTCATAAATTTCAACAATGATATTTTCGTCTTTTTTATCAGAAATTGCCACAACATCAAAATTCAACACATTTGATGGTGAAAGTTCACTATCTGTTAATGTTGTTTGAATTCTGCTTGCGCCTCTTACAACTTGAACTTCGTAATTTTTGTTAAAATTCTTTGAAATTAATTCATTTATTATGTCAAAATCAGAATCTTTAATATTTCCAAGGTATGTTCCAAGACCATTATTTTGAAGCGCCAAGATTGTTTCGATTGTAAATCTTTCGTCTTCATTCTCGTTAAATGTATAATTGCTTGGCGATAAAGTATAAGTTCCTTCTGAAATAAACTTATAACTGTCATCAAAACTTGAATTTCCTTTATTATTGTAAATTGAGCCAACGCCATTTAAAATGCGGTTTGCATCATTTTCTCCTGATTTAATTTCAAAACCTATTGCGAATAAGTTAGTAAATATTGAGTAATTTGCACCATTTAAAAGAACTGTTGCTTTAACATTTGATGCGTATGTTTCTGTTTTTGAATATCCAACTTGGTCAACATCGCCATTTTTAATAATTGTTGATGGGTTCATTGATGAAGAACCATGATATAAATTGAAATCTTGAATTGGATAAATTACATAGAACACAATTTTTTGTTCTCTGCAAGATGTGCTTGCGTATTTAGATGTAACATTTACTTCTGTTTTGCCAACACCTGAAATTCTAAGTTCATTTCCAACAAAAGAAATTGAAGAAGAAGCCGTTAAATTGAACAATAAATTGTTGTTTTTACCGAAGATTTCTTCAAGTGAAATAATATTTAAGTTATTTAATTGTGATTTTGCAACGCCGTCTGACAAACTTTCAAGCACTTTATATAAATACATGACGATATTAATCGTTCCATCTTTTTCAGAATACATATATTTTGAACTATCTGTTTCGTTGATATTTATATTGATTTTGTCAACAACTTTTGGAGCGCTTGCATTAACAAGATATAACGAACCATTGTTGATACTTGCATCGTATCCCCACAAATTTTCATCTTTAAGATTATTTTGTAAAGCAAGATTGAAATTTGTTAATGTGTCATAATCCCCTGCTACGAAAACTTTTTCGCCACCAGTTTGTTTTAAATATGTATTTGTACCATTTTCAACATAATAAGCGCGAGAATATGAATTTGAAATTTTATCTTCACCACTAATAGCCAAAGCTTTTGCTGACGCATTTGAAACTTTGCTTAATGTATAGCAATTTACAACTGAACCATTTTCGATTTCGCCAACAAGAGCGCCAACTTTTTCGCCATTGCCCTCAAGTGAGAAGTTTGTCATACATTCTGAAACAACTCCGCCAGTTACGCAACCAACAAGTCCGCCAACTATAACATTAGCGTTTGCACTAACATCATACTTTGTATCATTGTAAGAATAAGCGTAAGTTTGTGAAATTTCGCCACTTGAAACGCCTGCAATCGCACCAAAATAGCCGTTTGCATTTTCGTTTGCGCTTATAAATGCGTCTTTATTATTGCTCCATTTTTCAATTTTGCAATTTTTGATTGTTCCTTCATTTTCTGCCGCAATTCCACCTGCGTTATTTGATGCAGAAATATTTCCAGCAAATAGCACATCAGAAATTGTGCCAACATATGTTTTTTCGTTTTCAGTTCCTGCATTTTCTGTTATTTTTCCATTTAAGCCAACAACACCGCCGACATAAAGGCCTTTAACAGTTGCAACTATTTCTCCACCTGTGATGCTTCCGTAGTTTTTGCCAACCAAAACACCTACATAAGAATCTGTTTTTGTATTATTAATTACAAAATTTGAAACATTAACATTTTCAATAGTTCCATAGTTTTCATACGCAATTATGCCTAAATTTTCAGTTTTTGCGCTAATATTTCCAGTAACATCAACATTTTTGATAATTCCAGCAAATTTTGTAAACATTGTTGATGTTACATTTAATGTTGAATTTCTGCCGTTAAATAGTCCGTAAATTCCACCTGTAAATTCCCCCATTGTTTCTGATAAAACAAAATTTCCAGCCAATAAATAATGTTTTGTTGGCGCTTTTTTCAAATAATCAATTTTATCTTGACTATCAATTCTAATCGCAGTTTCTTCACTTTCGCCGTTTGCTATTGCAATATTGATTGTAACAAAAGGTTTAGAACCTTCTTGCATTCCATTTGACGATGCAAAATAGTTGCTAGATGGATAAATTAAAACTTTACCGTTTCCACCAACTCCTGCTGGAACTGTAATTTTTCCATTTGCATCAATTTTTACGCCAAGAGCAATTAAATTGCTTGATAATTCAAATTCTAAGCCAGTATTTAAAGGTTCTGAGCCATCTTTTGTGTATAAATTATATTTAATTTCAAAGGTTGCTTCTTTTTTATCGCCTTCAAAGTTATTATTTTCGATATATATTCCATCATTTAAATCGACATTGACTATTTCAATATCTTCAATTTCAACAGCGTCTTTCACAACAACACGAACCACACCGCCAATAACCTTGCTTTCGTTTGCTTCAACAAGTTTAAGCACGAAAACAAGATTTTGAACATCGCTTGTCAATGCTTGAACGCTATATGTCCACACATTGCCGTCCAAATTTCTTGTTATTACAACAATGTCTTTGCCTTCATATTTCAAAACAGCACGATTTGCATCGTTAAATTCAACAAGTTCAGTGCCATAATACAATTCAAGTGCGTTTAAGTATGTTGGCAAACCAAATCTTGATTGGAGAGTTACGCTAAATTCACATTTTGATTTTCCAGCGTTTCTGTCACCCAAAGTTTCATAAGAATAGATTTCATGAACATTTGAAGAAATTTCAAAGCCGTCCACACCTTTATAAATTTCAACTACAAAATAGAAAGTGTGTGACGCATCATGTTCGTAGCCATCTCCGTCCGCATTTCTGCCTTTAACATCAATTTTAATCAATGATTTTCCAGCACTTTGAGATGTTTTTGCTTGAATAATTGAATAATTTTTCAATGTGTCAACATTCAAAATATCTGATGTCAAACCAAAATTTGCATTTTCAAATATGTCACTGATTGTTAATTGCGAAATTGATTTAACAGTTGTTAAGTCATAGAACGAATATTCAAGAATGTATTCTGCTGTAAATGGATATGCAGTTTTTGTAAGTTGAATACTTGTTCCGCTTTTAAAAGCCAATTTTTGAACTAAATATGAGTCTTCGCCGATATTTCCTGTTAAGTTTTCTTTATAGTCAACAATGCTTTCTGTTTCTTTGCTAACATCAATAGTGATATCGTCAAGAGTTGAGATAATTTTCAAATCAAACTCTTTTTCAAAGCCGTCACATAAATAGATTGTAAGTTTTGTTGAACCTAATTTCTTAGGTGAAAGAGTAAATTTAACATACAAATATTTTTCGTCTGAGCCAACAACCGTCAATCCAGAAACATCGGCAAGGTTAGAATTTTTTAGTTTTACAATTGAAGAAGTGCCTAAATCGAAGTTTTCTGGAGCAATTGCAAGATAAATGTCAAAATTTTCAACCAATTCTGAAACAATTAAATTTGAATTAACGATTGTGAAGTTTGTTCCGTCATAGTTTACTCTATTAACCGAACTTGCACCTGGGTTTACTTTAATGTTAAATTGAATTTTGCTTCTTTCTAAGCCTAAATCGTAAAAATTAAGAGAAGAAGCGTAAATAACTGCATTTGTGTTGTCTGTTTTGTTAAATTTTTGATTTTTAACAACATATAATTTTGTGCCAACAGGCATATCAAAGTATGCGTTTCCGTTATGGTCAATGCCGCTGCAAACAAAAGTATCCCCGTCTTTTGCATCTCTTGGATAGCCAAAAACGAGTTCGTAACTTGTTCTTGTAGCGTTTAATTTATAAAAACTAACTGGGCAATTATTATAATTTTCTGCCCATAATCTGATTGTCTCAAATTCTGGCGCCAAATTTGATGGTGACAAAGTAAATTCAAGAAGCGTGCCCTTGCCGATGGTCGCAATATTTTCAAACACAAGAACATCTAGCCCGCTAGCTGTTGATGAATTACCATTTACCAAAACTGAGTTTGGAAGATTATATGATGCAACAGACAAATTGCCGCTTTTTACAAAGTAGTCGTTACCATTTTCTCCAAGAGTATAATCTTTGTATGAAATTTTAAATGAAATACCTTCCAAATATCCAGCGTTAAGCGCTGAAATTGTGTAAGCATATTTAAACATACCGTCTTCGTAAGTTAAATTTTTAAGTTCAACAGCATATTTTGTGTCGTCAAAGATTTTCTCAATATTGATAGATTCTGCTTCCGAACCTGCTTTAACATAAATAAGCACATCTTTTTGGCTCATTGTCACATCACTTTCTCTTGGATAGAGTTCAAACGCAAAACTGTCGCCCGAGCCGTCAACCAAAAGTCCATTTTCAAAAACCTTGCTGCCGTCGATATAAACCGCGCTTGTAATTGGATTTAAAATTTTAACTTTAAAAGTTTTTGTTATTTCAGAATTGTAAATAGAAGTTGCTCTCACTTCAACTTCATTTAAAGTGCAACCTTCTGAAACAACAAGTTTGCCGTTTTCAATTGACACACCATCATCAACCAAAACATTTTCAAGAGTATATGTAACGCCGATTTGGTTTGTCTGAACATTTTTAAGCCCTTCTATGCCTGTTGAAATTGCCATGTAGTTGATAAGGTCTAAACTTGAAAAATCTAAACTTTCACCTTTAATGGCATAAAGTTTATTTTCTAAAGTTTTGTTAATTTCAATGTCGCCAACTGGCAATATAACATTGACAGTAACTTCAATTGGTTTCGCGTTATGTGTTATGGAAGAAATCTTGATTGTTGCTTTTCCTGGATAAAGAGGTTTAACCGTAACTCTAGTTAAACCATCTCTAATTTTTTCGGTTGTGATGTCTATGATTCTGTTTTGCTCATAGGATTCAACCCTGACGCTGTCACTACCGTTGCCATAGTCAGACAAAGTAACATCAAAAGTTTTGCTTTCATCTGTTCCGATAACAATTTCAAAATTTGTTTCGCTTGCAGAAATAGTTGGCATTGCACTACCTTTGCCGCAGGAAGCAAAAACAACCCCACAAAAAATTAAAATTAAAAAGGTAAATATTTTAGCAATTTTTTTCATGATTTCCTCCTTAATAATATCCGTAAATAATTAAAAATTATTAATTATGTATCGAATTATTATTTATAATATATAACATATTAAAGAAAATTCAAAATAAATAATATAAATATCTTTAAAATTTTTCATTTTTTTACATAATTTTTAATCACAAAAAAATTAAAAAAATTATTATTTTTGCTAATAAAAGTTGCTATTTTTCTAATTTTTTAGTATTTTTATTTACATGGAAAATAAAATGAGAAAAATTGTCTCTGGCATGACCAAAGCGATAAAAAAATTTAACATGATAGAAAACGGCGATAAGGTTGCCGTAGGCCTTTCTGGTGGGAAAGATAGCCTTGCTCTGCTCAGCGCATTAAGTGCTTTTCAAAAGTTTTCTGGTGAGAATTTTGAACTTATAGCAATCACGATTGACCAAACTGGAGGCAAAGAAAATTTTGATGGATTAAAAAAGTTTTGTGAGAGCCTACAAGTGCCGTTATATATAGAGAAAACCGATATTTTTGAAGTTGTTTTTGACGAGAGAAAAGAGAAAAATCCTTGCAGTTTATGTGCGAAAATGCGCCGAGGAACTTTAAACTCAACAGCAAAAAGTTTGGGCTGCAATAAAGTCGCACTTGCACACCATTGTGACGACCTGATGGAAACATTTTTCTTGTCGCTTTTCTTTGAGGGTCGACTTAGCACTTTCTCCCCTGTAACATACTTATCTAATGTCGACATCACTGCCATCAGACCACTAATATATGTTAGTGAAGAAGAAATTATAAATGCAACAAAAGATTTTCCAATTTTAAAAAATGTTTGCCCTGCAAATCATAAAACAAAAAGGGAAGAAATGAAAAATTTATTGAAAAAATTAGATCAAGAATTCCCAAACGCAAAAAAACAAATAAAAAATGCTATTTTAAATCCAGAAAGAAATAATTTAATTAATTATTAATATATTTATTCGCCTTTAAAATAGGCACTTGTAGCGATTTTAAAAATATTTAATTTAAAATCGTTTTTTTTATATTTTTAAGCATTTTTCGATAATTAAAATTGAATTAATTTGCATTTAATTTGATATTTTTTGTTATTTTTTTATTAATTTTTATTTATTTTTTTTAATTAATTTTTAGCATTTAATTTGCTAGTAAAATTATTCTTCACATAGTTAATTTTAGCTATTGACAAATATAGTTTTGTAGTATATAATTATTTTAAATTAAGGAGGCTGAATATGGCTGAACAAGATTTAATCAAAGAAGAGGAAGAAAAAAAGAAAAAAGAGTTGGAAGCTCAAAAGGCTAGACAACAAGCAATTTCTATAACCTCTGCCGACAAAAACTTCTTTAACAATAAACAACCTGAAAAAGAAAACAAAGAGGATAAAGAGGAGCAAGAACAAGAGCCAAAAGTTCCTGACCTTCCAGAACCTGATCTCACATCATCAGCAAGATGCAAAACATTGTCAAAATATTTTGAAACATCAAGTTATTTTGCAAAAGTCTTAACATGGATTTTAGTTCCATTAACAATCGGCGCATTTGCAACTGGGTTTGGCATTTTCGCAACAATTCTTATGGTATTAACTGTTGTGTCAATCGGTTTCGTTTATGGTGGCAGCGAACTTAAAGATATTTTTGAAGACTATGCTATTAAAGACGAAAAAACAGCGGTTAAAGCCAATGCTCCAAAATTGCAAGAGTACTATAAAAAATGTGAAGAGTTAAACATCGAGCCTTTATCCCCTAACAAAGACCTTCCAAAGGATGATAAAGACAAAATCAAAGCCGCTCAACAAAGAGCGATTGACCAAACTTATCAACAACAGCAACAAAAACCACAACAAACCGAACAGTCAAAATAATTTAAACTTGTTTTAAAAGCAAGTTTTTTTATGCGAAAATTGTGAAAACCAAACAAATAAAAATTTGAAAATAGGTTGATTTTTCAATAAATATATGTTATATATATTATATATACTTATAGTATATGTATATCTATGCTAAAATTTAAAAGGAAAAAGAAATGAGCGAAGAATTAGACTTAAAAAAATCTGTTAAGTATGATGAAGGCGACATTCAAGTTCTTGAAGGTTTAGAGCCTGTTAGAAAGCGCCCTGGAATGTATATCGGCTCAACAGATGAAAGAGGTTTGCAACATTTAATAGTCGAAGTTGTAGACAATAGTATCGACGAAGCACTCGCTGGATACTGCACAAAAATTGAAGTTACAATCAACGAAGACGGCTCTTGCACTGTTTTAGATAATGGTCGTGGTATCCCAACTGGTATTCATAAAACTGAGCATAAAAGTGCTGTTGAAGTTGTTTTAACAAAACTTCACGCTGGCGGAAAATTTGGTGGCGAAGGATACAAAATTTCAGGCGGTTTGCACGGTGTTGGTTTGTCGTGTGTTAACGCATTGTCTGAATGGCTAAAAGTTGATGTTTATCAGAACAATATTCATTATTTCATGGAATTTAGACGCGGCGTTCCACAAAGTCCACTTCAACAACTTGAAAAAACAAATTATCGCGGCACAAAAGTTACATTTATGCCTGATAAAGAAATCTTTGAAACAACCGATTTCAATTACGAAACTTTACGCGCTAGATTCAGAGAAATTGCCTTTTTAAACAAAGGTCTTATAATTTGTCTTGAAGATAAGCGTGAAGGGCGCGAAAAACGCGATGAATTTGAGTTTAAAGGCGGTATTGTTGAATTTGTTGAATATTTGAACAAAAACAAAGAAGTTTTGTTCCCTAACCCAATTTATTTCAATAAAATCAATCCAACAAACGAAATTGAAGTTTGTTTTCAATATAATGATGGTTATAGCGAAGTTATTCACGCATACGCAAACAACATCAACACAGAAGAAGGCGGAACTCACCTTGTTGGTTTTAAAAACGCTTTAACAAAAGTTGTTAACGAATACGGCGTTAAAAACAAAATCTTAAAAGAAACCGAAAAACTTTCTGGTGACGATGTTCGTGAAGGCATAACAGCAATTATCAGCGTTAAACTTATGAACCCTCAATTTGAAGGGCAAACAAAGACAAAACTTGGCAATAGCGAAATCAGAATTGCAGTTGAAAAAGCAATGCAAGATTGTTTTGGCGATTATTTGGAAGAAAATCCAAAAGAAGCAAAAGAACTTGTTTTAAAATGTGTAACAGCTCAAAGAGCAAGAGATGCTGCTAGAAACGCTCGAGATTTAACAAGGCGTAAAGGTGTGCTTGAAAGCACTACCCTTCCTGGCAAACTTGCAGACTGCTCTGAAAAAGACCCAACATATTGCGAAATTTACCTTGTTGAGGGAGATTCTGCTGGTGGCACTGCAAAACAAGGCAGAGATAGGCGTTTCCAAGCGATTTTGCCACTTAGAGGTAAAATTTTAAATGTTGAAAAAGCAAGGCTAAATAGAGTTTTGGAAAGCCAAGAAATTAAAGCAATGATAACAGCATTTGGCGCTGGCATTGGAACAGAATTTAACGAAGAAAAATTGAGATACAACAAAATCATCTGCATGACCGATGCCGATGTTGATGGTGCTCATATTCGTATCTTAATGCTCACCTTCTTCTTCCGCTTTATGAAACCACTTGTCGAAAACGGACATGTATATATCGCTCAACCACCACTATATAAAGTTGCTCGTGGCGGTAAAGACTTGTATTTCTATTCTGATAAAGAACTTAACGACCACCTAGACACTTGCGGCAGAAAAAATGTAACAATCCAAAGATATAAAGGTCTTGGAGAAATGACTGCAAATCAACTTTGGGAAACAACAATGAACCCAGAGCAAAGAATTCTTCTTCAAGTTACAATGGAAGATGCTGTTGAAGCAGATAGATTATTCTCTATGCTTATGGGCGAACAACCAGAACTTAGAAGACAATTTATTGAAGATAACGCAAAACTCGTAACGGACTTAGATATTTAGGAGCCTTTATGGAAAATAATAAGAACGCTACACTTGAAACAGATAGACTGATATTGAGAAAAATACAAAAATCTGACGCCGCAGATATGTTCAAAAACTATTGTAACGATGAAGATGTTGCAAAATTTCTTCCTTGGTATACTCATGGCAGTTTAAAAAACACAAAAAAATATGTTAAAAGTTTAATAAAGAAAGCACGCAAAAATAAAGGACATACTTTTCACTGGGTAATAGTGTTAAAAGAAACAAATGAAGTTGTTGGCGCTATTGAATTTGGCAAGTATGATGCGGTCAATTTAAACTGTGAACTCGGTTATTGTTCAAGCAAATCATGCTGGAATAAAGGCATAATGACAGAAGCGGCAGCGGCGGCGGTCAAATATATGTTTGAGTCAACAAATATTGAAAGAATTTATGCTATACACGCTGTGGAAAATATTGGCAGCGGCAGGGTTATGCAAAAAATTGGCATGACAAAAGAAGGGACTTTAAGACATGCTAGAATTTGCAAAGGTAAATTTTTAGACTTTGACACCTACGCTATTATAAGGAGTGACTATGAGAAATGATTTTAGAGATGCTTACCAAAAGTTTTTAGACGCTTGGGGGCAAGAAGCACAAGAAAGAATGGCAATCGAAGAAATGAGTGAGCTTACAAAAGAACTTTGTAAGAAAATCAGGCTCATGCGTGATGATTTTGCCGAAAACAATGATGAAAGGCTTAAACAAACAATTGCTCATGTAAAAGAAGAAATTGCAGATGTTTTAAATATGACAGAACAACTTGAAATTTACTTTGGCGAAGAAGAAATAGAAAAAATTAGAGAAGAAAAAATGCAACGAACATTAAAACTTCTCGATGAGGTGAAATAATGAAAAACGATGATAATAAAAAAGATGTTTCAAAGTTATTTGAAAACACAAAAGTTATAAAAGTCGATGCAAATGAAGAACTAAAAAAATCATTTATCGCTTACGCTATGGCAGTTAACGTATCTCGTGCTATTCCTGATGTTCGAGATGGCTTAAAACCTGTTCATAGAAGAATTTTGTATTCAATGGGCGAAATGAACCTGTTCTCAGACAAGCCATACAGAAAATGCGCTCGTATCGTTGGTGATTGTATGGGTAAATACCATCCACACGGCGATAGTTCAGTTTATGACGCTCTTGTTCGTTTAGCACAAGACTTTTCAATCGGTTGCCCACTCGTTGATGGTCATGGTAACTTTGGTTCAGTTGACGGCGATAGCCCTGCTGCTATGCGTTACACAGAAGCAAGGCTTTCAAAAATCGCATCTGAAATGTTAAAAGATATCGACAAAAACACAGTCGACTTCTACCCTAACTTCGATGACACTTTGATGCAACCTGTTGTTTTACCAGCAAAATTCCCTAACCTACTTGTAAACGGTTCAGATGGTATCGCTGTTGGTATGGCAACAAATATTCCACCACACAACCTTGTAGAAGTTATTAACGGTGTTCAAGCACTTATTAAAAACCCAGATATTGACATTGAAGAGTTAATAAAAATCATTCCAGCACCAGATTATCCAACTGGCGGTATGATTATGAGCAGAACTGCTTTAAAACACGCATATAAAACAGGTCGTGGTGGCGTTGTTGTTCGTGGTAAAGCAGAAATAGAAACACTTGATAACGGCAGAGAAAGAATTATTATTACTGAACTTCCATATCAAGTTAATAAAGCAAAGTTTATCATTCAAATGGCAGACTTAGTTAAAGCAAAGAGATTGGAAGGTATTGCAGACATTAAAGAAGAGTCAGACCGTGAAGGTATGCGCGTTGTCGTTGATATTAAACGCGATGCAAAGGCGCAAGTTGTGTTAAATATGCTTTATAAACACACATTGCTTCAAAAAGGTGACGGAATTATCTTCCTTGCACTTGTTGATAACGAACCAAAAATCTTAAATTTAAAACAAATTTTGTATTACTATCTTGAACATCAAAAAGAAGTTCTAACAAGAAAAACTCAATTTGATTTATCAAAAGCATTAGAGCGTGAACATATTGTTAAAGGACTTGTTATTGCCCTTGCAAACATTGATGAAGTTATTAAAATCATTAAAACATCAGAAGATAAGCAAGATGCGATGCAAAAATTGACAGAAAATTTTGAACTTACAGAAAAACAAGCAAACGCTATTCTTGAAATGAAACTTTCTAGACTTACAAGTTTGGAAGTTCAAAAATTGAAAGACGAACTTGAAGAACTCGAAGTTTTAATTGCAGATTTGAACGACATTTTATCTAACCCACAACGCGTTTTACAAATCATTCATGACGAACTTGAAGAAGTTAAAACAACTTATGGAACGCCTCGTAAAACTGAAATTTCAGTTGATATGGGAGATATTAATATTGAAGACCTTATTCCAAGAGAAGAAGTTGTTGTTTCAATGACACACGAAGGCTATATTAAACGCCAATCTGCATCAGAATATAAGGCTCAAAGGCGTGGCGGTATAGGCGTTAGCGCGCAAAAACTAAAAGATACGGACTTCGTTGAAAAAATGTTCGTTACAAATTCACATAACAACTTATTATTCTTCACAAACTTTGGTAAAGTTTATAGAATTAAAGTTTTTGAAATTCCAGAAGCGCAAAGGCAAGCAAAAGGCAGAGCACTTGTAAACTTACTTACACTCGCACCTGGCGAAAAAGTTAATGCATTAATTCCTCTTGAAAATGGTCAAGAAGGCAACTTAATTATGGCAACAAAACACGCTTTGATTAAGAAAACAAACTTAAAAGAATTTGAAAGAATAAATGTAACAGGCAAAATTGCTATTAAATTGAATGAAGACGATGAACTTATTGGTGTTTCACTTACAAGCGGATCAGATGATGTTTTAATTGCAGCAAGCAACGGAAAATGCATCAGATTTAATGAAAAATATGTCCGCTTAACTGGAAGGTCAGCAGCCGGCATGAGAAGTATGAGATTTAACGAAAAAGATGCCACAATTGTTGATATGACTATTATCAAAGAAGGCGATGACCTTATCACAATTTCAGAAAACGGCTACGGCAAGCGTATAAGCCAAGATAAAATCAGAGCACAAGCAAGAGGCGGCAAAGGCGTTGTTTCTGGTAAATTTGATGAAAAAACTGGCAAATTAGTTGCTATGAAAGTTATCAAAGAAGATGAAGACTTAATGCTCATTGCAGACAATGGCATAATCATTAGAATGCTTGCAAAAGATATTTCTATGGTAGGCAGATATTCTCTTGGTGTTAAAGTTATGAAACTTAAAAATGATGCTAAAATCGTTAGCGTTGCAACAACTGAACACTTAGACGAAGAAGATGAAGAAAGTTCACTTACAACAACTGAACTTGATCAAAATCAAACTGTTTTAACAGAAGAAGAAATCAAATTTGCCGAAGACGAACAACCAATCAATGAATAAATCTACTCGAAGGAGCGTTTATGAATCAAGTCAATGACCTTGATACGATTACAGAAGAGAAGGAGAAAAATATGTGCAAAGAAATCAAAAGCTTATCTGTTCTTGCATTAGAATTATTAGCACTTGCATCATGTGGCCCGTATGATTATTCGTTTTTTAGAGATTTTAAGTTCAATGTTAACTCAAAATATGACATTCATTACGAAAGCGAAAAAAGCAAACTTAACTATGAAAATAAAAAAGCCAATTTGATTCAAAAAAATCATCCAACCACAACCACTTATCAAAGAGAATGTATGTATAAATAAAATCATAAACATTTAGCAATAAAAAGAATTAAAATATAATATTTTAATTCTTTTTATTTTATTTTTAATAAATTTTATGATACTATATTTTTGACGAGGAGAGAAATGGACAAAAAGACTTTTATCACTATTGATGAAATAAAATCATTACTCCCATACTTTTATGAAATAAAAAATGAGCGTCTTAACAAATATTATAAATCTTTACCAACTCAAGGGCAAACAAAATCTCCTCAATATACTTTATCTGAAATAGAGTTTAATATGTTAACGAGAGTCGCCCATATTGAATTCTTGCGATCGCAAGAATATAGAACAATTATTAAATACATAACTCAAAATTATCAAAAATATCCAATTTATTCGAACTGGAAATTAAAAGAGAAAAGAATACAAAAAACAATAAAATTAACAAATTTAGAACTTGAATCACTTAACAATAATAAAGATGAATTAATTAGAATGTTTGCCGAAGAAATAATACTTAACATAAATAAAAAAGAACTTTTTCCTTCCTGGTTTATAAATTTATTTCTTAAAATCAAATTAGATTCCACTATTAAAAAGATGACCGACTATTTGCACACTTTAAATTATAAACAAAATAATAGAATTAACCTTTATCAACAAGACATTGCTATGTATAATGAAAAAATAAAAATTTTAAACGATTGTCTGTTAAAAAACAGTAAAAAACAGAATAGATATATTAATAAATTAAATAAAATTCAAACTGCAAAAAACATTATTTTAAAAACAGTTTTTACCTTAGGTATTTATAAAATATTTATCTCAGATAGAAGAAAACTAACAATGACTTCTAAACTTGTTGAAGTAAACAATTATATTATGGAAATTCAAGATAAAATTCTTAACAATAGAAATCAAATAAAGAACTGTGAAGCAATAATTAACGAATGTCGATTAGGTATAGTTGAAAATGGAAAAAAATTTGAACAGAAAAAAAATGAATTAACAAATAACTACAAAACAAATATAACGATGATAAAACCTTTGCCAAATAAAATTGCTCAGGATAAAAGTTTTATTATGCTTAATTCTTTTAATGGATTAGAATATGAAAAAATTATTGGAGTTTATATTATACATAATAGAGAAAAAGACAAATATTATGTTGGTCAATCAAAAGATGTTTTTAAAAGAATAAAACAACATTTTAATAATACTATTCCTAAAAATCAAATATTCGCAGAAGATTATTATACTTCTAAATTACCTAATAAAGAGAACTTGTTTGAATTAAAGATTTTTAAATGCAAAACAAAAGATGAGCTGGACACATTAGAAAAAAAATTGATATATGAATACGATTCTTGGAACAATGGTTATAATGGTACAAGCGGAAATATTTAGACAAATAAATAATGAGCTTATAATTATATGCTCATTATTTATTTTATTTACTAAATTAATTTAACATTTAGATTTTATTTAATCATTAATTTTTGAACGGCTTCTAACAAATCTTTCTTTTCGTTTTTCAAAAGACCATCAAAAACTGCATCTAAAAGTTTTGTCAAATACTCTTTATAGAACTTATCTTTTAGTTTTGGGAAATGCTCTTTTAAATCGTTTCCGTTAATTTTTAAATCTTTAATTCTTATTGCAATTTTGTTATTTTTCAAATAATTGTAATAAAAATCATATTTTTTATGTAATTTTTTCGATTTTTTCGCAAGTAATGCGGAAATTATTTTGTAATCATCAAAATACTCCATAAAGAATGTTTTGTTATCCATCTTGCTTAAAGCATCAAAATAGCCACAAATTACATGTTTAAAACTCTCAATTTTGCTTTCTGGATAGGCAAGTCCTTTTGGTCCTAATAAATCTTTAACCGTTTCAGAAACGCTGAATTTATATTTAGATGTTGAAATAATGTCTGCAATGAGCGCATACATTCTGTATTGCTCGTCAACCTTTGAAGTCAACGCAAACCTAACCTTTAAAACAGGAGCGTTAAAATATGGCCATAAACGCAACAAATTGAACATTTGAAGCCCAAACATATACGCATTTGATTTTGATATTTTATATCTTCTTGAAGAATTTAAAATTGCAACGAGTTCTTCATTCTTTCGAGCGCCTGTTATATCTGCAAGATTTTCTCTATTATCGTAAGCGCTTAAAATCGTTTCTCCCGCAATTCTAAAACCAAGTTCAGAAGCAAGCCTTACCATTCTCAAAATTCTTTGACCATCGCTTTGCAAAACGCTGTCTGGTGCTTGTATCGCTCTTAAAAGATGCTTTTGTATGTCTTGCATTCCATTGAAAGGATCAACATATTCGTCTTTTAAAATGTTGTAATAGACGCAATTTGCTGTAAAATCACGCCTTTTTGCATCTTCTTCAACTGTATTGACAAATTCCACAGAAATTGGAAAGTGTGCGCCACCTTCTGCATAAATTTCTTTTCTAAAAGTTGAATGTTGCCATTTTTCTTCACCAAGAGAAATTGTAAGCGTTCCAAGTTTTTTTGAATTTTCTTTAACTTCGTATTTCGTTCCAAACAAAAGTTCCTTGATTTCATCATTTGTAAGTTTTGATGCAAGGTCTATGTCTGTTTCGTATATTCCAAGGAGCGAATTGCGAACATATCCCCCAACAATATAAAGTTCACCTTTCTTTTTAAAAAGCCGAGCCAATTTTAACAAGTTTGGAGTTATATGGTCTTTCATTCCGCAATCCTTTCCTTATAAATTTTAATTTCTTTCTCGCCGTCTTTAAATTTTAAAGACTTAATTCCGCAAACGGCTGTTATATCGTAGTCAACAGATTTCAAGAAGTCTGAATAGCCAACGATTGTAACTTCGTCAAGTTCTTCTTTCATTGAATAGTTGTTTTCAGATTTATATCCTCTAACAAACGACACAACATCAACAACTTCATCGCCGTTTTTTATGATATTTTCATCAAATTTTGCGTTAATTTCATTAATTTGAGTTAAATGAATTGAAATTTCTTTTTCAAACTCTCTAAAATATGATTGATAAATTTCTTCTGTGATATGAGGCAAATAGATAGCAAAGAGTTGCAACATACCAAATAAAACTTTATAAGATGCGTATCTTGCACTTTCTGTTGCGTCCATACCATAAATGTCTGGATTATATAATCTTCTTTTAACGATTTCAATATAATTATCGCAGAAATTCCAGAAGAATTTTTCAAGTTCATTCATTGAAAGTCCAATTTCATACTTGTCAAAATAGCCTTTAAAGCGTTTTTGCATTTCGTTGAACTTTGCAATAATCCATTGGTCCATAGGTTTTAATTCAACTTCGTGAGGAGCATATCCTTCCAAAAGTGACAAAACAAACCTTGACGCATTCCAAATTTTGTTTACAAGTTTTGCGCCATTTTTAAATTCTTCCTCTGTGAAAATAATATCTCTACCAAGGCTTCCTGTGCTTGCCCAGTATCTTGTTATGTCTGCAGATTTTTCTTGAAGCAAAAGTTCTGGCGACATTTTAGAATTTGATTTTGATTTACTTATTTTTTCGTCTTTATTTGCCATAACAAATCCGGAAATCATAACATTTTCCCATGGCAAACAATTTGAATGATAATGAGATTTCGCTATTGTGTAGAAATCCCAAGTTCTGATAATGTCGTGAGCATTTGGACGCAAACTCATTGGCATCATCTTTTTATAGAATTCGTCATCAACATTCCATTTGCAGTTGATTTGTGGAGCGATTGACGAAGTTTGCCATGTGTCAAAAATATCTGTTTCTGGTCTGAAATGAGTGCTTCCGCATTTTGGACATGGCTTATTAGGAGCGTCTACAAGTGGATTGATTGGCAATCTGTCGTCTTCTGGCAAAATAATTTCGCCGCAATCTTCGCAATACCAAACAGGAATTGGAACACCGAAATATCTTTGACGCGAAATACACCAATCGCGGTCAACATTTTCAACCCAATTTGTATATCTGCTTTTCATAAAGTCTGGATACCAATTTATTTGTTCTCCACGCTTCAAAAATTCGTCTTTATGTTCAACAAGTTTGATAAACCATTGTTTTTTGATGTTGATTTCCATTGGAGTTCCACATCTTTCATGAGTTGCAACGGCGTGAACAAGTGGTTCTTGTTTCAAAAGCAAGTCTGCTGCTCTTAAATCTTCAATAATTTGAGCCCTAGCGACCTTAACTTTCATGCCTTCATATTTTCCAGCAAGTGCAGTCATTCTGCCGCCGTCATCAATCGCTGTTTTGCGTGGCAAATGATGTGCTTCTTGCCAATATAAATCTGTTTCGTCACCATAAGTGCAGCACATAACTACACCAGTGCCTTTGTCTAACGCTACTTTATCGTCAGTTAAAATTTCAACTTCAAAGTTGTAAAGTGGAACGATTACTTTTTTGCCAACATAACTAGCAAATCTTTCGTCATTTGGATTAACAAAAACGCAAACGCAAGCACAAAGCATTTCAGGCCTTGTTGTTGCGATTTCAAGATAGCCTGAGCCGTCCGCCAAATTGAATTTTAAATAGTTGAAAGAACTTTCAATATCTTTACTTTCAAGTTCTGCTTGTGCAATCGAAATTCTACATTCCGGACACCAAATTGCAGGTTTTTCGCCATAATATGCTTCCCCTGCTCTAACCAAATCTAAAAATGATTTTTGAGATATTCTTTGCACTTCTGGGCTTACTGTTGAGTAGCACATTGAAAAATCTGCGCTATTGCCCGCTGCAATGAAAAGATTTTTAAATTCTTCTTCATATTTTTTTGCAACTTGCATGCATTTATCTCTAAATTCTTCTCTTGAAACTTCGTGCGCTTTTATGCCGAATTCTTTTTCAACAAGCCTTTCTGTTGGCAATCCGTTATCGTCAAATCCAAATGGATAAAAGACATTGTAGCCTGTCATTCTTTTGTATCTAGCAACAAATTCTGCTTGTGAATATGAAAAAATATGCCCAATATGAATTTTGCCGCTAACTGTTGGTGGTGGAGTGTCTATTGAAAATATCTTTTTATCGGAATTTTTATTGAACTTGTAAATTCCTTTCTCTTGCCAAAATTTTTGCCATTTCTTTTCTGATTCATTAAAATTATACTTTTTATCTAACATTTTTCTTGCCTTTTTTATATAAATTTATAAACTTGTTTTATTATAATAAAGCACCCCGATTTTGTCAACAAATTAGCCTATTTTAAACAAAATAAAACTCCTCCAATTCGGACGAGTTTTTCTCAAATTTATTTATACATAGTGTTTTCGTTTTCGGCATAGCCAAGTTCATATTTCTTATAATCTTCTTGATATTGTTCGCTTTCAAAATATTTCACTTTACTTTCTTTTAATTCAAGTTCCGCGTTAGTTTCGACTATCTTAGTGTCTAAATCATTAATCTCGGATTTTAATTTATTCACTTTGACTGTTTGCCAAATTATCACGCAAAGCAAAACAAGCACAACAACAGTTATTGCACTCACAATAATTATCAAATTTCTTTTACCTTTGCTTGTCACTTTCATTTGTTTTTCTCTTAAAAATTTTGCTAGACAACTTTGTCATTAAATTTCTAAAAGCATTATAACAAACCGCGCAAATTTTTGCAACTATTAAACCTAATGAAAATCGTTCAATTAAAATTCCGGCAACATAGCCGAGCAAAATATAAAATCTAAATTCTCCAAAATTTAAATACAATAGACAAACAAAAAATACACAGCCACATATCGCCACAGCGATTGTGTCGAAAATCTTTTGAAATATTTTATTATTGTTAAACAAAAATGTTAAATATTTACTGACATCAAAAACTAAGCCAGACAAAAAACCAGCACACAAGATAATCAAAAAAATTAAAGGTTGATTTAAAGTTTCATATAAAATCATGAATTTCTCTCAATTTTATTTAAAAATACGCTTAATAAAACTCAATTTTTGTTTTTTATCGAAATATTTTACATTATTTATCATACCGTCAACTTCCAAAATACCACTCTCAACATCTAACTTTTTAACTTCCATGTTAGATCCTTGAACAGATAAAGCAACCCCATCTACTTCAACCAAAAGTTCGCTATCGGAAATTCCAACCACCTTTTCAATGCCTGTTAAGCATAAATTTTTTCTGTTTGTTAGCGTCAATTTATTGTCCATAAAATCTCCTTGCATAAAAAAACTTCTATATATTTTATTGTATAGAAGTTTAAAAAATGATTATTAAATTATTACGCTATGTTCCAAACATCATCTATAACCGCGCCTGAATTTGAACGAGCGTCAATCGCTTCGATTTTGATTGACAACTTGAAGTTGTCCACCAAGTATTCGTCAACGATTTCAGCGAGTTTAAGTTCAAAATAATTTACGCTTTGATTTACGCCATCAGATTTGAAAAGATAAACTCCGCCGCTTTGTTCTGATGTGTTCAAATGCAAACTTTCATAGCCATTAACGCTTGTTTCGCCTGCTTTAGTTAAATAATAATATCCGTCTTTATAAATAAAGCCAATGCTTTCTTCGGTTGTTTGATTTGCTGAAATTGGATTTGCAGTTCCAAATACATTTAAAATCTCCGCCACCGTCATTTCTCTATCTCTCACTGTTGCACCATCTTGCACGGTTGTTAAAAATTGCACCTTTATTCGCAAATAATATTCTATGGTGTCTTGTGCTGGTGAAATCTCTGGATTTGCAATATAAAAAATATCCGAAGACGCAACATCACTGCTGTTTTCATCTAATTTTGTTAAATTATTTCCGTTAAAAGAGCCTATCGTTGCTTTATTACCAAGTTTTAAAAGCGTAAAACTCTTGTCGCCATTATCTTCAACATTGGAATAATCTATTTTAATTCCCGAAGAAAACTCCAAAGTGCCTTCAAAGGATCTATTTCTACCAAAATATGCAGCAGTTACGCTAAAAGCAAGCAGCACTGCAAACAAAAAGCAAATTATACAGATAAGCCAAATTTGAATTTTTTTTGTATTAGTTTTACCCATACAACCCCCTTACTATATAAATATAATACTTAATTAAGAAAATTAAGTCAAATAAATAGAAAGAAATTGCAAGCAACACATATCAAATTTGCCATAAAACATAAAACTTTGAAAAGTTTTTTTATAAAATTGTCATATTTCAAAAACTGAAAAGATAAAATATAACAACTTTTATCGAAGGGGGATAATTATGCAGAACGATTCAAACATCACCAATGAAAAGGCAGTAATCGAACATTTACTTGGCAGCAAAACGGAACAAATTGAAACAAATATCAATTTGGCAGACAAAAATGTAACTAAAATTTTGTCAGTTAGTTCTTGTTTCTTTGTGGACAGCACAGAACTTTTAGTTGGCGAAGTTAATTTCTCTGGTTCGCTTAACACCAATGTTGTGTATATGAAAGAAGACGGAAATATGGAATATCTAAAAGCAACCACACCTTTTAGCAGCAAATATGAAAATGCTGGCGTTAATGTAAGCGGTGCAATTAGGTTGATTCCAAACATTGTTTCAAGCGAAATTGAAAAATTGTCTAATGACACTGCAAGAGTTAAAACAACTGTTGAAGTTTCTTTCTATCACCTTGAAAATCAAGATGTTCAAGTTTATGCTGGTGGCGATGACGATATCTTTGTTATGCAATCTGAAATTCCCCTTTCAAATTTCACAGGTAAAAACTGCTCAACATTCACACAACCTGTTGTGCTTGACAGCAAAATACCTGTTGGCGAAATCCTTTCTTTAAACGCAGGAGCAATCATCAAAAAAGTTGATTCTCTTGATAGTATGGTTATTTTTGAAGGAGAAGTTTTTGCTCGCGCACTTGTTACAACAAACGAAGATCGTCCGCTTTTAATTGCTCTTTCAAACTTTGAAAATTTCAGAGAAGAAATTGAAGACGGCAACGCAAAGAAAGACAGTGTAATTGAAGCGTGCGCAAGAGTTGTTTGCGAAAATGTTGAAGCCAAAGTTTTGGAAGAAAATCAAAGTGTTGAAATTTCCATACCAATAAGACTTTGCTATGAAATTTTTGAGAACAAAAACATCACAATCACAACTGATGCTTATGCAACAAAAAATGAAATTTCGCTTACAACTATCGGGTTCCAATCAACAGAACATTTAGGAAATGAAAATTTTGATTTCAAAATTGACGGAAATATCACTCTTGACGAGTCACTTCCTAGAATTGATAAAATTCTTGCTGTTGACGGCTCCTATATCACCTTAACGAATGTTGCTTACGAAAACAGAGAATTATTAGTTGAAGGAATTTTACATTCAACAGTGATTTACCTTAACGATGACGAAAATTCAATCAATTCAGTTGAAATTGAAATTCCATTCTCACAAACAGAAAGAACAAATTTAGACAACACTGATGTTAATGTCAAAGTTGAAACAATTTTATACGATGTTGATGCAACAGCAAAACGCGGCAGAGAGATTTTCATTGACGGCAAAATCAAACTTGGTGCTTGGTTTAATAAAACTGTTGCAAACGCTATCATCTCAGATATCGTTCGTGGCGAAGAAGTTGAACAAAACACATCTGCTATTGAAATTTACTACGCTGTTCCTGGTCAAACAATTTGGGACATCGCAAAAGATTTAAAAGTTGCCCAAGAAGTTTTGAGAGTTCAAAACCCAGAACTTACTGAACCGCTTACTGGTGGAGAAAAAGTTGTTTATTACAATCAAAAACGCGTTGATATATAGAAAAAATATAAAAAATACGAAAAAATCACGATATTTTCGTGATTTTTTTAACTTCTCATTAATATTAAAAACGCTTCTGCTGTTGCAATCGCATCAGCAAGTGCACGATGTGCGTTGTTTAAAGTTATGTCAAGGCGTTTTACAACATCTGACAATCTATACTTTGGAAGTCTAAGTTTGTTTCTTGCGATCACCAAACAATCTATGCCTGGGTTATCAAAAGTAAGCCCTTCCTTTTTTCCTGCATTATTGATAAATTTTTGGTCAAATTGAATGTTATATGCAACCAGCGTTGCACCCCTTGTCCAACGATAGAAATCTCTAATTGCAACATCGCCAGTTGGTGCATCACTAACCATTTCATTTGAAATATTGTTAATTTTTGTGGCTTCTTCTGGAATTGGTCTTTGTGGTTTAATAAGTGTTTGGAATTGTTCGCAAATGACGCCATTTTTAATTTTTACCGCTCCTATTTCGATAATTTCATCAACATCTCCATCAAGTCCAGTTGTTTCCGTATCAAATACAACATATTCCGTTTCCAAAACTTCTCTTGGAAGTGGTTTTTCTTTAATGAAAATATTTTCTTGCTTAACAATAGAATATGGCTTTGGTTTGACAACTTCATAGCCGTCTGAAAATTCAGATTTATACTCAATAATTTCAGGCAATTTGCAATATGAAATTGAATTTACATACAAAGTGAACTTTTTATTGAACTCTCTCACATCACCAACAATGATAACTTCGCCACCATTGAAAAGTTTATCCATTTTAACTTCATTTGCTTTTGTTGTGAAGTAACGAACTTCAATTTTTGCCGTTGTGTCATTCAAAACAAAAGCATAATAGAATTTTGTTTTACCTTTGCTTTTACCTTTTTTAGATTCATAACTTTTCTTTTCAAAATCTTCAATTCTACCTGCTAAAATAACAGAACTTTTCTCAAATTTAATATTTTTGATAAACTCTGGCAATGGTTCAATATCATGTCCAAAAATATTATCAACATCGCTAACACGATATCTTGGAATTTTTGGCATGACTGAAACTTTGTCGTAAGTCAACTTGTTTTGCTTTTCTAAAATGCCTTCCGTGTTAATATTTTCTTGAATTTTATCAATTTTAACTGTAAAATCGCATAAAAAGTTTTTTTCAAGAAATTTTCTAATTTCTTCTTCCAAATTTTTATTGGAATATAGTTCATATAATTCTTCGTTTAATACAAACGAAATTTCAATCCAAAAGCCTTCTCTTCTTATGTTGATTTTATCTTCATCTAAAAAAGTATAGACTGACGAATGGTTAGATTTAATGTAATTTAAAAGCGAAGACATAATAAGATCGGCGTCTAAATAACTCTTTTTAAATTTAACATATAAATCAGAATTTAAGTTTAAGGATTGCTTTAAAAAGTCGCTAATTTGCTTTTTATCTTCTTCACTCATTGTCTCTATGTTTTCTGGATACAAAAAGATAATTTCAACATATTTTTTTTGCTTGTCAAAATTTACTTCATATAATTTTAAATATGAGTATTTCTCGCCAAACTTATTCTTAATCTTTTGTGTTAAAATTTCCATATTAATTCACTTTGATAATATATGCAACTTTGCTGTTTTCATCTAATTTTACTTTATCAGAAATGCCATAGCCAGGAACAACATAAACTTCGTTTAAACTTGCAAGCACTGGCAAATCTTCCCTTTGCCTTAAAGGAATTTTCTTTTGTGAAAAGTATGTTTTTAGTTTTTGTGTGCCACCACCAAATTTTGTGATGATATCACCTTCTCTTCGATAGCGCCATTCAACATCTTCTGGCAACTTTTTGCTATCAATAATCAATTCGTTTTCATTTATTGTTAAATCTCTTGATTTTTTAACAACGACCTTTCCAAAATTTGGAAAATCTATGCTTCCGCATTTGAAACTCCAAGAACCAACTTTCTTTTCTTTTTGCTCGTTTGAAAGCGTAACAAAATCGTATTCTTTAAGCGCTGTCACGTCCATTGGTAATTTGATTTTATTTCCATTTTGACCATTCAAAGCAAGTGCCCTGATTAAATCAATATGTTTTCTTTCAATATCCTTTTCAACACCAATCTTTTTAAATGCTTTAAAAATCATTCTTGATGTTATTGCTGGCGAGTTAATAAAATATGATGTTGGAATTTTAACAACCTTTTTGCTCTCCATAAAAATTGCATTATCAATAATTTGTGATTTTATGTAGTCGTCATCTTCTTTGCAAGCACTTGCAAAATTGTTAATTGCAGTCACTGCATTTGGCCATTTACTGTTGATGAGTGGCATAATTTTATTTCTAATATAATTTCTTGAAAATTCGCAATCTTTGTTTGTTTCGTCTTCAACATAAGGTATGTCGTAATAATTTATATATTTTCTGATTTCATTTTTGGTTGTTTGAAGCATTGGTCTGATATAGATGCCTTCACTGAAAGTTTGCATGCCTTTTGCTCCGCCAACACCAGAACCGCGCAAAATATGGAGCAAAACGGTTTCTGCTTGGTCTTCCATATGATGAGCAAGTGCAATTTTATCTACAATATCTTTTTTGATAAGTGATTTAAAAATGCCATATCTTGCTTCTCTTGCAGCCGTTTCAAGCGATTGATTATTTTCAATGGCAAGTTTTTTTACATCAACTTTAAATTTATATGCTCTGATGCCAAGTTCGCGGCAATAGTTTACAACAAAAAAAGCATCTGATGCGCTTGCATCACGAAGACAATGATCAACTGTAACAGCAACCAATTCAAAATCATATTTTTCTTTGATATTATTAAGGTATGTTAAAAGCGCCATGCTGTCTTCCCCGCCGCTTACAGCAACAGCAATTCTTTCGCCGCTTTTTATTAATTTGTCTTGTGTAATCAATTTTTCAATATTTTCCATCGTTTTTCTCCAAAAAATTGTAATTATTTTTATTATAATCATTAAATTAAAATTTTCAAGCAAATTAACATGCAAAATTTGTTGTTTTAAATAATTTTTTAAAAGAAAAAAATCAAAAAGTTAATTTTTTAAACTATTTTTTTCGAATGTTTTGAATATTTTCGACAAATTACTGCACTTTCACCAATTTTTCGATAATATTTGCAAATTAATTTTCCAAAAAATCTATTTATTCAATTATGTTTGTGCTACCATTTTTATGTCAGCAAAAAGATTAAGTTTGGAGGAACAATGGAAACGCAAAATAATAAGACAACATTATTTATAGCAGATTGCAATCAAGGCAAAGAACTTGCCGAAATATTTAAAAAGGACAGTAAATTTGAAGTGCTTGGCGTAAGTGCTGATGGTGCTGAAACGCTCAGCGAAATCAAGAAAAACACACCAGATATTTTACTCATGGATGTTATGCTTCCGAGTTTGGACGGCTTTGCACTTATTGAAAATATTCAAAATTCAACATCACTTGTTAAAAAGCCAAAGATTGTTGTTGTAAGTTCTCTTACTCACGAAGGTTTTATAACAAAAGCAATGCAACTTGGAGTTAGTTATTTTATGATTAAGCCAGTTGACGAAAAGATTTTGCTTGATAGATTAAGTGAAATTGCAAATCTTGATAAACCAATAATAACATCAATTATGTCAAATGAAAATTCTGGCGAAAATATTGCAGCAAAATACAAAGCCAAAATAACCGAAGAAAAGATAACCAACATTTTCATCACGGTTGGTATCCCTGCCCACATCAAAGGTTATCACTTTTTAAGAGAAGCAATTAAACTCGCGATTGAAACACCTGAGATTATAAATTCAATAACCAAGAAATTATATCCTGCTATTGCAGAAAAATTTGACACAAGTCCAAGCAAAGTTGAAAGAGCAATTCGACACGCAATAGAAGTCGCTTGGAACAGAGGCAAAATTGAAAATATAAATTCATTATTTGGACTTCGCGTTTACAACAGCAATGAAAAGCCAACAAATGGCGAATTTATCGCTCTTGTCGCAGATAAAATGTTAATCGAAGGCGCATAAATAAGAAAACATCATTTATTGATGTTTTTTTGTGCCTTGACATATAATTTAATATAATGTATAATTATTTTTAATTAAGGAGTTATTATGAATAGAAAATTTTATTTAGTAATTGAAATTCACGACAACGAAATGAATGATGGCAAAACTCAAATAAATCTTAATGATTGCCCTCAAACTTGTTCTGGTATTTACACCAACTTAGAACGCGCACAGCAATTCCAAAATGATATTGACATAATAAATTGCAACAGCACAAAAATTGTTTATGATGAAGTCACTGAAAAAGATTTAAACGACCTTTCAAACACTCTTTGGTGGGGCTCAGACTGTTTGCAAGAACTTTATCTTGAAGCAGAAAGGTTTGGCATAAACTTCACATTAAATACACAAATTCTTAAAAAGATGGAAAATCTTGCAACAACATTTGACGAACAGCAAAAAACTTCAAAAGTCAAAAAAGATAGAGATTATAAAAAAGACAAAGAACTTGCAGATAGCATCAAAGCAAAATATAAAACTTATGTTGATGAAGACGGCAAGCTTTTTATCTCTTGTGAAGATGAAAAGAAAATGAAAGAAAGATACGACAAGATGAACGATTTTGATTTCATAAAATAACAAAATCACCTTTTTAGGTGATTTTTTAATAAAAATTATTCATTTACACAAAGTAGTAAATGGAGGTTTTTATGCAAAAAGGTTTTAATTTAGCAATTTGTTTTTTGCTTTTACTACTATCAATATTCTGTATAAACAAACCGATAGGAAAAGTGCAAGCAGATACAAACACAAAAGAAATCACCGTTTTTGGCTCAGCAGTTGTCAACGCAACACCTGATGTTGCTGTCGTGAATGTTGGAATTGAAAATTTAAACACGAACATAAATGTTGCAGTTGAAGAAAACAATGGAACGATGTCAAAAATAATTGATTATTTAAAATCAATAGGAATCACAGAAGAAAACATTCAAACAAAAAATTACTCAGTTTACCAACGATACAATTATAATGATGGCGAAAAATTTTTAGGTTACCAAGTTGACAACAGTTTGGAATTTAAAACAACTGATTTACAAAATCTGAGTTCAGTTTTAACGAAACTTACCGACCTTGGTGCGAACAGACTTGGCGGCATCACCTTCACTTGCTCAGACCTAGAAAACTATTATAACAAAGCGTTAAAACTTGCCTTAGAAAATGCAAAGTCAAAAATGGAATCTCTTACCGATGAAAATTTGAGCGTGTGTAAAATTGAAGAAAAGAGTTTATATTCAAATGAAATTTACAGAGATTCAGCATTTGTTTTAGCAAGAGCAAATAAAGAATCTATTGTAAAAGGTAGTTTACAAATAGAAGCAAAAATCGAAGTTAAATTCTGTAAATAATAAAAAACATGCAAAATCGCATGTTTTTTTAATTAAATTATATAATTTTTGATTTCTTCAACAAGCCCGAGTTCTTCTTTTGTGAATTCTTTATATTTACCTCTAACAAGTCCGCCAAGCAAAAATGGGCCAACCGATACTCGTTTTAATAGCACGATATTTTTATTTATTGCTTCAAACATACGCCTAATTTGCCTGTTTTTACCTTCGTCAATTACAACAGAAAGCCTTGTTAATTTGCCATCAAATTTTATTGGAGTAACTTTTGCTTTTGGCAACCTTTCCCCTTTTTCAACAACGCCAGCACGCATAACCGCAAGTTCGCTTTCAGAAATTCTACCTTCAATCGTAACAACATATTCCTTTTCAATTTCAAAAGATGGGTGCGACATTGCTTTTGCAAAATCTCCATCGTTTGTAACCAAAATCAAACCTTCTGTATTGTAGTCTAACCTACCTATTGAAAATAGCCTATGTTCTTTTGGCAAAAGCTCATATATGGTTTTACGGCCTTTTTCGTCAGAAGCGGAACAAATATATCCTTTTGGCTTATGCAATTTCAAATATATAAACTCATTTTGCAAAGAAACTGGCTCTCCAAAAGCCAAAACTTTGTCTTTTTTTTCGTCAATAATTGTTCCAAGTTCAGTTATGACTTTCCCGTTTACTGTTATTTTCCCTTGTGAAATAAGTTCGTCACATTTTCTACGAGATGCAACACCTGCACTACTTAAAAATTTATTTAATCTCATCTTTTGTCCTTAAAAGTTAAATATTCCATTGGTCAACGATTTCCCAAATCTTATCAAGATATTTTATGGATTTAACATTTTCCATTGTATATATATTTTCTTTAAAAAGCAAATCTTTATCTAAATAAATTTCAATTTCGCCGATTTTTTGTTCTTTAACAACTGGAGCATCTAAATTTTCAGGTTGATTTCTCACAATTTTTACGCTTTGATATTCTTCATCAGTCAATGGATAACTAAAACCATGTTTTGTCACCGTTTGAACAAATTCTTGGTCGCCGTTCGTTACTAAAATGCTATCACCTTGTGCATAAGGTTCTAAAAGCTCGTGCATTTTAAATTTTTTAAAGCACAAATTCATAAGCCTTGCACTTTCTTCAAACATTGGTCCACAATTTAAAACAACAGAAATAAGCGTCATTCCATCGCGAGTACATGAACAAACAAAACACCTGCCTGCATTATCTGTAAAACCCGTTTTAACGCCTGTGCAACCATCAAGAGTTTTTAAAAGTCTGTTTTTATTTGATAACAATCTTGGCTCGTTTTCCTTGCTTCCAGTTACTCTAACATTTTTTGTTGCGATTATTTCCCTAAACATATCATTTTTCATACCCTCGGCAGTTATAAGTGCAAGGTCAAAAGCCGATGTGTAATGTCCGTCAGCATCAAGTCCATGAGGATTTGCAAAATGAGTGTTTTTAAGTCCAAGTTCGCTAGCCTGAGCGTTCATCATTTCCACAAACTTTTCTTCACTGCCACCTATATGATAAGCAAGAGCCATTGCAGCGTCATTTCCTGATGGCAACATTAGCCCAAACAAAAGTTCTTTAACTGTCAACTTTTCGCCCTTTCTGAGATACATGCTTGTCCCTTCAATCCCAATTGCATTATCGTGAATAGTTACAACTTCATCAAAATTTTTCGTGTTTTTGCAAGTTACAAGAGCAGTCATGATTTTAGTTGTGCTCGCCATTGCAAGTCTATCGTCCTTGTTTTTCTCTTCCAAAACTCTGCCAGTTGATGCTTCAATAACCACCATTGCTTTTGCGGGGCATTCGCCGTCAGCAAAAACTTTTGATTTTGATGCAAGAATAACGGAAAATAAAAAACTTGCAAGCATTATAACTGACAAAATTATTAAACAACATACAAACAATTTTTTGTTTTTTAAATTCATATTTCTACTCCTTATTATCCATTTTGTTTTTTAAATATCCGCCCAATTTTGTCAACTTATCCATCAAATTTTCCATAAGCGCAGCATTTGCTGTTGATACAAATTTAATTTCATTTGGCGTGTTGACAATGAAACCAATAGGAGTTGACGAAATTCCACCGCCCGAACCACCAGCCATTGGATAACAAGTGCCAACTCTGCGAGTGCTTAAATCAGCATATTCTCCACCACCAACAACAAAGCCAATTGTAAGTTTTGAAACAGGAATAATAGCCGTCCCATCAGGCAATATTTTTGCTTCACCAAAAATTGTTGATGAACTTGTAAGCGATTGCAAATTATCCATTGTTTCTGCAATTAAATTTTTTATTGAACTATTCTTTTCATATTCTTTCATAAAAACTCCAAAAATTTTTCAAAAAATAGTTTGATTATTTTTCGATTTTTTATTAAATAAATTTAAAAATATTAAAAAATAATTAAAAAATGTAATAAAAATCGCATTTTTTATTAATTTTTATTGTATTTTTCTTTCAATTAACCTGTCTGTGCGAGTTCGCAAAATCGCAATTATAATTGAATAAATTACATCTAAAATTGAAATGGACATTCTAACATTAAAACATAAAATAAAATTATTTTCAGTAAAACTTGTATGAGTAACAAGGTTGCAAGACGCTGATGGGCGCTTGTTTTTTATATACGCAAAAACGCCCAAGATAAAATCACTTACCCCACTGGATAGTATTGCAGAGTAGAAAGGATTTTCTAGTCCAACACGCATATAGCAATTAAGTGAGCGGAGTTTGATTTTGTCTTTTATCTCATCATTAAAAAAGCGTAAAAATTTAAGTTCTGGTTCACCCACAGCAATTTCGTCTTTGCTACGCTTATGGTTTTTAATAATCAAAATTTGATTGCCTTTAATTTTAATTTTCAAATTGATAATTTTAATGCCCCATAATTTTATTGCAATTACGCCATGATTTGTTTTTAAACTGTAAAAACATTTTCCCTTAAAACCAAGCGGGATTATTAATAAAATTATAAAAAAAATAAGAAACAATAAATATAAACTTTCCATTGCTCTTATTTTTTGCAATTAATAAATTATTATTAAAAAAGAAAAAACACCTAATTTAAGGTGTTTTTTAATTATTTTCTATTTGTTTTGATGCATTTTGTGCATGCTTTAACTTTCTTTTCTTTTCCGTCTTCTACGATTGTTGTCTGTTGAAGATTGATGTCCCATGTTCTGTTTGCTTTTCTATTACTATGGCTAACAACATGGCCTGACATTTTGCCTCTTCCGCAGATTTCACATACTTTACTCATATATGCTTTCCTCCATTTTTATTCTGCTACTTCGCAGATGCTTACTAATTTTTTGCATCCGCTCTTTTCAAACTTAACTTTTCCATCTGTAAGCGCAAATAGAGTGTAGTCTTTTCCAAGTCCAACATTTTTACCTGGATATACTTTGGTTCCTCTTTGACGGATAATTATTGAGCCAGCCAATACAAATTGACCATCTGCTGCTTTAACGCCAAGGCGTTTTGAATTACTATCTCTGCCGTTCTTAGTTGAACCGCCACCCTTTTTGTGAGCGAAAAGTTGAATATTAAATAATTTCATTTTCGACCTCCACTTTTAAATATTTTTTATATTCTTTTTCAATTCTTTGTGATGATATTTTTAATGCTTTCAAAATGTTTTGAGCATTTATAATTTCGTTTTCTGAAACATTTTTTGCAAAAGTTAAATCAAACTTTGCGTTTTTATCATTTCTTTGCACATTTAATTTGATATTCATAACTTCGGAAAGGCAAATCTCTGCGTTTTGCACAAGCGATGAAATCGCCGCACAAACAATGTCTTCCCCACTGCTAGCATAGCCTGCATGACCATTACAAGTGAAGCCAATTATCAAATTATTCTTTTCTTTAAAAACTAAATTTATCATCTTACTTAATAGCCGTTATTTTCAATTTTGTATATGGTTGTCTATGACCTTGTTTTCTGCGAACATTTTTCTTAGCTTTGTATTTGAAAACAACAATTTTGTCTCCTTTACCATGTTCAACAACTTCGGCTTCAACTGTGCAGCCTTCAACATAAGGACTGCCCGCTTTTACATTTTCACCATCGGAAACTAACAATACATTCAAATTGATTTTATCGCCAACATTGCGTTCTAATTTTTCAACTTCAATGAATTGACCTTCTTCAACTTTGTATTGCTTTCCGCCAGTTTCAACTATTGCAAACATTACAAGTACCTCCTCTAACCAGACTCGCTTTTATGGTGATGACTTTTGCCATAACTTAAAAAACCACTTCAACGCGGTAACATGGTAAATTTAACATAAAAAACACTTGTTGTCAAGTGTTTTTAAAGTGAATTTTAAAATTCATATTCTTGATTTTTGTTTTGATTTTTATCTGGCAAAAATCTATTTGTGCAATCGCGCGAAACAAGTTCTTCCGCAAAATATCTATACTTTTTAGTTAATGGATCATTATTTTCCATAAAGTCATCATTCAATGCACAAGAATAAGTTCCGTAATTATTTTCTACAACTTTTTGAACGACCTCTTTTTTCATTTCATCGTCCATAGACATGAGTTTTCTGCAAGTTTTTTCGCCCAAAAACATAAAAGTTGTTTTACTTATATTGCCATTTTCGTCTAAATATGTTTCAGCAAAAGTTCTTTCATAGTTTTTGATTTTATTTTCAATCTCTTGTTTATTATAAAAATCAACTGCCAAACAATATCCAAGCGCAAGTGCTGCTTTTCTGTCTATTTCGTCACCAACAGCAATAGTAATTTTTACTTTACCATCATAATTATCCATCGCTGCGTAAATGTTATCTGCTCTCAACATCACACCGAGTCTCATATTCATAAACTCTGGAATCATGAAGATATCTACACCTAAATGCGAATACATTTTATTGCTATCCAAAAACTTGTCAACGGCCTTTTTTGCATGCCATCTGTCAGAATCTTCCTTAGAAATATTGAATATTTCAGCCATAATTTCTCCTAAGCGTTTTGTAAGTTATCCAGCGTTACATCTTTAACACTATTTTCTATTATATCATTAATTTGATTTTTGTAAAGAGCTAAAATTTGATTGATAGACGCAACAATCGCAGCAGATTTTGAAGAACCATGCGATTTTATAATTATTTTTTTGCAACCCAAAAATGGAGAACCACCATAAGCATCAAAATCATAAATTTTTTTCATTTTTTTGATACTTTTTCTCATAGTTAAAGCACCAAGTTTGGTAAAAACATTTTGCATAAACATATTTTTAAGTTCATCAATCATGAGTTTTAATGCGCCTTCCGTTGATTTTAAAAGCACATTTCCAGAAAAGCCATCGGCAACAACAACATCATACTTGCCACTCATAATATCTCTTGCTTCCATATTTCCAACGAAATTAATATTCATTTTTTGAAGCATTGGAAAAACTTCTTTTGAAAGTTCATCACCTTTATGATTTTCTGTTCCAACATTCAAAAGAGCAACTCTCGGATTTTCTTTTTTAGTCATGCATGTGTAATATGCACTGCCCATAGCGGCAAAATGACACAAATTCAATGCGTTTGCGTCCATATTTGCACCGCAATCAATAAGCAAAACTTGGCTGCCAGTTTTTGTTGGCATAAATGGAGCAAGTGCTGGCCTTGAAACACCTTTTATCCTACCAATTTTTAAAAATCCGCCCGCCAAAATTGCTCCCGTTGAACCAGCAGAAATCAATCCGATACAATCTTCGTCATGCCTTAAAATATCAAAACATTTTGCGAGTGACGAATCAGTTTTTTCTTTAATTGCTTTTGTTGGAACATCGTCATTTGTGATAATATCAGGTGCATGAAAAACGACAATTTGGTTACCGCTATATTTCAAATTTTCAAGTTCCTTGTTTACTTTGGCTTCATCGCCACATAAACAAATTTGAAGATTTTTATCTTTATAACCATTTAAAAATTCAACTGCACCTTTAACGATTTCCCCAGGAGCATTATCTCCCCCAAAAGCATCAATAACAATTTCCATATTTTCTCCGATTAACCTAATTATTGCAAAAATAGTCAATTTTTACAAGCGATTTGCTTTTTAAATTGAAAAATGGTGGCAATGCCACCATTTAATTATGCAAATTTTAAATTTATTGACAATTTTCTTCTTCAACAACAATCATAGATTTGTTTTTTGCAACTGGATATGAAGCAGCACTGCCCAAAACTGAAACAACTTCTTCGCTTTGATTTCTAATTTTTTTCATATCTTTTGCAAAATGTTCTTTTCTTTGTTCTGCACTTACTTTTCCTGTTGCAATGATAGCATCTATGAATGCATTAACTTTTGTGCTGTTTGTGAAGATATTTAAAACATGTTTTTCGTTGTTTGCAATTTCAATTTCTTTTGCTTCGTTTATATATGTTTCTTTATTCAAAACTGCATAAGGTAAAACGATTTTAACAATTTCTTTTTTCATAACTTTCCTTTTAGATGTGCTAATTATACCCTAAGAAAAGTCACTTGTCAATAGTTTTTTTCAACGAAAATTCAATTTCTTGCTATATATCTTTAAATTCATATTCACTTTGTTAACATAATTATCTGTTTCGCGATATGGTATTTTTTTTAATGTTTGTTTATCCTCAGAAAACTCGTTTGAATTTAACCACTCACCAACCTTTCCTTCGCCAGCATTATAGGCACATAAAGCGGTGTTTACATCTTTAAATTTGTTTATCAAATATGCCAAATAATATGTTCCTATTCTAATATTCAAATTAGCGTCAAAAAGTTTACCATCAGATTTTTCATAGTCAAACAATTCGATTTGTGACAATCTTGGAACACTGCTATTTTGTTTTGATATCTTGTTTAGTATCCATTCTGCCGTTGAAGGCATGATTTGCATAAGTCCAATCGCACCTTTATTTGAAACCGCCTTTTCGTTATAATGACTTTCCGCATTGATTACGCTTGCAATTAGTTCTTTTTGAACTCCAAATTCTTCACTTGCTGCATTTATTTCTTTGGTATATTTCACTGGATATTGAATGTTGTTATAGCAAAAAATCATTGCCCCTAGACCTGCAAGAATTACAGCAACAATTATTGATGATATAATGATTTTCCACTTCATAAACTTATTATATGGAAGTTCAAAAAACTTAATACAAGCTTACAAAAAAATATTTTGCAAATTTGATAAAAATTGTTGACATTTAAAAATTGATATGATATATTAAACCACGCTGATGGAAGTTTAGCTCAGTTGGTTAGAGCACCTGCCTTACAAGCAGGGGGTCATAGGTTCGAGTCCTATAACTTCCACCATATTGTGGGCGCAATATCTGTTAAATATAGATGTTGTGCCCCTTTTTTATTTTAGCTTTACAAAATACATATAAAAAGACCTATGCAAAACAAATCTTTATAAAAATGAATTTATTTACATATTATTTTGGTCTAAAATGATTGTACTTTTAGCTGAACTATGATATATATTCAATATGGAGTGTTTTATGCAAATTTCACTTAAAGATGTTTATTTATTAATAGACGATACAAAATCTATTAAATTGTGTGTTCTTAACAAGCAAAAAACAAAAGTTAAAACTTTAACAGACAACAAAGAATATTATTTATTAAATGATGGAAAAATTCAAAATGCTGAAATAACCGAACACATCAATTTCATTTATTACAAGCGTGGCATCGTAACACAATTTTATCAAACTGAAATTAACAATATATCAACTATCATTTTCCCTATTATCCTTACAATAGAAGCGCAAGAGGAACTTGGCTGGGGGGACTTTATTGCCTTGCTTCCAGAAAAAAATGATGAAAAAACCAAGAACAATTTATCAGATAGCTATAAGGGAAATAAGTTTTTTGATTATATGAAAGATTATTTGTATTTAATTAACGAAAAACAAGTAAAAGTTCTAAACGACTATTTAATGAGTTTATGCGGCATTGACGAATTTAATTTCATAAAAAATGAAAACATTTACAAACCTTTAAGCTTGCAAAATATCTATACCATTGAAAAGACAATGAATGATGTTAAAAACAATAAAATTACCAAAATAAACGAACAAAACATTGAAAAATAAAAAACACCCACGATTGTGAGTGTTTTATTTTTACTTCGATTAAGCGATGATTGAAGAAACAACGCCTGAACCAACAGTTCTGCCACCTTCACGGATAGCGAAACGCAATCCTTGTTCGATAGCGATAGGTGTGATAAGTTTAATTGTCATGCTAACATTGTCGCCTGGCATAACCATTTCAACGCCTTGTGGAAGTTCGATTGTTCCTGTAACATCAGTTGTTCTGAAGTAGAATTGTGGACGATAACCATTGAAGAATGGTGTGTGGCGTCCGCCTTCTTCTTTCTTAAGAACATAAACTTCTGCTTTGAATTCTGTGTGAGGCTTAATTGAGCCTGGTTTGCAAAGAACTTGTCCTCTTTCGATTTCGTTTCTTTGAATACCACGAAGAAGAAGACCTACATTATCTCCTGCTTGAGCTTCGTCAAGAAGTTTTCTGAACATTTCAACGCCAGTAATAACTGTTTGTTTGTTTGAACCCATACCAACAATTTCTACTGTGTCGCCTACTTTAACAGTTCCTCTTTCTACTCTACCTGTTGCAACTGTTCCACGACCTGTGATTGTGAAAACGTCTTCAACTGGCATCAAGAAAGGTTTATCTGTATCTCTTGTAGGTTCTGGGATATATGAGTCAACTGCATCAAGAAGTTCTTGAATTGGTTTGCACCATTCACTATTAATGTCACCAGCTTGGCAAGCTTCAAGAGCTTTAAGAGCTGAACCTTTAATAATTGGTGTTGTATCTCCTGGGAATCCATAAGATGAAAGAAGGTCTCTAATTTCCATTTCAACAAGTTCAAGAAGTTCTGGATCATCAACTTGGTCAACCTTATTCATGAAAACAATGATATAAGGAACGCCAACTTGACGAGCAAGAAGAATGTGTTCTCTTGTTTGAGGCATAGGACCATCAGCGGCTGAAACAACTAAGATTGCTCCATCCATTTGTGCTGCACCTGTGATCATGTTTTTAACATAGTCAGCGTGTCCTGGGCAGTCTACGTGAGCGTAGTGCCTTTTGTCTGTTTGATATTCAACGTGAGCAGTATTAATAGTAATACCTCTAGCCTTTTCTTCTGGCGCTTTGTCGATATCATCATACTTCATAGCTGCTGCGTTGCCTTTCAATGAGCTGTAGAAAGTGATAGCTGCAGTTAAAGTAGTTTTACCATGGTCAACGTGGCCGATAGTACCAATGTTAACGTGTGGTTTGCTTCTGTCAAATTTTTCCTTTGCCATTTTTAATATCTCTCCTTAAAAAAATTTTGGATAATCTCCAATTCGGCATTATATTAGCATAAAAAAAAATCTTTTGCAACTATTTTTTAATATTTTTTTATATTGTTTTCAACGAAATCTTTTTTTCCAACTATTGACAAAGTCAAAAAAATATATATAATTATCTTTAAAGAAATGGAGGAGATTATGGAACAAAAAGATTCATTATCATTCACAATTCCACAAAAACAAAAAGTTAATGGAAAATATCAAGATATCGGCAGCCAAGTTGTTAGTGTTTCAAACTATAACGACATCATAAATTTTGGCAAAAACTTAACTGAAAGCCACTCACCTGTCTGCTCAATAATTAAAAATGACAACCAACTTTATTTGATGGTTGACAAAAATTTTGAGCAATTAAAAGACTTACAGATTTTCTCAGATGCCGAAAACGAAAACTACAATGTTTACAAACTTAAAAATGTAACAATGTATGCTAATGAAGACATCTCCTTTGCTCTTAACAATCCTGATGCAAAATCTTTCGGAAATATAACAATTAAATCAAAGGGCATCATTCATGAAAAAAATGGTGTTCAAACAACTTTGCTTAAACTTGAAAGTGAAAACCTAAATGTTGAACTTCCAAAAAATATTGTTGAACTCACACAAAACGATGCAGCACCTATTCAACTTAGAGCATCAAAACAAGCAAAACGCTGTGCCCTTCCAGCTCAAATGTTTGAAACATTAAAAGCAATGGAAGCTAACGGCTCACCAAATATCAAAGTTAAAGAATGGGCAAATGTTGGCAAAAAGGGTCAAACTTTAAGAATCGCTCTTTATGGCGACAGAATTTTAGTTGGTGACGGCGTTGAACTTAAAGAAGTTTATGCGGGCTTTAAAGTTGTCCCAGATATGGGTAATAATGGCGAAGTGACAGACAAAAAAGATTTGATTGTTCGCTTTGATAAATCAAGCGAAAAAGTTGGAGAATCTAAAAACTCAAAATTGGTTGACGGATTATCCCCTGAAATTATTAAAGAAATAACAGAATTCTTGCCACAAGAAAAAAATGGTGAAAAAGTTGTTGACGAAGAAACAAAAGCAGATATTGAAAAAATGCAAATTGAATCTATCAAGTCTTTAACAAAACCTGGCATTAAAGTTGGCATTAATGCTTTTGAAAATACAAATGCAGAGCCTGCGATTCAATCGTTGGAAGATGTAAACGCTTTCACTCCAATACAGCCAGAACCTGAAAAACCCGTTGTTGAAGAACCAACACCAGAACCTGAACCTATAACAGTGCTTGATCCAACGAAAGAAGAAACAGTTCAAGAAGAAAAACAAGAAAATGCTGAACAACCAAAAGCGGAAGACAAGCAAGAAGATAATCAAAATGGCAAAGATGATAAGGCAGACGGCAAAGATGGTAAAGCAAAAGATAAAAAGCCAGACGACAAACAAATACCTGGTTGGAAATTGTTACTATCAGGAATTTTCGCAATTATCGCATTTGCATTGTGTATAGCAACCGCATTGATGCCTGGCATTCCATTTGCAATTCCTCTTATGACTGGTTTATTAGGCGCTGCAACTGCAATTCCAACACTTGCGGCATCGGGAAGATATGTTAAAAAGGCTATTGACAAGAAAGCAGCTAAAAAGAAAGCGAAAAAAGCAGCAGCCAAAGACAATTCAGAAGAAAAACAAACTGATAACCAAAAAACCGAAGAAAAAGCAGTTGTAAAAGAACAAAGCAAGAAAAAACAAAAAGATAAAACCGCTTCTAAACAAGAAAAAATAAATTCAAAGCAAGAAAAAGCTGAGAAAAAAGCAGAAATTAAAAAACAAAATGAAGCTAGGGTTTCACAAGAAGAAACAGATCAAAAATTTAACGATATTTTAAATAAAACAAACAAAACTATTGATACTCTTGAAGATTACAACAACTATTATGGCAAAGATGCTAAAAAGGCAGAAAATCAAGAATTATATAAAGATTCAAAAGAATGTGTAGATGAGCTTAAAGAATTAAGAGACCAAATTGTAAATGCTGAAAAAAATAATGAAAATTATAATAAAATTATGGAATCAGCCGCAAATATAAAATCTAAACATTCAAACACTATCAAATTGATAAAAAGAACATACAACAAATCTAGCGTTCAAGAGCCTTAAAAAAATAAACTCCACTTAATTGTGGAGTTTTTTGATTAAAAAACTGACTGCCAAGGCAATCAGTTTTATTTTTATAGTGGTAGGTCTTTCTTTTGAAATCTGATACTACCAATGAGAAAGCAAATCAAGCCGATTCCAACAAGTATAGCCCATTTCCAAATAAATGTTGTTGTTCCCGCAAGAATGGAATTTACATCAAACAAAGTGATTATTGTTACATAATTGAAGAAATTTAATGAACTTAACCTAACAACTGATGGCATAATTTTTGAACCAAATAATCCAAGCATTGACGCGACAAGGAAGAACATATTAAGTCCGCCACCAATATTCATTGAGTGCTTGCTTCTATTGAACAAGCAAGAAGCCATAAATGAAATTCCGCTCATCGCAAACATTGTTAAGAATGCTCCAAGGTTAATCAAAACCAAATCTCCATAAGTTAGTGTAATTGCCGATGAGTCGACAATTCGTAAACAAACTAAACTTGTTACAGTTGTTACACTGAACATTGCAAAAAGAGATAAGACTAAATATAGTGCTTGTGTAAATATAACTTGTTTTCTTTTTGTTGAAGTTGATAATATGTATGCCATTGAGCCACTATCCACTTGACCTGCAATTAAGTTGTTTGCAACCATAATCATATAAATAATTGGTAATAATAGGCCAGCCATTTTGAAGAATATTGAGCCAATTATCATGCTATACATATCCATTTCGCCGAGTTCTGAAAGTCCATCAGAAACATCTTTTGGCAATGTTGAAATGAAACTTGAAGTGATATCGCCAGCAATATTGGTTTTGATTTCGTTTTGTTTTGCTGAGATTTCTTCTGGCGTCATTGTTGATGTGTCAACAAGGCTATAATCGTAATTATATCTTGCGATATAAGTTACAAGCGTGTTTTGTGAAATTGTTTTGATATTGTTGTAACCATCACTACCTGCATAGCCATATTCAGCATATTTTTCAGCAGAGACTTTGAAAGATGCAAGTTGATTTAAAATCTTATCAACATTTTCTTCTTTTACCATGTTGGCTGCTAAAAATATTGATGAATTGTTTCTTGCATATTCTGAAATATATTCTGCTCTATCCGCCGCCATAACAGTTGTTATGTCATAGGTTGGCGCTGTCTCACCAACTGATGTATAGAACTCATCAAATTGATGTCCTGCATTTAAAACACAAAAAATCAAACCTTGAACTTCTTGTGCTTCGTCACTATCCGCAGCATAGCCAAGGCTAGAACACAATGCAGCAGTGTATGCTTGTAATTTATTGACAGCATTTGCGTAGGCTGCAGTTGCATCACCTGTTGCTAAATATCCTTGTTTGAAATATTCATCAAAAGTTGTTAATGCATTCGCTGAAATATCGTAATAATTAATAGCCCGTTTTTCCATGTATGATTCAATGGTGCTATCAATTATGGTATCGCTTATTCCTTCGGTCATTTTTGAAATATTACCGCTTCCAGAAATAAGCATAACACAAGCAAGCATAAAGCACACTGCAAATGCGACAATCGCCCACATAAGTCCGTTCGCTTTGCAAGTTTGTTTAAAAAGTGCTTTACTAAACATTTAATTTTCCTCCTTAAATTTATTTTCCATGATTTTATTATTGATTAATATATTCTTAAAATGTTTTTCAAGAGTATATTTAACCTCTGCGATAAATTTAACATCATAATTATGTAGTGACTTAAACAACTTATTTATTTCATTATTATTAATATTGATTGTCACTTGATTGTATTGTTCTTGATCACGAATTATTTTGTATTTAAGTTTTTTAAACTTTTCATAATCTGTTTTATTTTTAAATTCAATTTTAAAATCTTTGCAAGGACGATTTCGCACATCTTTATCCATGTCTGCGATTGCAATTATGTGCCCACGGTCAATTAAAACAACTCTATCGCAAGTATCTTCCATTTCATTGAACAAATGACTGCTCATAAAAATTGTTTTGCCCTTTTTATGCTCCTGTTTAATAATATCCAAAAAAGCAAGTCGCATAAGTGGGTCAAGCCCTGTTGTTGGTTCGTCCAAAATTAAAATATCTGGATTATTCATAAGTGCCGCAACAAGAGCTGTTTTTTGTTTCATGCCTTTACTCATTCTTTTTAAATTTGCTCTTGGGTCTAATTGCAATTTTTCAATTAAATTGTTAGCAAAAGTCATGTCTTTCAAGCCATAAAACTCTGCTTGACTTTTCAAAAATGCTGTGCCTGATGGCAAATCTGGAAATGCAATTTCGCCTGGGACATATCCAATGTGTTTTGCAATTTTACTTGCATTGTGCCAAGTTTCAAGCCCGTCAACATACGCGTTGCCACTTGTTGGTTTTAAAAATCCCATTATGTTTCTAATTGTTGTTGTTTTGCCAGAACCATTCGTTCCAACAAAACCGACCATTTCGCCCTTTTTGATTGTTAAGTTAACATCAAAAATGCCTCGTCCTTCACCATAATCTTTTGTTAAATTTTGAAGTTCAATAGTTTCCATTACAACGCACCTCCAAAATCTTTATCTTCTTTATAGAATTTCATGAAATAATCTTCTAATGTTTCTTTTATATTTGAAAATTCTTTTATGTTTAAATGTGAAAGCAATTCAACCAATAAATTTATATGTTTATCGTCAACAGCAATATAAGTCCAAAGTTCACTCTCATTTTTATCTAAAACTTTGATAATTTTACCATCTTTACAAATTTTGTTAAAGTCTTGATAATCTTCTTTACTCAAAAAATCTATTTTATAAAATTTTGTTGAAGCATGTTTCAAGTCGTTCGCAATAAATTCGGAAACAATTTTGCCATCTTTAATAATTGCAATTCTATCGCAAGTTGCGTCAACTTCTGAGAAAATATGGCTAGACAAAAGTATTGTTTTGCCCCTTTCTTTTTCTTTTTTAATAAGTTGTATAAAAACTTCTTGCATAACAGGGTCAAGACCGCTTGTTGGTTCATCCAAAATCAAAATGTCTGGGTCGCTCATAAATGCAACAACAATTGCAAGTTTTCTTTTAACACCTAAACTCATGCGTTTAGTTTCGCCCTTTAAAACAACATCGTCAAGCTCAAACAAGTTCAACATTTTGCTAAGTTGTTCTTCATTATGTATTTTTTGCATATTTTGCATCATGCGAATAAATTGCCACCCTGTCAAGCCTTGTGGAAGCGCTATTTCGCCAGGAATATAACCCACTTTGCTTAGAAATTTATAATAATTCTTAAAAGTTGGCATACCTAAAATATAGGTTTCACCTTTTTGTGGTTTAGAAAAACCCATTAAATGCCTAATTGTGGTTGACTTACCAGCGCCGTTTGGACCTAAAAAGCCAAAAACTTCGCCTTGATTGATTGCAAATGAAACATCAAAAACGCCCCTGCCGCTGCCATAATCTTTTGTTAAATCTTTAACTTCAATTACACTCATGTTTTTTCCTTTTATACAACAATATTATATAATGTATATTTAAAAATGTTTATCGTTTTCTTTAACTTTTCTATACAAAATTTTTATAATTCCTTTTGTTTTTTTCAAGATTGTGATATATTTTTTATAGGAGATAAAATTATGGAAAAAACAAAAAAGCCTTGGTGGGTAAAATTAATCAGTGCGATTGCTGGAATTATTATTTTTGTCGCACTCGTGCTTGTCGGAATTTGGGCATTCTTCAAAATCAAATACGATGTGAATCTTATAAGCACAATTTCACAAGTTAAAACACTTAACTCAGAAGTTAATGAGAGCGAAAAATTCCCTAACGCATTTAATATTAGCGATATGGAATCTGCAAAATTGGCAATCAATGCAAAATCCGCAGACTTAGTTACTGGTAACGCAACAGATGGTTACACAATTCGCACAGGTTCTGGGCTCAACGCATTGACTGGCGAAATAAAATTGACAGACAAACAAATCGCCGCTATCATTGATAACCTTATGCACGAAGACGGCAACTCTGCAACAGTTCAAATCGGAGATAAAAGTTTGCAAATTGAACTTGTTCAAGTAAACTTTGTAAACATTGAAGAAAATAGTGCCGATGTCAACATTGTTATCAAATTGAATACAAAAGAAATCAAAGACTCAATGTCAAGTTTCCCATTAAGCATGGTTTCAAAATATGTTCCAGAAACATTGTATTTTTCATCAACTGTCACTGTAACAAAGTTGGAAGGACAATTCAATTACAAAATTGAAAGCAAAGAACTTTCTATAAACAACTTAACAGCAGAAGAAACACAAGAGTTTGTTAAAGTTTTGAATATCGCTCTTCATTGCGGCACAGCAGACGAACTTTGTTTAAGTTTAGGTTCACCATTCATTAACGCATTGATTGGAAACGAAGAAAATGATGGCTTCACTTATTCCTTAAAAGGTCTTGGAGCAACAGATTATGACTTCGTAATTGAAGGCGAAACAAAATATTATGTTATAAAAATTGCAGGTTAAAAACCTGCTTTTTTAAATCAAATTATAAAAAAATACGATTTTTATCGTATTTTTTAATGTTTTTATAGGTTTTTACAATAATTAACAAATTCATCAATATTAATTTCTTGTTTATCGCCAGTTTTAATTTCTTCAATTTCAATCTTGCCATTATCAACGCTTTTTCCAATAACTGCCATGTAAGGCGAACCAACAATTTTAGAATCTTTTATTTTTGCGCCGATAGATATTTCTTGTCTGTCGTCAAACAGAACTTTAACACCCGCATTTTCAAGTTGATTATAAAGTTCTGTTGCAAGTTCGTATTTTTCTTTGTCATCAGTTTTTGGAATCATATAAATCATATATGGTGCCACACTCTTTGGAAGAGAAATTCCGTCAAACTTGCCGTCTTTGGTTATTATGCTGTTTTCATAAATCATCGCGACAGTTCTACCAATGCCAATTCCGTAGCAACCCATCATATATTCTTTTACATTGCCATCACTGTCAACATAATTGCCGTTCATTGTTTTTGAATATTTGTTGCCAAGTTGGAAAATGTGTCCAAGTTCAACCGCTTTTCTTGAAATAACATTGTTAATATTTTTAATACCATAAGTTTCAAGCAAATATTGAGCAGCGTCTTCCCTTTCCAAAAGTTCGGAATTGAATGTTTGTCCAGACTCTGAATCGTATAAGATATTATCTTCCCCAATATCAGACAAACACATAAATTCTTCAGATTTACTGCCACCAATAGCACCGCTATCTGCACCAACTGGTTGCACTTTTAATTCCATTTTATTGAAAATATCCATATACGCTTGTTTCATATGCGCATATTCTTTGTCTAAATCTTCTTGATTGCGTCCAAAGCTATATGCATCAAGCATTTCAAATGCTTTTCCGCGAAGCAAATATCCCCTTGTTCTGATTTCGTTTCTGAATTTTGGACCAATTTGGAAATATGTTACAGGTAATTGTTTGTATGTTGATAATCTTTTTCTTGCAAATGCAACTATCGCTTCTTCCGCTGTTGGTGCTAAGCAATAATTGCCGTTTTTAGTGAGTGTTCTAAACATAACACCATCACTAACATATTTATCTAACCTGCCAGATTCAGCCCATATTTTTTCTGGTTGCAAAATTGGAAGCAAAACTTCCGCACAGCCATAAGATGTCAATGTGTCGCTAATTATTTTTTCAACATTGCGCTTAACAAGATATGGAACATGACCGTAGGCATAAATCCCACCAGCATATTGTTCAATTTGACCAGTTTGCAAAAGCATATCTTGAACTGGAAATTGCTCATCTAAGTTTGTTAGTTTTCTTGATATTAAGCCAATATTTGATACTTTCATTTCTTTTTTCCTTTTATTAATTACAATCAGTTAAGATAATAACACATTTTTTAAAAATTGTATATAAAATTTTGAGTTTTCTATGGTTAATTGTATAATTTTATTATGATATATAAACAAAATTATAAAACGCCTAATGGATTTGACGACATTATACTACATAGTGACGGAACATTTTTAACAGGTTTGTTATTTAAAAATTCAAAAGAAGATAAAAACATTGAAGCGGAAGAAACTAACCTTCCAATTTTTAATGAAACTCGAAAATGGCTTGATGAATACTTCGCAGGTCAAATACCTAATTCCACACCAAAATACAAAATTGAAAATCTAACGACATTTAGAAAAAAGGTCATTAAAATTTTAGAAAAAATTGGTTATGGTGAGTTGGTGACATATAACGAGATCGCAAAAGAAATTGCCGCGCAAGAAAATATCAAAAAGATGTCCGCACAAGCAGTTGGCGGCGCGGTCGGAGCAAATCCCATTTGTATAATTGTTCCTTGTCACAGAGTTATCGGTTCAAACGGCAACCTTATCGGCTATGGCGGCGGAATTAATAACAAAGAAAAACTTTTAGAATTAGAAAAAAAGAACTCTTAGAAAAACTGAGAGTTATTTTTTATAAATCAAATCCATTTTCAGCAATTATTTTGTTTGATTCATTTTCATATTCTTCCTTTTTTTACAATGCAAAATTTATTATATAGTTTTATTTTATGAATGTAGAAATGTTAAATATATCAATTAAAAGCCATTATTTGACCATACTTTTTATAACCCGTCAAAAAGAATCGGCGCTCGCTTCGCTCGGCTACATGGTGGACCACCCTGATGCAAAGTTCGAAACTTTGCGTGTTGCTTTGCAACACAAGGTGGTGGTTTTATTGCAACAAAAAAAGTGAGGATAACCTCACTTTAATTGGTTGGAATGAGTGGACTCGAACCACCGACCCCCACCTTATCAGGGTGGTGCTCTAACCGGCTGAGCTACATTCCATCGTGGTGGAGATAATCGGATTCGAACCGATGACCCCCTGCTTGCAGGGCAGGTGCTCTAGCCAGCTGAGCTATACCCCCACGATCAAATGCTTGAACATAATACCATAAAAATATATGCTTGTCAACAATTTTTCTCATTTTTTTTACTAAATATATTTTTTATAAATTTGGTATATTTTTCTCCCCAAATTAAGTATGCAATACCTAAAACTATTGATATTCCCGTACCGATTATTGCAACATAGGAAAGCAAAAATCCATGATATACAATATAAATAATGTTAACTATCAAATTTAAAAGTTTGATTGCGTATTCTTTGTCAAACCACAGCGAAATTCCATAAATCACATTTGCAACGATTGGCAAAATTGATAACCAGCCTTGCCAAGTTAATATTCCACCAACTAAAAACAAAATTTCAAAAATAACCGGAATTGCTGGCGAACTGAAAAATTTATTTTTGTTTTTAAATATGTATATGAAATTTAAAAGCGCTCCCAACACATTCATTATCGCGCCTGTCCAAGCATACAACAAAAGAAAGCCTATTGCGCTCGCTAGGTTAAAAATTATTCCACAATAAAGAATTGTTTTTCTGCTAACATTGAAGAAGATATATAAAAATGAAAAAATATACCCCAAGGCAAAAAAACACTGAGAAACTATAAATTCAACCATTAACCTATTTCCTCGTGTTTGTCGTTTTTGATTTCTGTTTTAATTTCTTTTTGTTCGGCTTTAATCTCTTTCTTGGTATAAATTTTCTTCAATGATTTACGCAAATTTGCTTTATTTTCTTTACCGACTAACAATCTGCGGAAATTTGCTCTATGAGCGTATACTGTCATGAAATACAAGCAGAATAACAATAAAGTAACAACCAAGTTACCTTTAACTTTTTGCGCTTCAAGGAAAGTTAAAACAGTTAAGAATATGAAAGAAGCAACGGCAGCGTAATCAAAAACATACAAGTATATAAATGCAAAAACGAAGCAAATTGCTACGCATATAGGCGATGCAACTAAATATACGCCAAAAATACAGGCAACACCTTTACCGCCTTTAAAGCCATAAAATATTGGAAAATTATGCCCTAAAACAACGCTTAAACCGCCAATATACATTCCCATCATTGCAGTTGGAGATGCTTGCAAACCCATAAATGTTACAGGGCAACCAGCGCCGCCAAAAAGCAGAAGACCAAGCAATGCCGCCAAAACGCCTTTTGAAGCGTCCAAAAGCAAAGTTAAAAGCCCCATGCCAAAACCAAATGTTCTAAGCATGTTCATTGTTCCAGGGTTACCACTACCCTGCTTTGTTATATCTTTCTTTTTATGTTTAGACAAAATCCTTGCAAAACTTATATTCCCAATAAGATAGGAAACAACAATGACGATGACAAATTTCCACCATTCCATTATTTTTCCTCCTTTCTATTTTTGAAAACAAGTTTGATTGGCGTTCCTTCAAAATTTACAGCATCACGCAACCTGTTTTCTAAAAATCTTTCATAAGAGAAATGCACAAGCGTAGCATCATTAACAAAAATCACGAATGTTGGTGGATTTGTTTCCGCTTGCGTTGCATACATTATTTTAAGTTTTTTACCTTTCTTTATTGGCGGTTCTTGCGACAAAATAGCCTTTTGAATTATTTCATTAAGCGTGCCAGTTGTTATTCTTCTTGTGCTGTTTTCATAAACTTCGTTGACTGTTGGCATAATTTTTTCAAGCCTTTTGCCTGTCAATGCAGACAAATATAAAGGTTTAAAATAACTCATAAACGACAATTTATCTTCAAGCATTTTTTGATAATTATTGATTGTGTTGCCATCTTTTTCAACCAAATCCCACTTGTTCATAACAACAATGCTTGGTTTGTTTTCTTCATGAACATAACCAGCGATACGAACATCTTGCTCAGAAATTTCTTCGCTTGCATCAAAAACAATAAGCACGACATCGGCTCTTTTAATCGCTTCCATAGCACGAATAACAGAATAACCTTCCACGCTTTCTTTTAAAACACTGCGTTGTCTTCTCATTCCTGCTGTATCTATAATTGTATATTTTTTGCCATTGTATTTGAAATCTGTGTCAATAGCATCACGAGTTGTTCCAGCGACATTTGACACCAAAACTCTGTCTTCCCCAAGAATTCTATTAACGATTGAAGATTTACCAGCATTTGGCCTGCCCACAACAGCAATTTTGATAGCCTCGTCAACAGCATCTGCTTCAACTTTGAACGAAAAACTATTTACTATTGCGTCCAAAACTTCGCCAAGACCTTTGCTTTGTGCACATGAAATAGGATAAGGCTCTCCCAAACCAAGTTGATAGAAATCATAAGTTTTTTCAACTTCAAACTTATCCAATTTATTAACAACCAAAACAACTGGTTTTTTTGTTTTTCTTAAAAGTTCTGCAACTTCGTAGTCCGCAGGAACAAGCCCTGCCATACCATCAACTATAAAAACTATGACTTCCGCCAAGTCAATAGCGATTTGTGCTTGTGTTTTAATTGATTTTTGGAAAGTGTCGTCACTTTTAACATCAAGGCCGCCAGTGTCGACCATAGTAAAAGCATGCCCGCACCATTCTGCATCGGCATATATTCTATCTCTTGTTACTCCAGGCAAATCGTCCACGATTGAAATTCTTTTTCCACAAATTTTGTTAAAGAATGTGCTTTTACCTGTGTTTGGTCTTCCCACAATAGCGACTAAAGGTTTTTTCATGCTTTTACATTACCACAGAATGTGAAAAATATCAAGAAAAATATTTAATTTATTTTAAATTACAACCGCCACAGCCTTTGCAATCACCACATTTAGCACATAATTTTTTCTTTTTGATTTTTTTAACAACAAAGCAAGTGCAAAAGACTATTAAACAAACTGCAAATATGGTGATTAAACTTGTTAAAATTCCATGATTTTCAAATAAATTTGCAGATTGATAAACTACTAAGGAAATAACATAAGCGACAGCAAATTGAATTAATATTGAAAGCCAAGTCCATTTCTTACCAATTTCTTTTCTAAACACCGAAATTGTAGCCAAGCATGGCGAATATAAAAGGCAGAAAACCATAAACGACAACGCACTTGCCTGCGTGAAGCATACAACAGAACCAGCAGTTGCGATTGTTTTTATTGTTTGCGCTTTCATGTCCGCACCATTTACATCAACGCCATTGAACATCGCTATTGACGACACAACAACTTCTTTTGCAATTAATCCTGCAATTAATGCTGACACTGCACCCCAATTACCAAAACCAAGCGGTATAAACAAAGGTGCTAAAATTCCGCCCAACACTTCTAATATACTTCTTGCCCCAGGCACACAACTGACATATTCAAACTTAAAACTAAATCCTTGAAGAACCCAAACAATAATATTAATCGACACAAGTAGAGTGCCAACCCTCACAAGGAACAGTTTAACATTGTCCCACAAAATCAAAAGCACTCGTTTAAATGATGGCAATCTATATTCAGGAAATTCCAAAATAAACGATTGTTCTTTGCTTTTAAGTGAAGTCCTTTCAAAAATTGAACTTAATGTTAGTGCAACAATAACACCAAGTAGATATAATGCAAAAATTACAAGGACATTTGTTTTTATAAAGAAAGCTCCGCCAATCACAGCATAAATTGGCAATTTTGCAGAGCAACTCATATAAGGAGTTAAAAGCGCCGTTTTGATTTTTGCATTTTTATCTTCCATATTTCTTGCTGTAAGTGCAGCAGTCGTTGAGCAGCCAAATCCCATCAATAGCGTGTAAACACTTTTGCCTGACAAACCAACTTTTGCAAAAAGGTCTTCAAACATAAATGCAACGCGAGATAGATAACCGCTATCTTCAATTAACGATAAGAAGAAAAATAGAAGAATAATTTGTGGCAAGAAAGATAACAGCGAACCAACTCCACCGATTATTCCAACTTCAACCAAGTCTACAACCCATTGAACAGTCACAAAAGTTTTGAGCCAACTAACTAAATTTGCACCAACAACATCTTGAATGAATGTTCTTAGAAGATCGGAAAAAAATGCACCTATTGAAAAAAATGTTAAATAGAAAATTAAAAATAATATACCGAAAAATATTGGCAAACATAAATATTTATTTAATAATATTTTGTCTAATTTTGAATAACCATAAACCTGATTATTTTCTGTTATATTTTTATAAAGATTATCAATGTATTCTTGCCTAATTTTAACAATATTTTCTAAATTATTTATATTATTTATTTCATTAATTTCTTCATTATTTAATTTATTGGAATAATATCTTTCAAAAAATAATTTATCGCCTTCCAATGCCCTAAACAAGGCATATTCAGCTTTCTGTAGGTTATTAATATCTAATTTATTTATTATTTTTTTATTATTTTCTAAACCTATTTTATTAATATAATTTAATTTTATTTTATCTATTTTTTCGCTTAATTTATTTTTAAATAATTTAATATCTTTTTTATTATTCGGATTTCCAATAAAATAATCTATTTTTAATTTATTTAATATTTTTTCTGTTGAATTTATAAGATTTTTAGACACCTTTTTTTTCATTGTATTAACAAACAAAATAACTTGTTTATCCGCTTCTAAAAGTTGTAAAGTTAGATAAAGATTTCTTTTCAAATTGTTTATATCGCAAATGTTGATAATCTTATCATCATGTTCATAAATAAAATCGGCAGCAACTTCTTCTTCAAAACTAAGTGGCGTTAAAGAATAAAGCCCAGGAAGGTCTGCAATTAAAATTTTTTTATTTTCAAGTTTACATTCCTTGACTTTTTCACTAACTGTCACGCCGTGCCAGTTTCCAACATGCTCGTTTGATTTTGTAAGTGCGTTAAATAAAGTTGTTTTCCCAGTGTTTGGATTTCCAACAAGAAGAAATTGTTCCATTGTTACTCCACCAAAATAATTTGTGCAACAGTGCAACGCAACGATAAAAGATAGTTTTCTATTTCAACCAAAATGGTTTTTTTTATCAAAGATTTTTTAACAACCTTGATTTTCCTACCACACATAAAACCTAGTTCATAAAGTCTGCGTCTAATAGGAAAAGGTCCTTCCGCAAACTCAACAATTTTATATTCTTTGTTTATTTCAACATCACACAAATTGACCACAACATAATCTATGCGTTTATTTGTAACAAAATGTCAGAAAATCACATAAAATATTCTCTTAAACACTTTCATAAAAAATTTTTTTGTGTTATCATACCTTTGAATTATTTAGGAGAAGTTATGAAGTGTATTTATTGTGGTTGGACAGAAAGTAAAGTTATAGACTCTCGCTCAACAGAAGAATTAAACTCAATCAGAAGAAGAAGAGAATGCTTAAATTGCGGAAAAAGGTTCACAACCTACGAAACAATCGAAACCGCCCCACTCTTGGTCGTTAAAAGAGATGGTTCAAGGCAACCTTTTGATAAATTAAAAATTAGAAAAGGTATAATCAAAGCCTGCGAAAAACGCCCTGTTAGCATAGACCAAATCAACGAGATTGTAACAAATATTGAAAAAGAACTTTCGTCAGATTTAGTTCCAGAAATCACATCAAAGAAAATTGGTGAAATGGTTATGGACGCACTAAAAGAATTGGACGACATTTCATATATTCGCTTTGCTTGTGTTTATCGCAAATTTGAAGATGTTTCAAATTTAATCAACTTCTTACAAAACTTAGACGACAAAAAACCGAACTAATTGTTCGGCTTTTTTATGACCAATATTTTTTATCGAGTGAACGATATTGAATTGCTTCAGCAATATGTTCTGGTAAAATATTTTCACTACCTTCAAGATCTGCAATAGTGCGTGCAACTTTCAATATTCTATTATGTGCCCTTGCACTCAAATTTAACTTTTCAAATGCTGATTTTAAAATAAGTTCGCTTGTTTCGTCTAACTTGCAATATTTATTACAATTTTTTACACTCATGTGCGCATTGCAATACTGTTTTTCACCTTTAAACCTTTCAAGTTGCTTTTCTCTTGCAAAATTAACTCTTTCTTTGATTTCAGCAGATGTTTCTTCTTTAGTTTGCTTGTTTGTTAGTTCATCATAAGTAACATTGTCAACTTCAATGTGCAAATCAATTCTGTCCATCAATGGGCCCGACAATTTTGATAAATATTTATGAATTTGTTGTTGTGAACATTTACATTCGCCCGTTGATGAGCCATAATGTCCGCATGGACAAGGATTCATACTGGCAATAAGCATGAAATTTGCAGGATAGGTGACCGTTTGTTGAGCGCGTGCAACTGTTATAACGCCATCTTCAAGCGGTTGACGAAGCGCTTCAATGGTTTGCCTTGAATATTCTGGCAATTCATCTAAAAATAGCACTCCATTATGAGCCAAACTAATTTCTCCAGGCTTTGAGTTCTTGCCACCGCCAGTTAAACTAACCATTGTGGCAGTATGATGTGGACTTCTGAAAGGTCTTTCAGATAAAATTCCAACTTTGCTATCTAACTGCCCTGCAACGCTATGTATTTTTGTTGTTTCTAATGCTTCATCAAATGTTAAGTCTGGCAAAATTGTTGGCAAACATTTTGCAAGCATTGTTTTCCCGCTTCCTGGTGGCCCAATCATTAAAACATTGTGCCCGCCAGCGGCAGCAATTTCAAGCGCCCTTTTGGCACTTGCTTGCCCTTTAACAAAACAAAAATCTAAGTGCTTATTTTCATTTTGTCTTTCGTGCGAATAATCATTGAATTTAACTTTTTGAAAACTTGTTGGATTCTCAACAAAATTTGCCACTTCAGAAAGCGATTTTAAGCAATAAACTTCAATTCCTTCAATATAACTTGCTTCAATTTGGTTATCATACGGAATTACAAATTTTGTAAAACCTAAATTTCTTGCAGCAATCAAAATAGGTAAAACTCCGTTTACTTGCCTAATACTTCCGTCAAGCGAAAGTTCGCCAATAAACACTGTGTTGTCTTTTTTTGCAATATCAATTTGTCCTGTTGCAAATAAAATTCCAACTGCGATTGCTAAATCGTAAATTGGCCCTTCTTTTTTAATATCTGCAGGAGCAAGATTGACAACAATTTTGCTCATAGGATATTTTAATCCCGAGTTTTTAATTGCTGACTTAACCCTTTCTTTACTTTCTTTAACTGATGTGTCGCCAAGTCCGACAATATCAAACCCTGGCAAACCGTTTGTTATATCCACCTCAGTGGAAACAAGATAACCTTCAATGCCGTTTAATCCAAATGCGTTTACTTTTGATAACATATTTCTTCCTTTGAATACATTATTATAATAAAAATCTTCTCGTTTTCAAACAAAACGAAAAGATTTTAAAATTAAAAATCAAAATTAAATTTATTTTCTTGATTATCATCAAAAAATAAGTTGTCAGCAGAATTGTCTTTTTCAGCATTTCCAAATTCTTTGTTGCAGATTTTTAAAAAGTCGTCTTTAAAATCGGAGATATTAAGCGCCGAAAACGCAGCCATAGTTTCGTGGCCACCGCCACCAAATTTCGCTGCAATTTCTCCAACATTTATGCCCTGTTTGCTTCTCAAACTGATGCGATAAGAGTTGTCTTCTTGTTTCATAATCATCATGGCGATTTTAACATCTTTTAGTCCGATAGCGTGGTCAACAATTCCGAGAGTGTCCGTTTCAGGGTTGGCTTCACATTCGTTATAATCGACTTTATTCAATTTCATAATCGCTAATTTGCCGTTACAAGCAAAATTTAAAGAGTGAATTGCTTTTTCTAGCAATTTTATCTTCGAAACAGAGTTATTTTTGAAAAAATGCTCTTTAACTTTGCTAATATCATAGCCCTTTCTTAAAAAATAGTTGATTATTGAATAAGTTTTGTCGCTTATTGAGCCATTTGACAAGTTGTTTGTGTCTGTAATTATGCCAGCATAAACAAGTTTCCCGATAGGTTCATTAATTTCGACTTTCATCTTTGTCATTATCAAAAACAACAATTCCGCAGTCGAACTTGTTTTATAAACAAAGTTGTTGTCCGCAAAATAAGCGTTCGTTTCATGATGGTCAATATTCAAAGTTTCATAAGCAGTGTCAAAAATATGTCTAAAACTACCAAATCTGGTTTGATCTGTGCAGTCAACGCCAATGGCTAAATCGTATCTGCCAAGCACTTTTTGACCATTTAAATTGTATTTTTTCAACATTGGTGCGTATAGTTCGTCAATTTCCAGAACATCTGCATAAATGTCGATTTGCTTTGGATTTTTCTCGTCATTAAAGTAATTTTCTAGTTGATATTTAAGTATTACAAGTGAACTTAGAGCGTCTGCATCAGGATTTACATGCCCGATTATCGCAATATTTTTCTTATTTGTAAAAAGTTCTCGCAATCTCTGAATATCACAGTTATTGTCTGAGTTCATATTTCCTCCTTTTTAGGAAACATGAGTAATATAGCACATTTTTAAGCAAAAGTCAAATTTTGCCCATTTCCGCCATTTCACCTCATCAATAATCATTATATTCACTTAGATTACATTGGTTAATTTGGACGCTTAGATAAAGTTATATTTTTTATCGTTTTAATGCCATTTCTAAGGTAAGTTATTGTGATATTATCGCCGATTTCATAGTTATAAATTGATTTTTTTAGGTCTAACATCGTGTTAATTTCTATGTCATCAACACCAACAATTATATCGCCTTGTCTTATCCCTGCTTTGTAAATTGGAGCAGAACTGTCAATATTCAAAACATAAACGCCGTCTGTTTCAAGAGTTTTATTATAAAATTTAGCAATCGTTGCGTCAAAACCAAACATTCCTAAATATGGAGTTTCGTATCCGCCAGATTTTAAGATTTTATTTACCACCGGAAGAACAATCTCAACCGGTATTGCAAAACCTAGCCCTTCGGCGTCAGTTACTTTAAGAGTGTTAATTCCGATAACTTGTCCATTTGAATTGATAAGTGGCCCACCAGAATTTCCCGGATTGATACTGCTATCATGTTGAATTAAATTTTGCAAATAACTTGTTGAACCGTCTTCATTGTCGACTTCAATCGTTCTGTTTAGTGCTGAAACAATGCCTTTTGTTGTTGTGTGTTTAAACTGTAAGGTAAGTGGCGTTCCAATAGCAATTACATCAGCACCGACATTAATGCTATCTAGGCTCGATGTTTCTAAATATGGCATATTAACTTCAGTTTTAATAATTGCCAAGTCCATTGCTTTGTCACTCCAGATGAGTTTCGCTTTCGCACTTGTTTTATTAGCAAAATATATTGTTATATCTTTTGCACCTTCAACAACATGGTTGTTTGTTGCAATATACCCGTTTGGTGCGATAGCAACGCCGCTGCCTACACTTTCAACATTGGAATATATGGCGCTAATTCCAACAACTGCTGGCGTTACACTTTTTATCATTTCTTCCAAGTTTGTACTTTTTGCAGTTATCATTCTTGGAGTCATGTTTACATTAGGGTCAGCCTTGCCGCTAACTCCGCTTTGCTTGCCACAGCCAGCAAAAATAAAAATAGGTAAAATCATTAAAATTGATAAGAAAATGCAAAAAAATGCGTTAAAAACGCGTTTTTTATTAAAAAAAGTGTGTTTTTCTTTCATAAACTCTCCGTTTTATGAAATTAGTTTGCACACTTTTTATATTTTTATTATACGCGAATTAACACATAGATAATGCTTGCAAGAATCAAAAATGTAATGACCAAAATTAAAATTTGTAAATTTTTTGAGCGATTGTATTGTTTGTAATAGCCTTTCACTACTCTTGGGTCGCGCTCATCAAACTGAGTTCTTGTTATCAAGCCTTTGTTTAACATTTCAACTAAATACAATTCCAAATTATCGTCATATTCTGCTTTTAAATCGAGCAAATACATAATTCGATTGACTATAAACAACACACATAGCAGGAAAACTGATGCCATGCTGAAATAAGTAAAACCTGACCAAACTTGTTTTAGAACACCAAATGCGATTGTGAAAACTGCTAAAATTATGAAAGCAATTATTTGCCAAAGTCTAAATTTCATTTTTCACCTCGCTTAAATGTTTACAACAATTAAAAGTGCAATTATTGCCGTGCAAGCGATTGCGTAGATGATTTTCCAAGCGATATGCTTTTTAGCATGGATAAATGGAAACGCACAAATTATGGTTACTGCAAAGGCAATGATTTCGCCAGTTATCATAAATGCTTGAACAACACTTGGATTGCTTTCAAAAATTGCTCTAAACATAAGTGCAAAAGCAATACAAATTGTTCCGACAAATGCAACTATACTTAAAAGTTTTTTACCTGACATCGAAATCTCCTATTTAACTTTTTTCGTTTCTTTTAATGTTATAGTTCTGTTAAATACCTTTTTAAGTTCAGTGCTGTCTTTATCTAAACAGAAATAACCATTTCTCATAAATTGATATCTTTCGTCAAAGTTTACATTCAAATTGTCTTCAATATAAGCATTTTCTATTGTAATAATTGAATTTGGATTGATTTTATAATCATTTACCGCGCGTTCATGACCTTCAACGAGTTCTGCACTTTCTTCTTCAACAAGATTATCGAACAATCTGACCTCAATTTTTTCTGCATGAGTTGGATTGATCCAATGAATTGTCCCTTTAACTTTAACTGTGCAGTTTGTGCCTGATTTTGTGTCTTTATCATATTCAGCATAAACTTTTGTTACATTTCCGTTTTCATCTTGGTCAAATCCTGTGCAAGTTATGATATAAGCGCCTTTCAAGCGAACTTTTGCGCCTACATATAAACGATAGAATTTTGGATCTGGTTCTTTGATAAAGTCTTCTTTTTCAATTAACAAGTTTTTGCCAAAATAATATTTTCTATATGTTGTTTCTTCGTTTTGTGGGTAGTCTTCCAAAACAATTTCTTCTTCGCCTTCCATATTTGTAATTTCAAGTGGAAGCGGATTTAAAACTGCCATAACACGCCTTGAAACCTTGTTTAAGTCATCTCTTATGAAATGCTCCAAAAATGCTGGTTCAATAAGTGCATTACTTTTTGAAATACCTGCTGCACGAACAAACTCTTTTAAACTTTCTGGAAGAACTCCGCGTCTTCTAAGCCCGCGAATTGTGTAAAGCCTTGGGTCGTCAAAACCGCAAACCTTACCATCTTGAACAAGCTTTTTAATAAATCTTTTACCGAGAATTGCGCCCTTAATATAAAGGTTTGCATATTCAATTTGCCTTGACTTATTTGCTACCCCGCAATTTTCAATAACCCAGTTATAAAGTGGTCTATGGTCTTCAAATTCTGGTCCACAAATTGAGTGCGAAACACCTTCCAACGCGTCATCAAGTGGGTGTGCGAAGTCATAAGATGGATAAATACACCATTTATCGCCAATTCTTTGGTGATGTGTGTATTGAATTCTGTAAATAACAGGATCACGCATATTCATGTTTGGACTTGCCATATCAATTTTTGCACGCAAACATCTTGAACCTGCTGGAAATTCGCCATTTTTCATTCTTTCAAACAACTCTAAGTTTTCTTCTACTGAACGATTTTTGTATGGACTTTCAACGCCTGGTTCTGTTAATGTTCCGCGAGATTTTGAAAGTTCTTCCGGTGACAAATCACAAACAAACGCTTTTCCGTCTTTTATTAATTTAACTGCATATTCGTAGTTTTGTTGGAAATAATCAGTTGCATAGTAAATTTTATTCCAATGATAGCCAAGCCATTTTACATCTTCTTGAATTGAATTAACAAACTCTTGGCTTTCTTTTGTAGGGTTTGTGTCATCGTATCTTAAATTACATACGCCATTATATTTTTCGGCAATACCATAGTTTAAAACAATGTTTCTAACATGGCCGATATGCAAATAGCCGCTTGGCTCTGGTGGATGTCGTGTTTGAACGGCGTTAAATCTGCCGTCTTCTAAATCTTTGTTTATTATTTCTTCAATGAAATTTGTTGCTTCTACCTTAGGTATCATGTTTTTCTCCGTTTAAAAATCAAAGTCATCAAATCCGCCCGAACTCTTTCTTACCTTGCGGTTGCGTTCGCGAATATCATAATAAATTGCTTGTTCGTTAAGTGGTTTTGATGGTGCATATTCTTCTTTTGCCTTTCTCTTATCAAACTGTGGAGTTGCAAAGAAAGGTGTCATTTTTGTTCTAATTGGGTGTTCTTTGAAAATTTTAACAATAACTTCAAATTTTTCAAGTTGACCAAGTTCGTAAGGGTAAATGAGTGGTCTTGTAACACGCTGGGCTTGCTGTGTTCTATTAATACTGCTTTGTTCACCATCTGATTTTGATGTTGATGTGCTTTGGGTTTCAATAGAAACTTCGCCGCACATTTTTGAAAATTCTTCACGAGTTTTCTGGTCTTCTGTTCCAATGAAAATTTGAATATTACAGTTGCCTCTTATTGTTTCTGCAACTTCTTTGCCGTATTTACTCTCCAACTGGCTGTATGATTGAACAACAAGTGAGAAGAAAATTCCTCTTGAACGACCAACAGTGATTAAACTGTCCATTTTATCAATTTTTGGCAAGTTAGCGAACTCATCAAGCAAGAAATAAACATTTCTTTTAAGTCTGAGTTTTTCTGTTTCTGATGCTTTTTCAACAAGTTTTTTATAAAGTTGTGAAACGCACATTGTTGCAATGCAGTGTCTGCTTTCTTTTTCATCTGGAACTTTGATGAACAAAACTGTTGGTTGGTCTGTGAAATCGTCAAAGTTCATGTCGTTATAACTCGTTGCATAGCAAATACCAGCATCTTGGAATATTGAAATTCTGCTCATCAATACGCCCATGTATGAACGAGTTGTGTTAGGAGCGTTATTGATTGCTGTTGAAGTTAGTGATGGAACTTTTGAAAATTTATCTCTAAATGCGCAATAATTTCTAACTGTTCCAAATGGATTATCTGGGTCGTCATCTTTAAATGTTGCAATTTTTGCAAGGTTATAAAAATTGAATTTTTCTCTTGTCATGCCAAGATTTGGATCCATACTATCTTCAAGCATTGCAAGCATAATACCATACAAGAAGTCTTGCGCACCTCTTTCCCATGAACTATCTGTTTTAGATTCAATAGGAACGATTGAAGAAGCAACTTCTCTGAGTTCGTTTTCTGCATTATCTCTAAGTTCTTGTGCTTTTGCGTCCAAGTCACTTCTAATTTGTTCTTTTTTTGCGTATGCTGACCTGTTAAATTCGTACCATTCTTCTCCAAAGTTTTTTGGGTCATCAGCAAGTTTTAAATTATATGTTGTTGGCTTATCGCCTCTATGAATTTTAATTTCTTTAATAAGTTGTGCTGCACGGTGATATTGAACATAAGCGTTATCCATTGGGTTCCATCTTGTAGACGCATAAGGATAACGAAGGTCAAGAACGATAATTCTATATCCCGCTTCTTTTAACTGAATTGAGTTGTCGTTATAGACTTCACCCTTTGGGTCTGTGATAACCATACAAGGTTTTGTTCCGATTTGTGACAAAATACGAATTGATGGATTGATGTATGTTTGAGTTTTACCAGAACCGGTTGTACCAATAATCATTGTATGAATTGGGTCATACATATTAATGTGAAGTTTTCCACCCTGCACTGCACTTCTAATAACAATACCATCTTTTTTAGCAGTTTTGATTGTGCTCCAAGTGTATGGCATAAATTTTGAAAGTGTGTTAAGTTCAGACTCTCTGATAAATCTAGCATCATAATATTGGCTGATTTTATCGCCACTTTTTGTTGTGCCTTCGCCGCTAGCCTTTGCTTTATTATCTGGTTTTGTCAATTTGGCAATATAATAAAGCCCAACAAAAGCAAGCCCAACCCCCAAAATAATCAATGTGACTTTATTTGTTATAAATTCTTTATCAAAAGCAAAGTGTTCTCTTGTTGCATTTCCTATAATTAAAGCCAAAATTATAATTGCAACAATCACAATTAAAGGTGCAAATTTTTTTAATTTTTCCTTCATTTCCGCTCCTTTCTTAGTTATATATACTATATTAATTTTAATATAACATAAATAATATTATTGTCAAATAATTTTTTTTAATTTCAACATAAAAAATAAAAAAGAGCAGCATTTTGCTGCTCTTTTAAATTGTTTTATCTTACATCAAATTTGTTAATTGAAGGAAAGATTTTACAACACCTGTTCCGCCTGGATTATCAGTTTGAATTGATTTGTCAACACCGAATGCTTTAAGGAGTGGTTCAAATCCAAATAAGAAGAAGAAGATTAATACAATCATGATAACAATACCAACGATTAATGAAATTAAACGCTTTTTCGCTTCTTCTCGTTTTTCTGTGCTGTCTGCTCTAGCCATGTTAACACCTAAAACAATAGCCCAAATCATACCTGCTGCACCCAAGATTGCCAATACTGGAATTAAAATACTTTTAACTGTGCTAACAACTGTGTTTGCAACTTCTGTTGCTCCTGTTTCAATGTCTGCACCTAAAAGGCTAACTCCTCTCATAAACAAATTTGCTAATTGAAATAACATTTTTCACCTCCGCGTATTTTATATTAGATTAAACTTTTCTTGAAAATATATTCAAAATTGCTGTTAATCTCTTATAAACTAATCAAATATTAACATATTAAAATTAATTTTCAAAACATTTTTATATATTTTTTTAATATTTTTTATTTTTTATTTAATTTTTTTAATATCTGTAATTCTTTTTATAGGAATTTGCCCCATTTTTCTTGACTTTTACAACAATTAAAGCAATTATTCCGCCCAAAACTAATGCGCCCAAAATTGGTCCAATAATCACCCAAATATTAACTCCGTTTTTACCTTCTTCCGCTTTTGTAAATCTAACTTCCAAATTTGTGTTTTCTCTAATTGTTATAGTATAAACATTTTCGCTTTCAACTTTCTCGCCATTCATATACCAGCCATCAAATGTATAGCCTTCTGCCGCGGTTGCAGTTAACGCATAACTTTTTCCATTAACCAAAATCTTTTCAAGGTTTCCAGATTCCGCTTGACCTTCGTCAATTTTTAATGTTCCGCCGCCTTCTGTCATATTAACATTAAGTTTTGATGTATTGTTTGTGAACACTGCATTTATTGTGCAAACAAGTTGACCGTCTAAAACAATAACTGGTGGCAAGTTTGCTCTGTTGTTATCCAATTTAAAACTGATAGTTCTGTTTTGAGAAGTAAAATTTTCTCCACTTGCAAAATGTGAAAACTTATATTCTTCAAGAGTATCTATTGCTTCAAGCCTGATTGCGGACGCATCATCTGCGTATTTAGCGTTGAATGAAAAGTTTTCCACTTTAACATTATCGCCTTGTTTAACGCTGCCGTATGCACCAGCATTTCCACTTTCATTGACGATGTTTACATCAACTCTAACAGTTTTTCCGCTGATTGTTAAGTAGTAACTGCCCGCTGTTTGATTTGTGCAAGTTAAAGTTAACTTAATTTTTCCGTCGCTTTCAAAATTTTCATCACCAACTTTTTTCCAACTATCAAAATTGTAGAAATTTGCATAATTCATTGTTTCTGTGCTTTTGAAATTGCCTTCAATAACAACTGTATCGCCAATTTTGAATTTTTTTGAAGTCACATCTGCTGTTTCGCCTTCAAAGTTTAATGAATAATAAGTCGAATAATTTTGATAATCTAAATAAAATGAAAGTTCTGAGAATTGTTGCAAGTCTGGAAGGAAAATTCCACTTGCATTGAAAATTGTTGTCGTTTTCCAAACATCTTCAAAATCCCACATTCTAAGACTGTTCCAACCATTTGAAGCATCTTCAAAATATGTTCTATTGTTTGGCATTGTTGTGATTTGAACCAAAGTTGAATGGACTGTGAACGAAACATCTGCCGCATTTGCAATAGGAAGGTCAAAACTAACAGTGTTAGCGTTGTTAATTCTGAGATATTTGCTTTGAGTTATATTTGCTGACACAGGTCTTGATGCTGCACTTGCGTGCATTTTACCAATAATGCCACCATATTTCACTGGTGAGTTCTTCACATCTAAATAACCAATGAAAAGCGTGTTTGTAAGCGAGAAATTTCTGCCAGAAACGCTACCTGCAATTCCGCCGAAATAAACGCTTGCATTTTCGCTATTTTTTAATGTCATATTTGCTTTATCTGCAATTACGCCCGTTAAAGATGAAATCGTGCTATCTGTTGGGGCTGCATAAACATTGTAGATTTCGCCACCATTGATTTTACCAACAATTCCACCAAAATAACTTTCTGTTAAAGAATTACCGTATTGCACGCAATCAAATTCTACAAGTGAAAAGCAATCATGAATACTTGTTCCGTCACTTTGTCCAATAATGCCGCCAAAGTTTACGCTTGAATAGATGTTCGCATTTGTTTTTTCATCATTTTCATTAATTGTATATAGTTTTGTGATTGTTTTACAATTTGTGATTTCGCTACCAGCAAGTGAAACACCAACAATTCCGCCCATATTGATTTGAGAATTATCTGTGCTTTGCCCTATAAAGTTAAAAACTATTTCAACGGACAAGTTCTTTATTATTGCATTTTGAATATAATTGAAAATTCCATAACTCAAACTTGCGTCGCCATGAACATTACAAATCGCATTTTTTATTGAATTTCCGCCGCCATCAAAAGTTCCTTGGAATGGATATGTTTGATTTCCTATGCTTACAAACATTTCGCTAGTAAAAAGCAAGTCGTTGGTCAACTTATAATTCGCAGAAATATAATCAGCATCGCCAGCATTGACTTTGTTTGACATAAAACTAAAATCTTCTACGCTTTTGATTATGTATGGATTTGCAACCGAGCCATCACCTTCAAGAGAAGCGTCTGCTTGAACAGGATTATAATTCAAGCCAAAAAGCCCGACCATACCAAATAACAAAATTAAACAAAATGAAATTGCAAACTTTTTCATTTTTTCTCCTTTCTTAATTAGAATATACCATATTTAATCAAATAAACAAATAAATCTTTTAAATTAAATGACAAAATAATTGAAATTAATCTTAAATTAAAGTATAATAAAAACATGGTTGAACTTAAAAAAACAGAAAAAATAAAAGAAAAAGCCGTTTTGTTCGGTCTTAGTCTATCGCAAAAAGACGATGGATATTTTTCTATGAAAGAACTTGAAAGGCTTGCCGAAACAGCCGATGTTGAAGTGCTTGCAAAACTTTTCCAAAAAGCAAAAGAAATTACCCCTGCAACATATATCGGAACAGGAAAAGCGGAAGAACTTAAACAACTTGTTGAGTCAACAGGCGCCAACCTTGCAATTTGCGACAACGAACTTTCCGGCTCACAAGTGAATAACCTAACAGAAATCTTAGGCGTTAAAGTTATAGATAGAACAACTTTAATCTTAGATATCTTTGCCAAACACGCAACAACAAACGAAGGTAAGTTGCAAGTTGAACTTGCCATGTTAAAATACTATCTTCCAAGGCTTTCTGGAATTGCCGGAACAAGTGGTAGATTTGGCTCTGGCGGCGTTGGTATGCGCGGCCCTGGTGAAACAAAACTTGAACTTGACAAAAGAAAAATTCGCGACCAAATCTTAAAACTCGAAAAAGAAATAGATAAGATTAAACAAGAACGCGACCTAAGGCGTAAAAATCGTTCCAATACTGGCGTAAAAAAAGTTTCGATTGTTGGCTACACAAACGCTGGCAAGTCAACACTTATGAACATAATAACAAAAGCAAATATTTATGCTGACGATAAATTATTCGCCACGCTCGACACCACAACTCGTCAACTTTGGCTTGCTCCAAAATGCGAAATCGTCTTAACCGATACGGTCGGCTTTATAAACAAACTCCCACATAGTTTCGTTGACGCCTTTTCCGCAACTCTTGAAGAAGTGACTTATTCGGACTTGATTTTGCATGTCATTGATGTTACAGACAAACACTTAGATGTCCACAAAGAAGTTGTTTTAAATGAATTGAAAGAATTAAATGCTTACGACATTCCAAGAATAACAATTTATAATAAAGTTGATGTTTTAACCACCGAAGAAAAAATCAGAATGAGAAATAGCGGGCTGATTGAGCCTGACGCAATTTTCGTTTCCGCAAAACATAACGAAAACACAGAATTAATTAAAAATGCTATTTTAGAAAAATTATTTAACAAAACAATCCAAATATATTAAAAAAACAAGCAAAATTGCTTGTTTTTTTTGTTATTTTAATAAATTATTGAATTCTTCCGCCATAAAATACTGTTCTGTCAGTTGATTTCTCGGCATTTTGTTCCAACTCTTTTTCGTCCATAATTGTTTGAATTGCTTTCATAAATGCAAACTTTTTGACATCGTCTTTTTCTTCGCCAATCAATTTATTTACATTTTTATAAATCATAAGTTTATTTTTAACATTCATTGCACTGCTATCAAATGATGCAGCAATTTTTACCATGGCGTCCATTGAAATGCCAACGCGGCTTGATGTGCTATTCATCCTTTGAACAACATAATTACCGCTTTTGTCCAAAGATAAGCCTTTATATAAATTTTCAATTTTATAAACATTTTTACCAAATCTAACTTCTTTCATATTTAACCTCTAATTATATTTTATATCAAAACTAAATATTTGTCAATAATAATTTGTTTTAAACCAAATTTAAAAATTTTTTATCAAAAAATAATTGACAATATAAAATTAATATGATAAAGTTATCATGCTTTGCAGAGTTGGCTGAGCGGTCGAAAGCGGCGGTCTTGAAAACCGTTGATGTGAAAGCATCCTGGGGTTCGAATCCCTAACTCTGCGCCAATAAAAGTCTTCAAACTGAAGACTTTTTTATAATTATATTGTTGGGGGCTTAATATTTTCCATTTCTGTTATGCTGCTTAAATTTAAAAATCGATCGTTCCAAAGCGGATTTTCGCAATCTTTACAAATACATTTGGTAAAAATAAGACAAGTTCCGTCATAATTAAAATCACCATCGCATTCATATTTTTCTTCAAAATCCATTACTTTGCGATACATTTCGCATGCAACTGGGTTGTCTCTTGATGATGTGTAAAGTCTAAAATATTTAATTCTAGGATCTTTTTTCGCATATCCTTTAACCATGTCAATTGTCTGCTTTAACAAGGCTTTCCCATAGCCTTTTCCGCGATAGATTGGAGAAACTCCAAACCATCCAAGCCATAACGAATTTGTTTCTTCAACTTTTTCAAATGAATATATACCTGTTATACCAATCAAGTTTTCGTTATCATAAGCTAAATAGTATGAAAAATAGTCGCTTTCCTTTTTAATTGAATACATAAAACTTCCATACCCGCATTCCTCTTGAAAAATGCTTGACTGAAATTCGGTTGCCAAAATTACATTTTCTTTAGTTATTTTAATAAGTTTAAATGTTTTTTCCATTAATTCATTATAAACTCTTTTTTCTAAAGAACAAACAAAAATGTTAGATTTTCATTTATGGTTTAATTTTTTCCCATGGGAATTCAGGTCTCCCGAAGTGAGCATAGCAGGCAGTGGTTATGAAACGGTTTGTTCTAACAAATGGGTTAGAAATTTGATTTTTAATAGGCTTGACTAAACTAACTTCAAATGATATCATACTTGCACAAAAAAAAGGTTTGAAGTCGCTGGTTTTATGCGGGAAACTCTTGCAGTTTTGGTTTTTCAAAATGACTTACTTTTAACTAAAATTACTCGAACTAACTCGTGCGTAAAAAACTTGAAAACCATTGATGTGAAAACATCCTGGGGTTCGAGTCCCTTACTGTCCCGCCATTAACCTGTCGTTCGGCGTGAATTTCGCCAAGCGACTTTTTTTCTTCTAAATTTTTTATTGTATTCTGAATCTTTTCTATATCTTCTTTGCTGTTAATTACTATTTCTTCGCTATCGTTTTGTTTTGTATTATAAATAATTATTAGTCTGTCATTATAATAAATTATTTTTGATATAAACTTGGTAAGGAACTCCACTCTTTCATTGTGATTTGAGTAATCCTTACTCATAAAATAATATATAAAGTGTTTTATATCTTCTGGTTTTATTGGCTTCGTTTGGTGCGATTCTGATAAAACCATTTTTTCTGTTAAAATGGATTTTTCATTTTCTAATTGTTTAATTTTCAATTCAATCGATTTGGAATTTAATCCATTCATAATCGCAGTAATTAAAGACTCAATTTGTTTGTCAATCTATTTAATTGTGCCTGTAAATTTGCAAGTTCTAAATTTTCTCCCAATTCGGCATTATATTGTTTTGCAATTAAGTTTGCTATTTGATCTACTCTTGATTTTGTTAGAATATGTTTCTTTGTTACATCAACAATTAGATTTTCAATATAATCCTTTCTAATTGTTTTACTTTCGCATTCTTTTATTAAATGCTTACGATTCCTACATTTATAATATCTATGTTTTGTCCCACATTTTCCATTACCAGATTCAGCTGTCATAGTGCAACCACAATATCCACAATATAGCTTGCTACTTAATATGTAATCATCAACTCTATTTTTGTGCTTTTGTCTATGTTTATGTTGATCCATAATTTTATTGTATTTATCAAATAATTCCTTGCTTATGATTGGCGGAACAATATCATTATAAACTATTCCTTTACAATTAAATTCACCAATATATTTTCTATTGCGAAGCATTTTCGCAATTATCTCAACTGTAAACTTTTTGCCTTGTTTGTTCTTAAATCCATTTTTATTCAAATCATCGCAAATTTCTTTTGCAAATTTACCATTAGCATACTGTTTGAATACTTCTTCCACAAGGATTGCTTCTTGCGGTTCTACCGCCCATTTTTTGTCAATAATCTTGTATCCTAGATTAACACTTCCACCAATGTAGTTACCTTTGATTAAACTTTCATTTATTCCTCGTCTTACTTTTTGACCAAGTTCTTTGGAATAGTATTCAGCCATACCTTCTAGCACAGATTCCATTAGCACACCGCTAGCATCATCTGAAATATTTTCTCTTGCAGACAATACTCTAACTCCATTCTTTTTTAGCTTTGCTTTGTAATTAGCACTATCATATCTACTTCTTGCAAATCTATCTAATTGGTAAACTAGCACATATTCAAACTCTTTCTTTTTGCTATCTTCAATCATTTGCAAGAATGCTGGTCGATTATCAGTCATACCAGAAATTGCTCGGTCTATATACTCATTTACAACCACATAATCATTTCGTTTTGCAAACTCATAACATTCACGGAGTTGTCCTTCAATTGATTGTTCTGTTTGGCTATGAGAACTGAATCTTGCATATATTACCACTTTACTTTTCACTTGTTTTACTCCTTTTTGAATTATCACAAACACACATATTACAAACGCTTTCACAAGTCCAATCAAAACCTGTATATTCTTTTTTAATTTTCTCTATATCTCCATTATCTCTCAAAAAATTTTTAAGTATGTTTTTTAAAAAATAAGCACCTATTTCTAAAGTAGTTTTATCTATTTCAATCTTTGTTATTTTCTCATCTCTATTTAGTAAATTTATTATTTGTATGTTTTTATTCATATAAGATTTCCTTTTCATTGCAATTAGAGGGGCAATGAAATTTTTTCTTATTAAATAAAATGTTCAATAAAGACAAACTGGGTTTCCCAGTTGTGGCGAAAAGCGGAGAGATGCAAATTGAGTCAATGTGCTGGCACGTACAAAATGCGTGACGGCACTAAAAGTGTCCATATCTAGCGGGTTTTAGCCACATAAAAAACAATTTACGTCACTCCTTTTCCTGCTTAGTAAATTAAGCTTTTATATTCTTCCGATTTTATTCTTCTTACTCATAAAAACCTCCTCTATATAAGGGGTTTTATAAGTCACTTTTTACACTGGATTTCTTTACATAAAAAAAGAAAACCTCTGATTTTATCAGAGATTTAGCCATATAAATTATTTTTAAAAATTCAATTTTATTGCCAGATTTTTCAGCCACTTTTTTCTTTTATCGCAAAAAGAGAGACAATGAGCACCTTTATATTTCTTCAATACCTAAACTTTTTAAATACTCATAAGTTCCATCATAATATTCAGGCAACCTAGTACTATCTTCCCAATATCCGCTTGGATTTTTATTTGGATTACCTGTTGGAACACAAATAACCATACCTACTCTAGCACGTGTTAAAAGAACCCTATATGCGTTTAACATGTATTTAATTAATTCTTGCTTATTTTCTGTATCAGGTGTTTGTTCAACCCATTTTGTTTGTCCATTAAATTTATAATAACGCCATTTGTCGTTATTACATCTCATATCTGCATCCCACAACACGCAAGTATAATCAAGTTCCAAACCTTGAACTTGAATTTCTGTTGCAGCATCTTCTAAATAGTTTGATGATCTAGTATCAACTTTATCTTCAAGGAACCAGTGCACTGCATTTTCATCACCCGCTTCAAGTATATGTATACCAAGTGGTTTAAATCTTGCAGATTCTTTTGTTACTAAAACACCCGTACGTTCAGTCCCTCTAACTTTTTCGTGCAACCACTTTTTAGCTTTTTCCATATCCCTGGCTAAAACTATTGGATACTTATCTTTTATTTCATTATAAAGTTCTGCAGCATTAGATTCAAATGAAAGCATTGAATGAACAAATGCGGATAATTTTTCTGCTCTATACGAACGAAGTGAAACACTCAAATGTAAATCATCAGAATATGAAACATTATTATTCTTTTCTAACAATTCATTAACTTTACCCTCTGCGTATTCAGGCTCTGTTAGCTTTGGAGAAATATGAACTTTCCAATGTGGAAATATATCATTCAAAGCTTTTATCCATTCAGATATTCCCGCTTCACCTGTGTTAATTTCTTGACCGCCACCAACCAAACAAACTATTGTTGCCCAGTCTTCACGTTGATCTAATGGCCAAATCAAAAACGCAGCCTCAGATAATGGAAAGTTTGGAACTTTTAATTTATTTCCATACGTTCCACCTCTTTTTAAATAATCAGCCAATCTTTTCTTTGTCCATGAACGTTGTGCTTCATCAAAAATAGCAACGTGTTCTACTTCACCATAACCAGATTCAGCAAGTTTTATAGCCTTTTCAGGATCAATTTCCAGCACTCCATTTTCTACTGGATTTTTTATTTTTGCTAGCATATTATCACGATAACGATGAATTATTTGAATAAATTTTCCAACCTCTCTGCGAGAATCTGATAATTTCTTATTTTCACCTTTATCTTTACACTTCTTGAAATTATCTTTCGCCAAAGCTTCATTCAAAACAGCAACCAATGGACCATTTCCTGAAAGATAAACAGCACCTTCATCTTCAACTGGCTTATCACTTCCTTGATATGTTTGTCGAACAGCAATATCAAGTCCAACCAAAGTTTTTCCTGCACCAGGAACACCCGTTACAAAACAAATACTCTTTTCTCTATTGGTTTTACTTTTTTGAATTACATCAAGGATATATTTAATTGTTCTATCAGTTGAAACATCATCTGCTTCATGTCTTGTAATATCTTCAACCGAATGATTTTCATAAAGTTTTTTAGCCGCTTCAACAATTGTTGGCGTTGGAGCATATGGGCTTATTATCCAATTAGCATCTACAATTTCTTCATTTGGAAATCTATCTAAAACTTTTTCTATTAACTCTAAAACTCCAAATTCACCTGTAACCAGTGGATTAATTACGCTATCATCATAAACTGACATTTGTATAGTATCTGTTCTATTTGTATATTTTGTTGCGATTAAAATCGGCGCAATAACTTTATCTCTGCTAAGTTTATGGAAGTTCTTTAAATCTAAAGCATAATCCAATACTTGGTCAACATCCATTTCTAAAACTTTAGACTCACCCACTTTAAATTCAAGACAAAATACTATACCCCTATAAAGTAGTACAGAGTCAATTCTTTTACCCAAACGTGGAATATCATACTCAAAAACAATCTGACCTCTGTCATCATTTAATTTTGAAACAACGTTTTTCAATATTCCAATTTCAGATTTCCATGCTTCTATTGTAGTAGTAAGCGCAGTTCCATGATAACTATCACATAAAGTTCCTAGTATTGCACTTGTATCTAAACTTAAAAAATTTTCAAAATCACTATTAAATAAACATCGTGGACTTTTTTTCGTATTTATCCTATCCTTTAATATACTTGACAAAGACAGTATAACACACATTTGTAATAATTTTCTCAAATTTTCAAAATTTAATTAAAATTTTATAATCAAAGTATAAAAAAGAAGAGCTCAACATTTGAACTCTTCTTTTAATTTCTATTAAATTTTTTATTTTTCTTTTATCTCAAAAAGAGAGACAATGAATAATTTTATTCCCACTTATATCTTATAGTACGCTACCAAATAATCCAAATATTTATTTAAAATTCGTTTATTATCATCACTATAAGATGAAATTGTTGATAATTTATCTCTAACCTTTTTTGTGTAATTAATAACAATCATATTGTTATTAAACAAAAATAAATCATTATAGCTCTTTGACAAACCCGCCAAAATAGGATTCAAATGTTTATCTATTACATTGATTATTTTTTTTGCTTTCTCTAGTGTTTTATTTTTATTAGTAATCAAATAATAGGCAAATCCTCGAACGAAAAAGTTCTTTAATTTTTGTTTAATTTCTGTGTCTTCAGACCCACACGGCCTATGAATTATAAATAAAACTTTAGATTTATCAATTTCAAAAAAATCTAAAATGTCTTGTAAAAACCAACACGCATGTACAGCTGTATGATTACAATTTATATATAACCCCTTAAATATAGATTTAAAGTTTGTCTTCATGCTTTGACTAAACATAACAGACTTTGTCCAATTACATTTAAACTCACAAATATTTTCTCTTTTATCAGGATATAGTGTCAATAAAAGTATAGAAATTTTACATAATAAATTCCCCCATGAAGATTCCTCTATAACATTGTTAAAAATTTCAATTTTGTATGGTGTAGTATTTTCTAACAAATAATTTCTCAATGTTAAATCTTCAACATAATATCTTGAATTGTTATCAAAAACCAAATCAGTAAACTTATTCGGAATCTCTTCAATAGGCGGAAAAGATTCTCCCAACAAGGATTCATCTATTTCTTGTTTTTTATATAAAAAATTTTCTTTATATGCTAAGAAATTAGAAGATACCATTTGATCTCGTTGGCAAAAATTATCTACATGTATTTTTTTTATGTCATCAAATGTGAAATCAAAAAATTCCTCCATAATTTCTCCTTCGTTTTTATTTTATCCTTTCGAATACTATTCAACTATAATATCATTAACATCAAAATCAGGTAATCCATCTGTAACAACCAAACCAGATTCTATACCAATATCTCTCAATATTTCATATAAAGTATTAACAATTTCTTCTTGGTTATGAATATTCTCAAACTTATTATAAAGATAATCTAATCCCTTACAAACATATGTATTGAATATTTCCATTTTTTCATCTAATCCACTATATGAATCTTCTTCAGAGCCGTCTCTAAATGTTCTATTCATGTAATCATCAATTTTATAATCATCTTCATCTTTAACAGCCATTATTATTCTAAAAACAAATCTTAAATCAGCCCTTCTTGCTGATAATTCATTAGGAAATATTGATGCTGGTTTTACATTTTCATTTAATTTAAAATTAGAAGTATTAGTATTTTTTAAAAAACCAATTATTGCTGCATTTAAGTACGCATCTCTAAAAGATGAGAATATATTAACTTCCTCTTTTAAATACCTTATAATTGTGGCATATCTATTATTTAGTTCAATTTCTCTGGTAAACAAACCATTCCTAGAACCCTTTTCAATAATGTTATCCATTATTCACCTCCACAATTTTTACTTCCCACTCATCTATTTTTTCAAGCTCATAAAATCTACCAACCTTTCCAATTAAGCCAGATTCTGCTAATGTCCAGTCTTTTCTCATCACAGCAAAAACAAGTTGTTCTGTACTTTCAGCCAATGTTTTTGCAATTTTAGGTGTATGTTCTTCATCTGCAGTAGAAAATACAGCATCAAAAACTAATGGGTATTTTTCACTTTTATTTTGAGGATCCGATAACGGATCATCATTATTTCTCTCTAACATAACCTCTTTAGATAATTTTACCAAAGATGCTACATATGCACAATATTGGATGGTCTTTAATAATCCAGTAGTCGCACTCTCTTCACCTTCATATAACATGTGAATATTATAATTTTTATCAATTGAAACATCACGAGTTCCGCTATACATTTCGTTATATAGCTCATTAATATATTTGCTTAAACGCTCTCTCATTGTGTTTTCTTTTGAATTATAATTGTTATTTAACCAAATATATATTGATTCCGCATATTTGAAGTATGTTTGAAATTTTTCATTAGACACATTTTTGCTCTGAGCTGTATTAAAATCTTTTTCCGCATTTTCAATTCTATTTTGTAAAGATCCAATTTTTATTAGTTTTAATTCTTTTTCTTCTTTTAAATCTTTAATTCTTGAATTATACGAAGACAAATCACTTTCTAAATTTGAAGTGTCTATACTACCAATTCTTGAAATCTCAAACAAAACTCTTTTTTCTTCTCTTTCCAAATCATTAATTCTTGTTTTAATCTTTTGAATTTCTTTGTATAATTCTTCAAATTCTTCCACATAATCTTTGGCGCATTCGTCAAATTTGTCAATATTTTCTAACATTTCAGCCGCAAGAGTTCCTACGTTTTTAGGTGGAATATAATCTATATAATCTTTAACGTTTTTATAGGCAATACTACCTTCATTTAGTTGGGTCCCACAAAGACAAGTTCCTCTTTTCAATAATTCGTAAATGGCAGGTGCTTCTATTCCCTTTATTCCTTTATCCGCAATATCCATTTCCTTTAATCTTTCTCTGGCTTTTTCTGTAAACGATGAAACTAACAATGGTAATGAATTTTTACTAAATGATGTTAGGAATTTTTTCATACTAGAATTCAAACTTTCTTTTAATCTTTGTGTTTCTGCAAGTATAGAATCTCTTTTCTCTTGTAAAGCTTTAGTAGGTTCAGCATTCCTTAACTCTGTATTTATCATTTCAATCTTGTCAGAATAATCTTTTATATCATTTTCTATTTCTTTAATTCTAGTATTAGTACTTTGAAGCTCTTCTTCTGCCTGTTTTTTATTTTGAAGAGCATTTTTTGCATCCTTTCCACTTTTTTCACTTATCTTAGCCGCATATCTACCCATAACGCTATCTGTATTGTAGTTTGAACCCGAACCATGAATATGTTCTCTCATTTTTTCAAAAGCCTCAAGCCCCAATAAGGTTCTAACCGATTTACCTAAATCCGCTTTTGGAATTTCATTGCCTTTTTCACCTTCAAAGAAGAAAAATGGTGATAAATCTTTTGGCAAAATAGCCTCTATTGCTTCTTCTACTTGATGTTTTAAATTACCAACAGACTTTGTCATTGAATCTTCAACATAGGTCATTTTAACATCGCTACCATTTGTTGTTAGCGTTCTATTACTCCCCATTGTAAACATTTGAGACCTAATAACTGTATAATAGACACCATCATCTTCAAATTCTATTTCTACAGAAGCAGTTTTTTGTTCTCCATACCCCATTTCCTTCTCAACCTTCTTGTTAAGAATTTCATTTGGTCGAGAAAATCTACTATCTCCATATAAACACCATATAAAAGATAAAACAAATGTTGTTTTTCCAAATGTATTAGAACCCAAAATAACTGTAACATTCTTTTCTTTATCTTCAGATGATAAATCTATAGTTTGATCACCAATAAATGGTCTAAAGTTATGAAATTTTATCTTTTTTAAAATCATTTATTTGCAACCTCCTCTATAATTTTTTCTATCATATCTTTCATCTGTTTTTCAGTTCTTTGTTTTGTTTTAGTATTCCTAACTTCAGCATCATAAATTCTTGATACCATTTCTTTTAATTTTTGAGGCTCAAACACAATAGTATTTGTTAAATTGTTAATGCTTTCATTGGTATTATTCATCAAAATATCCTCCTGTTAGATTTGTATAAGCCCTTTCTATTTCAGACTTAATATTATCAATTTCAAATTTATTTCGTGCCGTATCTGCAAAATCTATCATTCTTGTAAATTCCTTCCTAACCAGTGACAAGTCATATGATTTTTCATCTGGAGAACAAAATCTAACTCTACTTAAAGGTCTTGGCAACGTAATAAAGTCAAAGATTTCAGCATATTCTTTCCCTTCAAATTTTCTTAAAACCCTTCCTCTTCTTTGAATATATTCTTTTGGATTTGTACTACTAGCCAATATAAATGCAGTTTTTATTGCAGGAATATTAACACCCTCATCCAAACATTTAATAGCTGTTATTACTTGCAATTCTCTGCCAGTAGCAAACATTCTTTTTATTTCTATTCTCTCTTCTTTACTTTCTGATGAAGTAAATTTTCTTACCTTCATCCCCAAATCTCCATACAACCTATTACTTACTTCATCAATTTGACGAATATCTTGATCATCAGAAATATCTTGATTATCATATTTGGTTGCACCACAATACACTAATATATAACTATCATCTTTAAATGGTTTTATAATATCTAATAATTTATCAACCTTTGATTTGCACCCGGCAACAATCCTAGCCCTTTTAATTAATAATAACTCTAAGTTTTTATTTTTTTCAAGATTTTCTTTTGTTATTCCACCCATTTTTATGATCTTTTTTGTTATTTCATTGTAATCTTCAAGCTCCTCAGGAGATAAATATACAATGATTGGATGATAGTAGTAACTTGTTAAGAATCCTTTATTTATAGCATCCTTCAAACTAAATGAAATACACGTTTTACTAAAGTATTTTCTTAAACAAGCTGTACCTTCTTCATCTCTATGTCTTTCAATTGTGGCAGATAGAGCCAATCTATATCTTGCTTTTTTGGGTAATAATGAACTTAATTTTGTTGCACCAAAATTATGAGCCTCATCAACAATAAAGCAAAAATTCTTTTTTAACTTATTTAGAATGTTTTGAAAATCATCACTTGCAAAAGTCGCGTTTGTTGTAATTATGCAGAAATTCTTCCTCGCTCCAATATTATAAGCATTCACCGCATCGATAAAATATTGTCGCCATTTTTGACCTCTATAAGAATAAGCAACTATTGGATTAACATTAAAGTTATTTATATCTTCAACCCATTGTTCAACTAAATGTTGATATGGCGCAACTATTACAATCGCAATTTCTTCATTTAACATTTGTGACAATTTCGTAATTGATCCTAGAGCTGTATATGTTTTACCAGAACCAGTTGCCATATCATAAATTCCACAACAAGAATTTTTTATCCACGCGTCAATAGCATCTTTCTGATAATCATAAAAATCAACTTCTTCTGGGACTTTAAAAAACTTCCATTCTTCTATATTATCACAATCGTTTTCATTTGTAGAATATTCCTTATAGTCAATTGTATTTCGTTTATATCTCTTTATAAAGTCCTCTCCAATATCCTCAAACTCAATAGTTTTTATATTTGATTCATTATTATTCCAAATTAAATCAAAGGCTTTTTCTTTTGATTCAACTCTATCCTTATCATCACTCCAACTTGTATATACATCTATGGTTTCATAATTAGCTAAAAGAGCGTTCGCAGACTCATTCATTGAACCCGAAAAAGCAACTTTATTACCTTCCAAATCTTCAATTATCCCAACTTTTTCATGATACATACCAATCTTATTACCAGTATCAGTTATAGCTATTTTAACATCCAAAATACCATCAGCAATTAGATTTGCCAAAAAATTTAATCGTTCTTCTTGAAATGCATTTCTTGGTTCTTTCAACTCTCTTAACGCAGCCTTTCTAACAATTTCCCGCCTACTGTAACCATTTTTTATTGCCTCTACATCTTCATCAGACAAATATGGCGATGCTATCAATTGTATTTTGCCAGCATTTTTTACTAATCCCAATATTCCTTTTGATATTTCTATTAAAACAGATGAAGAAAAAAATCCAACAGCTCTTTTATATAACACTGCTTTTTGTAATAATGGAATATAAAACTCTTTGGCAACATTATCCAATAAAGAACGATATTCTTTTTTTATTATAACTTCTCTTAAAGACATCTTTCCTCCTCTCTATAAATTTATATCAAATTATTTATTGCATCAATTAAAGTATCTATTTCATCAATTGTATTGAAACCACTTAAACTAACCCTAACACATCCAGAATATTTTTTATCTTCTAAAAAATCATGTATATAAGGTGCACAGTGATATCCCGTTCTTACACAAATATCATATTGCGAAGACAATATTTTGCCAATCTCATCAGAGGTATAACCTTCAATATTAAAGGCAACTATACCTTTGGTTTCAATATCATCTGGGCAATAAATTATAACATTATCAAGCTCCTTCAATCTTTCTATTAAATAACTTGTTAGTTCATGTTTTTTTATTGCAAAATCGCTATTAACAATGAAATCTATACTTTTATTTAATGCGTATATAGCAACTGCATTTAGACTACCAGCTTCCATTTTTGCAGGGAGTTCTTGTGGCATGTCTAAATTTAACGAGTCAGAACCAGTTCCCCCAGTTTTAAAAACAATCAAAGGGATGTTTGTTTTATTTATAAATCCTGCAACACCAAATACACTGTATAAAGATTTATGACCTGCAAAAACGACAAAATCCACAAATCGTGCATCTACCTGATATGTTCCAAATCCTTGAGCAGAATCTAACACAGTAACCGCGCCATATTTTTTTGAGTACTTAAATATTTCATTATATGGCAACTCAAAACCGGTAACATTACTAATATGACTAATAATAACAGCTTTAGGCTTGTTAATTGCCAATTCATCATTTAATTTGTCATAATTAACACTCCAATTTTTTTTGCTAAAAGGAATAAACTTTATTTCCACATCACATTTATGTAATGTTCTTACAATTGAATTGTGTTCAAAAGGTGAGATATAAACCTTATCTCCCCTTTTTAAATCAAGACCATTAATTATAATATTTAACGATTCAGTTGCAGATGCTGTAAAAACTACTTGATTAGGATTTGCTCTGACAATGTTTGCAATCTTTTCTCTTGTAGCTGATATCATATTAAAAGTGTCTATAGCGGCACTATAACTTCCTCTTCCTGCATTAAATGAAAATTTCTTCATTCCTTCATTTACTGCATCGTATACACATTGAGGCTTTGGAAAAGTCGTCGCCGCATTGTCAAAGTAAATCATCTATTCCTCCTAATCAATAAGTTCATTTAAAATTCTTTTTATTATAGAAGCCTTCTCTTCATTACTTAATGATGATCCATACTCTTCTATCATTTCTGTCAAATTTGAATAAAGTGTTTTCCCGAGTTGACTAATCTCAATCACAGTTTTATTATCGTTAAAATCTTGTTTTGAAACTGAATTCTCATCGTAATTATATACTTTATCAATAAAACTTTCTAACACTGACATAAATTCAGCTTCTCTTTGCGAATTCCAATCTTCTATTGTACAATTACATAAAGCATAAGATAACAAATTAAGTGCGTCCTTGTTGTTATACTTAATAACTTCAAATGCCTTATAAAGAGCCTTTTCTCTGTTTTCAAATATTACATTTTTAATTTGAGGATATTGAGCTTTCCAAAGGTCATATGTTGATTTTATTGAATCCATTTCAGAGCCAAATGAATTAATAACCTTAACTATAATCTCTTGTGTATATTTTTCCAATTTCTTATCATATTCTTCTAATAATGTTTTTATATTTTTAGATACATCTTTAATTGGTGAAGACAATAATTTAGGCAATTTTACTAAAAGAGATTCGTGAATATTTAAGTTATGTTTTAAAAATTCATCTTTAAACTTTATTGCAGTTGTTGACAAACTTAAAATATTTTCAGCTTTACCTGTTTTAATAATAATTGGAGGCAGGTTTTGAACATAATTTTTTATTGCACTGACCAAATTCAAAACATTATCAGAGAAACTGTCTGATGCTTTACAATTAAATAAAGACATCAACTCATTAATCATAAGTATTTTATCGTGATTAATTTCTTCAAATGAAATATTATATTGCTCTGGATAAGCCAATGCTTTACATAGATTTAATGCATTCATTGGAATCTCAAGATCTCGGTTATATAAAATAATTGTTTTTATTATATCGTTGTTTATTACTAAAAGATCAGAAATCGCTTTTGCAACAAACAAAGGTATTACCCCATCTCTCATACCGTAAGGAGCAGATTTTAACATTTCTACTAAATCATATAATTCCAGCTTATTCTTATTATTGATTAAAAAACATTCTTTAATTTTATCAACAATCTCATAATTTTTATCAATTGATGTTTTAAAACTATCATAGATTGTGCCTTCGGCTGAGGTAGAAGAATACTCCCCTTCATTTTTATTTAAGATTAATTCAATTACATTTACTCTAGCTTTATTTGTTACTGAAGATATTTCATTTTTATTAACTTGTTCATTGTTTATGATTACTGTTTTTTCGTATAACGAATTTAATGCTTGATAAATATAGCCAGACAAAGATTTATTGTCAGGAATATTTAAAGCAAGGAGTTTTGCTTTGGAGGTAAGATCTCTTAAAAAAGAATTTATTTCTATAATCTCATCATCCACATATTTTGGTAATGTATTTTTTGCATCTTCAGAAAGTGCCCCAGAATCAATTAATAAATTTTTAGCTGCAAATAATCTCCTTATTTTCTTAATTGCAAATGCAGGGATCATCTTATCTATAAATCTAATAATTACATTTTTATATCCGAGATTCTCAAGTATTTCTTTTGTTCTTTTTTGAGTAATTCCTATATCATTTACTAAATTTATTATAAGACCATCACAAAATTCTTGATCAAAATATACATCCAATGAATTTAAATTTTCCAATACAGAAGCTTCAATATATTCAGACCTAAAATATCTAACCATTTTATGTTCGTAATTATATTGATTTGAAACAAAATATTTTTCTTCATTAAATTCATTTAGTAATTTGCTTACAGATTCAAATCCATATTTACTATTGAAAGTATCATCCAAAAGGGTTAAAAACTGATTGTCAGTTATTACTGAAAAATCAACACTATCATCATTGATATTTCTTTTTAATACATTTGCGTTAATTAAAGATGTAATTATTTTCTTAACTTCACCTTCTGATTTATTAAGAGCTAGTGAAATGTTTTCATCACTACAAACGTACCTTACATTGTCATTAATAATTTTAGAAATTGCTATACATTTAATAACATCCCTTTCTTGACTTTTTATAATTGTTTTATTTAAACCATCAACTTTATAGCACAACATTCTATATTCAGTATTATCTTTTATTAATGGCTCAAAATAATCATATATTGCTGGAACATTTAATAACCCTGTATTGTTGTTCGCTATAAAATAATTAAAACTATTTATATCTGTATCAGACATGAAAGTAAATAAAGTTCTTTCGTTTTGAGCAACTTTCTCAGATACTTGAATCAATGCATATAAAGCAAATGGATTAAATGGATAACCATTATTAAATATATACTCCAGTTGATCGGCACTAAATAAACTTGATTTCTTATATTTTTCTAAATAGTTATTTTTTTCTAATTCTTTTGATACTAGCTCTTGATATCCCTTACTCTTTTCAATAGCAGCACAAATTATTTGATAGTTTTCTTCCATAGATCTATCAAATCTTATTTGTTTAAATCTTCCTGCTATCTTTTCGAAGCTATCTAAATGAGATCCATCAACACTATAAAGAGTTACTTCCTTGTGCGTAATACAACAAACATGCATCTGAGAATCTTTTTCAGATGTCTCACACTTTTCCGCAAAAGATTGTATTTTATTTAATTTTGAAACGAAATCTTGATCTTGGTTTTCTAACAACACACCAAATTCATCATATATAACGAAGATTCCTGAAAATCCATATTCCTTAATTTTCTTTGAAACATCAGTATATGTTAAAGCAAAATCAGAACTTACCAATGTATTATATTGGTATCCATGATTAACACATTTAAATAATTTTTTAAAATTCTCAAAAGCCTCTTCATCAAACTTTAATAATCCACTCTTTAATTTGTTAAAATCAATATCCAAAGAAGTTTTGCATTCCTTAAAGATGTCAAAAGATGCACTATTTTGCTTCTCCCATTCATTCACAATTTCAATTGCTTCTGAATAAGCTGAACTTGGAATAATGTTTTCAATTCCATGATCCACTAAAGCATTTCTTAACGATAACAAAAAATTATGATTTAAATTATCAGAATTATTATTGCTTATAATTACCGGTAAAAGGGATATTTTATTTTTTTCCAAATATTCGATTTTCTTTGCTAGATCTTTGTTAATTTTTGATATCTTATTTATTACTTTTTTTAATAATTCCTTATTTTCTCGCTTCGATAATAAATATGTAATCATCAACATCAAATAAGATTTACCCTTACCATATGGGCCAGCTAAAAAAGTTGATTTCTTACCATTGTCGATAACAGAATCCATGTAATAAGATATAACATCACACAAATCAGTAGTTGGAACATACTGCAATATCTTATCTTCATTGTATAGATCATACTGCAAATTAACAGATGACTTAAACTTTTTGTTAACACTCATAACTGAGTCATACATAAGTTACTCCTCCTAAAAATACAATCCAAACAATTCCTCTAACGACAACATTTTATTAATATGGATAGTATTTAATCCTGCTGTTTTGATAATTTTTAAAATGCCAGCATTTTGCATTTCTTCAAGATACAACAACAACATAGGTTTTGTTATATTAAAAATCTTCATCGGATTATCCTCTTTATTACAAAAGTCATCCAAATTAAAATCCTCTGCTCTATTCATACATTCTATCATAACATAATAAACTACTAAATAATGCAAAGCAGAATGAGAAGGTTGATTTTTATAATATCTTTTTTTATCATCAATTTTAATTAAGTTTAATTTTCCTAACGGACAATTCATATTATTCTCTGGATTAGATATATCATTTGTTGCGTATGATCTAATAGCAATACTAACATCAGAGTCTAACGATGATTCTGCACCAATGTCATATCCATTAACTTTGAAATATTCAGTTAAAAAATTTACTAGCAATTCTTTATCAAATTTAGAATAGTTGCCATTAAATATTCTATTAATTACAGGAGCATCTTTATCTTCCAGCGAATCTTTCATTCCCATTGTTAATTTTGCATGAATCATAAACCATGAAAAATTACTTTCTAAAAACTTATCATATTCGTACAATAAATTTCCAAATTTAGTTAATTCTGCAACTTGCCCGAAATCTGAAATTCCTGTAGCTTTCAACCAATATTTTAATGATTTGCACATATTTGAGCCCAACCCTAACATCCTAGGTCCATTATCTTTTCTAAAGCACTCATTATCTTCTACAATTGTATTAAGCCCCTTCTCTAACCAACCTTCACGTATCGAAAAGGTCTCATGCCTTTTTAATCTTAAGTCTTTCATATCTAAGACTCCTTTTTTATTTTCAACACCTTGTTCATATAACAACCATTACTAAAGTGTTTAACACACTCTAAACAACCTACACATTTATTTTCATCAATAGTATAAGATATTGTGTTATTTGAAACATTTCCTTTTTCTTTATTAAATACTTTTATTGCACCAAATCTACAAACGGCTTCACAATAAGTACAACCAATACAGGTTTGGTACTTATTGACTTGATTTTTAATGTACATTTCTGCTGTCTTTTTATTAGCAAAAATGCTAGATTCTCCAACAATAGCAACTTTTAATTCATTAGAACCAAAAATCCCACTAATTCGCAACAATGGCATATTTGTTTTTCGGTCTAATACATAAACTTCATTTAAAGCCTTCCTTCCAATATCAAAGTTTAATTTTCCAAAAGGTTTGAAGAATTTATATATTTCACTATCTAGAGGTTTTGTTAAGGCAAAGTTATATGCATTTTCTTCTAATGCACAAGGCTTAAATGAAACAAGTGATTTTTTACTTATTTCTAAACCATTACCACCTTGTCTTTTTTTCCACTCCCCATCCTCAATATAAACCTTCCAATCAGGTTTACCTACTTTTTGTGCATATCTGTAAAGAATATCTCTAAACAAATTATACTTATCATTCATATATATTGCTGACAAAAACTCTGACCACGCTGAGTTGTTTGGACAACACCAACAACCAACTCTACTAAAACCTTGTCTATATGCGTCATTAAAATCAACATTGTTTGAAATTATATATAACCAAACATCAAAATCATTCCAATCAATAATTGGGTTAACTGCTATTTGTTTTTTTATTTTTGAATCATTTGATTCTCTTTCATACTTACTTCTAGCCAATGACTCATTTCTTCTAATGCCTTGAAAGGTTAAAATGCTTTTTGCATCTTTAAAAGTTGAATCTATCTTTTTAGTAATTGCTCCTGTTTTAAAAACTGTGCAACACCATCTTAACATCCTTGATGGAGGACCTATCACTTCACACAAGTTGTTGAAATCTTGATCTTTATTCTTTGCTGTTAGCATTGGAATTAAAGGATGTTTTTCCTTAAATCTTTTTATATAAATTTCTGATGTCGGATATTCTAATGTTGTATCTCCATAAATATGTATAACATTTTTGCCTAAAGCATTAATAACTAAATCGCTAACAACAGTACTATCCTTTCCACCACTGAAGCTCACAAACATCCCATCTTCTTGTTTCCCTTCTGCGCTTTTTCTAATGTAATTGATAGCCTCATGAGTAATTGAGTTTAATCTCCTTGAATTAATCTTGATAAAGTTAATTACCCCTTGAGTATTAAAATAGTTTTCTACAAAATTTTGATTTTTGATAGAATGTTTATTTAATTCGTTTATTATATCGTCAACATTAGACTCTTTAATAATTTTAGCATAAGACAAGTGTAATTTTTCCCCATCTACAATATAACAACTCCCACCAACATTCCAAATCGAAGAATTTGCAAACTTAAATGGCTCTTTCAATATGACTTCTAATAATAATCTTTCTTCAGGAAATACCGGTCTTAAATCAGTTCCTATGTAACTACACTTATTTCCACACTGTGTACAATGTGCATAATAAGAAGGAGCTCCGCATTTTGAACACCAAAAAATTTGAGATGATAATATCTCAGTTCTCTCATTACAAATTGGGCAACTGCTTGTTTCACATTCTAAATCATTACATTTTTTACAAACATATTTAATCACAAACAATTACCTCCTTCATTTTATATATAATAGAACTCTATACATACAGATCCATTATACCATATAATTTTTAAATTTTATACAAAAAACGAAAATAAATTATATTTATTTTTAGAAAATACTTGCAGTTAGGGTTTGAAAGAGTTAAAACACACACCAGCTATTTGCATGAGATGTTTATGGATAACAAAGTTTTAGCAGAAATGATTAGAGAAAAATATTATGAAGAGGAAATGACAGCTGAATACAAGCTGCAACTTAACAAAGTTGTAGAAATGAAAAATAAATTTCTAAAAGACTTTTCAAAAGACAAACAGAAAGAATATCTATATTTATACATAGAAAAAGGCCAACTCCACGCTATCGAAGTTGACCAAATTATTTAATCTGTAATTAAAATATAAAATCAATAAATATAATTACTTGTTTAACCTATTTTTAATCCATATTTGTCAACATTTAAATAATCCCTATATTGTCTTTATAAAACAATCACTAAATTATCCCGCATATTAACTCAAAAACAAAAATCTTAATACAATGAATTTTTTAACTATTTTATACTTATCTATGAAAAAATGTAGATTTTATAAAATATTAAGTGTGAAAAAATGTAAATTTGATTGATTTTATTATTTTTATATGCTATCATACATTTATCATAAGGAGATGTTATGGAAAGAAAAATTTATCAAGATTTAATTAATTGGAAGAATTCTGAAGATAGAAAACCATTGGTTTTGCAAGGTGCTAGACAAGTTGGAAAAACATATATAGTAAATTTATTCGGTGCAGAAAACTATGCCAATGTTGTTTATTGCAACTTTGAAAAGGAACAAGGATTAAAAGACTTTTTTACAGACTTAGTTCCTCAAAACATATTAAAAAAATTAGGCAACTATAAAAGAAAAGAAATAATACCCTCTCACACTTTAATTATTTTTGACGAAATTCAAGCATGTCCTGAAGCTCTTACTTCTCTTAAATATTTTTGTGAAGAAGCCAACGAATATCACCTTATTGCTATGGGTTCACTACTTGGAGTTTCTGTCCATAGACAAAAATTCTCATTCCCCGTTGGCAAAGTTGAATTTTTAAATATGTATCCTATGGACTTTGAAGAATTCTTAATGGCCAGTGACAACAAATTCCTTATCGAAGAAATTAAAGAATGTTTTGAATCTAATAAGCCTTTAGAACAACCTTTCCACCAACAAGCTATTGAACTATATAAAAATTACTTATATGTTGGTGGAATGCCTGAGGTTGTTGAAGAATATTTAAAAAATAAAAATTATGACTTAGTTAAAATAAAACAGCAATCAATCTTAGACTCATATTTTAATGATATGGGCAAATACAACAAAGAATCTGAAATACCAAAAACTAAATTGGTTTACAAAAACATTAGCACTCAACTTGCCAAAGAAAATAAAAAGTTTAAATATTCTTTAATTAAAAGTGGGGGTCGAGCAAACGAATTCGCAAATGCAATTGAATGGCTTTGTTTGGCTGGAGTTGCAAATCAATTATATAGACTTGAACAAATAAAACTTCCTCTAAACTCATACAAATCATTAGATGACTTTAAGTTTTATATGAATGATGTTGGCTTGTGTTCTGCCAGTCAAGATATTTTGATTGATGATATCTTATTTGACAATCCAGAATTTAATAACTTTAAAGGCGGACTTACAGAAAATTATGTCAATAATCAACTTATCATAAATAAACATAATTGTTTCTATTGGACTAGTGGAAATACTGCGGAAATAGATTTCATCACTAGACTTGGCATAAATATTATTCCTATTGAAGTTAAATCTAGCGACAATACAAGATCTAGAAGTTTAAATGAATATGTCAACAAGTATTCTCCTGAATATTCGATTCGAATTTCATCTAAAAATTTTGGATTCGAAAATAATATTAAGTCCATTCCTTTATATGCAGTGTTTTGTATTAAATAAAAACATATTTTTAGTAGACAACTTTATAAGTCTGTAAATTTACAACAACAATTTATATTTTTATGTATAATTTTAAATTAAATAAATGTTCATTTCAAATTTTCATATTTAATATAAGGCTTTGATTGTACCTACTTATGACGAAAGTGTTGGTGTTAGTCCCGCCAAAAAAAAAGAGAGAGCGTTAGCATTCTCTCTTTTTTTCTGCGTGTGCTGTATTGCAACTTATTTCAAAAATCGTCGTTTATCTCCGCGGTAGCACAACCTTTAATTAACTGCGTTTACGCTTTTGTAATTCCCTTGCATTATAAATAAATATTTGCTATAATTCAAACAATAAATATTTGTAAAAGGTATAACCATGAATTATAACGATTTAGACTTAAATTTAATAAAGGTGTTTTTAGCGGTTTATGAAAGTAAAAGCATTCTTTTAGCAAGCAAAAAATTATACATCTCTCAACCAGCAATTACAAAAAGCATTCAAAAATTAGAAAATTATCTTGGTGGCAAACTTTTTATAAGAACAGCAAAAGGCACAGTTCCAACAAAAGAAGGCGAAGAGTTTAATGCTAGTTGTTATAACGCCATGCAAATTCTAAATTCAGGTATAAATAAATTTGCCGCATTATCAAATTTAGAACAAGGCGTTCTTAACATCGGTTCAAGTTCAACGATTATTAGAAAGTTGCTTTTGCCATTTATTGAACAATTCAACAAAAAATATCCTAAAATTGTTATCACCATAACAGACACTAATAGCGAAAAGTTGACTAAATATGTAAAAACAGGCGTAATTGATTTGGCAATATTAAACTCACCAATAGACAATATGGATATATTTAAAGTAACAACTTTAACTCAAACTAACGATTGCTTTATTGCTCATCCAGATTTCCCACATAATCATTTAAGCAAAGAGCAACTGGCTAATCAAAAAATTATAGTTCAAAAAAGACCATCATCAAATCGAGATTATTTTGATAAAATGTGCAATGAAAATAAAATCAACATTCGTCCTAGTTTTGAAATTGGCAGTTTTGGACTTATCACAGATTTTGTCAGCAAAAATCTTGGCATTGCTTATACTATAAAAGAATTTATAAAAGAGGACATAAAAGCAAATCGTGTGAAAATAATTGAGACAGATTTTATTTCAAGACCAAGAGATATTGTTGCAATTACCCTTCAAACTTCGATAAATAGTTTTGTATGTAATAAATTTATTAGCGAATTAAAAAGTTATTTTGAAAACCAAAACTAACACTTTATAGATACTATCGCATAATGTATCAACAAAATCGTTTAAATATAAATCATAAGTTAAATATGTATTCACGACTTTATACGCTGCTTAATAAAGTATAATAAAAAGTTTTAAGGAGCAGTTCAAATTTAAATGTAATAAACATCAACACCCTAATGTTAAGATTATGGAACATTGCCAAATATCAAATTTCTAATGATGTAGGTTTTGATACCGTCCCTACCACTGAATATTATAAAGAAAATTATGCTTAAAATAAAAAACGGCAAGATATTTTTAATTATTGTCTTGCTGATTTTATTATTATTTTATCTTAAAATAATCAAAATTGATAAAAATTTTTTGCTTGATTTATTTTATATCATATTATATACTACAATTCATCAAAAATAAAGGAAGTGATGAATAATGAAAAAAAGTTTATTTTTTAGTATTTTAATTGCTTTAATTACTCTTATTGCTGTCGTTTTTGCAAATCAAGATTTCACTCTTGAAGCAGAAAGTTATAAATCATTTTACAGCACTTCAAATGCCCCAATCTTTTATGGTGCGACAGAAATTACTATTGATAAAAATGTGACGGACGAGTTCAATATTAAAGATAGTCGTTTCAGAATATTTGCGAAAGATTTTGAAGATGGTGATTTAACTTTCAAAATTATTTGCGAATTTAACAATGTTGAAGCAACAAAACCTGGCGATTATGAAGTTAAATATAGCGTTACGGACTCACATAAAAACAAGACTGAAATAACTGTTCCAGTTCATGTTTTAGACAAAACTGATAGTGAGTGCAGAGTTGTTAGAACGCTTTACACAATACCTTCATTACAGAATTTAAAAGATATTGGAACTGAGCGTTGCAACACTGGTGATAGACAAATCTTGGGAGTTTTCTTACCAGAAAATGCAAGTGCAGAAATTAAAATTTTACAATCTGAAAAAGATTTAGAAATAACATTTTTTACAAACACCAGAGCGCAAAATAGTTTTAATTATGTGAAATTAAACAACTCAGACTATCAAACTATTAAAAATGTTGTAAAAAATGTTGGATATGCAAGTGTTCCGCTTATAACTTCTCCAAGGCTTGACGAAAAAGATGTAATCGACAGAGTATACAAAATTGAAATTAAGTTTGATGATTCAGCAAAACCACTTGATTATTATCACTACAAAGATGATGAAGAAGAATTTAAAAACAACTGGAAATTAAGCGAAAATGCTTTCGGCATTGTTGACGGCGAAGCAATAATGTGCGTTGTGCCTTTCGGTGATGTGGACAAACTCAGTGGCTACACTGCCCCAGGCTACAATAACCCATTTGAAAGTTTAGATAAATTCTTTGAATATTACCTTGAAGTTGTCAATCGTATGGACAAAATGATTGGACTCGAATTTGACGCAAAAACTTACTTAGACCAAAATTATAGAACAAAATATACCGCAGTTGCAGATTCCGCCGTTTCTGCTGGTGCGTATTACGCTGGCGGCTTCATTGCAGTTTGTCAGTCGACCATTGCTCCGATATTTCAATACGGCTGGGGAACACTTCACGAAATCGCTCATGGTTATCAAGGGAATTTGGGGAAAGGTGCCAATTCAAAAGGCAGTTTATATTTGAATGAATCTGGCAACAACATTTTGGCTCATTATATCCAAATGGACAAAAGTCTATATTTGAAATCTGATAACTATCTCGGCGACATCGCAAATGCTGAACAAAGAATAAACACAACAAGGTTGCAAAAAATTGAAAATGGCGAAACAATTTTCAATAACAACAACGGAACATACACAAATATTAGCGAAAAAATGTATTGCATAATCAACTTGTTAGATAATTTTGAAGGTTATAAAACTTACGGAAAATTGTTCAGTTATTATCGCAAATTGGTTAGCGAAACTGGTATCAACGGATTTTCCATCGCCGATGTTTATGCGAAATTCTTTGCAGAAGAATACAAAGCAAACATTATTCCATATTTAAAAGCATGGAAAATTGAAATTTCTGAGCAAACTGAATTGGATATATTGAAACTTGGTTTACCATCATATTCAATAACGGCAGATGTTTTGTCTGACGAAAGTTATGAGAAAGTAAAACAAGGCGAAAACTTAAAATTAAAATATGGTTTAATAAGCGATGACACGCTTAAAAAATACGAATTAAACTCTAACTTAAAAATCAACATAGAAATCAACGATTTTAATTTAATAAAAGGTAAAAATTTAGCGCTTTTTGATAAAAATGAATTGGTGCAAGTTATTAAAATTGAAAGTGAAAAAATTGAAATAAAAGACTTAAATCTAGCATATTACGAATTAAAATTACCAGTTATATTTGGTTATGACAATAAAGTTTGTTCAATTATGACAAGCGAAGGCGACAATGAAATAACTTACACTTACAACAAATTGACTTTACAAGACTATTCAACAAACAATCACCTAACAGAAATTAAAATTTATGGTATTTACGGAACTGTCGGTTATACTTTGTCTTTTAATGACTTTTATTCGTCTGCAGAAATAACTTATGGTGGTGCCGATTTAGGAAATAGGAATAGCACTTGGCAAAACAAGCCAGATGAAATTTATATTTCCGTAACAATCAAAGATGCAAGTGGCAACGAAGTTGATAAAATTGAAATCAAAGGAAATCATTACTTTTCAGACTTCACCCCAGCAAATCCAACTTTAAGTATTCAAAAAGGTTATAAAATTAGCGTTTATACGCAACGCCCTAACCTTGTAAAGGTATTTTCAAAAACGACAGGTAATCAATTACAAGATTATATGTCAAGCGAAAACAACATTGAATATCTTGTAACAGAAAATGGATTAAAACTTTTAAATGCAGAGAATTTTGATGAAAAAACAATTTTATACAACGAACAAAAATCGCAAATAATTCAAATAATTGAAGACTATAAAAACAATGTTACAATGGAAGAAATTCAAAATAAAAGAATTAATTCTCAAAAGAAAGCAGAAGTAATAAACGCATATAATTCTCTTAGCATAGAAGACCAATCACAATACACGCAATTTATAAATCAATTAAAAATTGGCGGAATTCCAAAAATAACATTAAAAAGCGATAAAATTTCAATAAATAAAAACGAAAATTTAGATTTGTATTCGCTTATTACAATTTACGACAATGAAGACTTTATAATTGAAGCAAACGAAAACAATGTTAAAATTGAAACAAACTTAGACAACACAAAATCTGGCAAATATGTTGCCACTTACAAAGTTAAAGACAATGACAACAATATCAACGAACAAACGATTGAAATTTTAGTTTTAAATGAAAATTCAAATATTTTAGGTATATGGCTTTGGGTTATTATCGGAATTGGTGGGCTCGCAATTTTAACAGTGCTTTGCTCTATTCCAAGAATAATAAGACGCAAAAAATCTAAAAAATAGACCTTGCAAATTGCAAGGTTTATTTTAAAGATTATTTGTCAATAAATCTAATATGTATATTTTTCCTTTAAGTGTCGGAAATGCTTGCGTAAGCGAAAATTCAGCCGCGATTGTAACCATAAACAAAAACGGCAAAATAAGCGTTTCTGCAAAGCGCGATAACAACAATTATGACAATGTTAAAATACCGTTTTTCCGTGGAATAACTTATTTTCTGTTCGGAATTTATTTATTTTTCACAAATTTGTTAAATTCACGAACAAATATAAGCGAAAAAGACGAAAGCATAAAAATCTCTAAAAACATAAAAATATCTATCAATAATTTGTCGCTTGTGATATCAATTTTTTTAGGATTTGTTTTTGGTTTTCTTGGTATCGTTTTAATTCCATATTTTTCTTTAAGAGGCCTAGGTCGAAGTGGCATGAGTTATGGTCTATTGTGCTTCTTATCTGCGTTAATCAGAATCGGCGTTTTAACTGCAATACTTGCAATTTTAAAACTTGTTCCAAGTTATAGACAATTTTGCAGACATAATGCTGCCGGTAATTTAGCATACAAAGATGCAAACAAAATTTTTAACGATAATTATCATTTATCAACCAACTTTTTATCGTTCTCTATCACCTGTTTTTATGTTTTATTATTCATAACATCTTTCACCGCTTTAAATATCAATTATTTGTTGAAATTATTGCTAAATCTTGCTATAATATTTGTCGTTGTTGGAAGTTTATATGAATTTATGAAATTCTTGGAAAACAAAAGTGGAATTTTAAGTTCTATTTTTGTAAAACCATTCTCATTTTTTGTTACAAACAAACCAACAAGCACAGAAAAAAACATTGCTAGTGCAGCAATCGGAGAAGTAAAATTAATGCAAGAAAATAAAGAAAGATTGGTTGAAGAAATATCAGGCAAAGACATTCCTATGAGTGTCGTTCTTTCCGAAGTTAAAGAAAAACTTGCAAAAGCAGGAATTGAAAGCGCAGCAGAAGCCGAATGGCTAATTGCTGAATCGTTAAATAAAAAAAGAAACGACATCAAACTGCAAACAACCGTTACAAAGGAAGAATATAAAAAAATAAACTGGGCTACCGCAAAACGCGAAAAACATATACCACTAACAAAAATTTTTAATCGTGCCTGCTTTTATGGTTTAGATTTTTATGTTGATAAAAATGTTTTATCTCCAAGACCAGAAACCGAAATTATGGTTGAAGAAGTAATTAATGAAATCCAAAACAGCACGGAAAAATTAAAAGTTTTAGATTTATGCACTGGTAGCGGCTGCATTGCAATTACTATTGCTAAAAACACTAACGCCAAAGTGTATGCGGTAGACATTTCAGAAGCAGCACTGAGCGTAGCAAAAAAGAATGCAACAACCCATAACGCTAATGTCAAGTTCATAAATTCTGACTTGTTTAACAATCTCAAAAAGGAAAAATTTGACATAATTGTATCAAATCCACCTTACATTAGGTCGAAAGATATTTTAGCACTTGAAGACGAAGTTAAAAAGAATGACCCGTTAATTTCGCTTGATGGCGGCGAAGACGGTTTGTATTTCTATCGCGAAATTGCCAAGTCCGCACCAAAGTATTTGAACAAAAACGGCAAAATTTTTCTTGAAATTGGCATAAATGAAGCCAAAAGCGTTAAAAAATTGTTGCAAAATAACTTTGAAAATATTAAAATTAAAAAAGACTATTCCGGCATAGATAGAGTTGTCATTGCCGACATAAAAGGAAAAAACGATAATGCTAGATAAAACAATAACATTTAAGAAAAGATTTGACGAATTAACAGAATTAATTTCAAAACCTGAAATAATTGCTGACCAACAACAATGGAAAAAATTGGTTAAAGAGAGAAGTGGGCTTGAACAACTTGCGGAAGCCCACGACTCGCTTGAAAAACTCGTCAAAGAAAAAGACGAGATACATAAAACATTAGAAAGTGAAACAGACGCAGAAATGGTAGAACTTTTCCGTGAAGAAGAAAAATCTAACAAAGCAAAAATTGAAGAGCTTGAAGAGAAAATCAAGATTTTGCTTTTGCCAAAAGATGAAAACGACGAAAGCAATGTTATCATAGAAATTAGAGCTGGCGTTGGCGGAGAAGAATCTGCTTTGTTCGGTGCAGTGCTTTTAAAAATGTATTCACGATTTGCAGAACGCAACAGATGGAAAGTTGAAATGATTGATGTTTCTGAAACTGAAATTGGCGGAATAAAAGAATGTTCCTTCACAATCAGCGGCAAAGGTGCTTATGCAAAACTTAAATACGAAAGCGGCGTTCACCGCGTGCAACGCGTTCCTGAAACAGAATCGCAAGGCAGAGTCCACACATCAACTGCAACAGTCGCCGTTCTTCCAGAAGTTGAAGATGTTGACTTTGAAATCTTAGATAAAGATATTCGTATTGATACATACCGCAGCAGCGGTGCTGGCGGGCAACATATTAATAAAACCGATTCCGCTATTCGTATCACTCACCTTCCAACTGGCATTGTTGTTGCTTGCCAAGATGAGCGTTCACAAATAAAAAATAAAGAAAAAGCATTCAATGTTTTGCGTTCAAAACTTTATGATTTCTACAAATCACAAAAAGATAAAGAATATGCCGACAACAGAAAAAGTCAAATTGGTAACGCTGAAAGATGTGAAAGAATTAGAACATACAACTACCCACAAGGCAGAATAACAGACCATAGAATCAACTATACTGTTTACAATCTTGAAGACTTTTTAGATGGCAACATTGAAGATTTGCTTGAAAACTTGGCAATTGCTGACCAAAAAGCAAAACTTGAAGCCGCATTAAATAATGAAAACTAAACTGCAAAAATTTGCAGTTTTTTTATTATCTCATCAAAATTAGAGTTGAAATTTTATATAAAGTATGATAATATGTATTTAGAGGTGAATTATGGGTAAAAAAGTTAATAAAGGTTTTTTTAGTTATTTATTTATTTTCTTAGGAATTGCACTCGCTTTCGTCTTAGTTTGTGCTGTAATTATGCTTTGCAATCCAGGAACAAAAATCTTTGGTTTAAGTTATTACAAACTTGAAGGTTCGGTTAAAGATTTTACTTCCGCAGTCGTATACGACTCTAACGGTGAACCTGTCAAAAATGAAGACGGAACAAATAAAACAATTGAACTCAACACTGCAACAACAGATGTAAACAACTTTAAGACTATCGAAATCAATTCAAATTTGTTTGATGTTGAATTCGCTCAAAAATCAGAAGATGACGCCGCTGGCGCAAGGCAACTTCTTTCAATATTGATTGACGCTAACGCAAAAGGCTTTACAAAAGGCGAAATTACAAGATTAAAATTTTCACCAAAATATTTCCAAGACACAAAAACATTGCAATTAAATTTGGAAGTTCCACAAGGCTTTATTAACTTTAAAAGTTCAAACAAAATCACAGTTCAATTACCAAAAGATTTTGCAGGCGAATTTAACATTGTTGTAAACTCACAAGCAGGAAATGTAAAACTTGGCGGCTCAGATGGAACATCATACACACCAAATACACTTAAAGCTTCATCAGTTAATGTTACAACCACAACAGGAAATATCACAACAACAAAATATTTTAAATCAGTAAATATATCAAAAGCTAGTTCACTAAAAACAGACTCAGGCAGCATCACATTTGATAGACCACTTGTCTGCAAAGAATTAAATGTCACAACAAAAACTGGCGAAGTTAAATTAACAAACGATATCATAACTGTTACTTCAACTTTTACATTCAATGCAGAACATTCATTTTTAACTTTAAATAAAATCACTGCACCAGTCATTAACTTTGCAGCAAAAAGCGGAAAAATTTACGCTGGCGAACTCACAGGAAATGTTGAATTTTCAGACTTAACTAACAACTGCGATTTCCAAGTATCATCTATTGATGGCTTCTTAAAAATCGGAACATTAAACGAAGAAAATATTTCAACAAAAACAAATGTTGTTATCAAAAAATATGTTTCTAGCTTATGCAATATCTGCACAACGGGCGACATAAATATAACAGAAATTAAAGGCACAACAAAAATTAGAACAGAAAACGGCAATATAAACATTGCAAAAGTCAATGGCGAACTTGATATAACATCACTTTCAAGTGCAATAAATTTAGGAAAAATTGCTGACGAAAATGGCGAAGTAGTATCTGCTGGAATAAATAAAAAAGTTTTGATTAGCGGCTCAGAATATGCAAATATCACTGCATACTTCAATAATGTTGAAGATGGCTCAATAATTAACACAACAAAAGGCAAAATGGAAATTTATTTAAGCACTAGCGTTTCATGCGACATCACAGCAACCGCTAAGATCGTAAGTCTTAACGATATTCAGAGAGATGTTCCATTTTACTACACAGTAAAATCAGGAACTAACAAATTGACATTGACAGCGCCAAATGACAGCATTACAATTAAAAATATGTAAAAATAAAAATCACAGTTTCCGCTGTGATTTTTTTAACAAAAAAAGAGCAAAACTGCTCTTTTTTATTATTCTCCTTTGAATGGAAGAAGTGCCATAATACGCGCTCTTTTGATAGCTTCTGTTAATTCTCTTTGGTGTTCAGCGCATACGCCTGTTTGCCTTCTTGGCAAAATTTTGCCTTTTTCTGTTACGAATTTTCTAAGTTTATTTACATCTTTATAGTCGATGCTTTCAACTTTATCAACACAGAAAGTGCAAACTTTTTTCTTTGATTGTTTTTTAAACTTTTTGCGTTCTTCTGTTTTAACTTCGCTCATATTAATTCTCCTTTATTAGAATGGTAATGTATCATCATCAATAGGTTGAAGTTCTGCAACATCTTCTTTCTTTTCTGCTGCATCACCTGCTCTTGATGCTAAAAATTCAACTTCATCAGCTGTAATTTCAGTGATATATCTCTTTGAGCCGTCTTGTGCATCATAACTTCTTGTTTGAATTGAACCTATAACTGCACATTTGCTGCCTTTTTTAAGATATTTGCTGCAATTTTCAGCTTGTGATCTCCAAGCAACAATGTTTAAGAAATCTGTTTCTCTTTCCCCGCTTGCACCAACAAATCTTCTTGAAACTGCAAGAGTGAATCTGCAAACGGAAATTCCTGAATTAGTTGTTGTAAGTTCAGGATCTTTTGTTAAATTTCCAATTAAAATAGCTTTATTCATAAAAAACCTCTTAAATTATTTTTTTATAATCATTTGTCTAACAATATTTTCAGTGATGTTCATTGTGTTATTGATAACAGCAACAGCTTCTGGATTTGCGTTGAAGTTTACAAGAACATAAAAACCTTCATTTTTGAAATCTATTGGGTATGCAAATTTTTTCATGCCCCATTTATCAGTTCCAGCAATTTCGCCACCATTTTTTTCGATAAGTGTTTTAACTTTTTCTATAACACCTTCTCTTTGTTCTTCGGTTGCGCTTGAAGAAATGATATACAAGAGTTCATACTTGTTCATATTCTACCTCCTTTTGGACAGTCTCTTGAACTTAATCAAGGAATACTGGTTTTTTGACTAAACAAAAAACAAGGACTTTTTCAAGTCCCTGTTATATTATCACAAACAGATTAAAATTGCAAGTGATTTTAAAATATTTTATTCTTTTTCAACAATCAAACTTTCAGTTGTCAAAAGTGTTCCCGCAACGCTAGCTGCATTTTGAAGTGCCGACAATGTGACTTTTGCTGGGTCAATAATTCCAGCGTCAAACATATTTACAAATTCGTCTTTCAAAGCATCATAGCCAAAATCTGGATCATCATTTTTCAAAATCTCATTAATAACAACTCCGCCGTCAACACCACTATTTAAACAAATTTGTTTAATTGGCGCTTGCAAAGCCGTTCTAACAATCTCTGCTCCCGTTTTTTCTTCGCCACTTAAACTATCAATAAAGTTTTGCAATTTAGGTGCAATTTTTAAAAGTGCAGTTCCGCCGCCAGTTACAATGCCACCTATGGTCGCCGCTTTTGTTGCAGAAAGTGCATCTTCAATTCTCAGTTTCTTTTCTTTCATTTCAACTTCGGTTGCCGCACCAACATTGATAACTGCAACACCGCCAGAAAGTTTCGCAAGCCTTTCTTTTAGATTTTCTTTTTCATATTCAGATTTTGTATTTTCAATTTGTGTTTTTATAAGTTGAATACGCTTTTTTAACTGACTTTTATCTCCCATTCCTTCAACAATAGTCGTGTTATCTTTGTCAACTCTAACAGATTTTGCTCTTCCCAACATTTCTAACGAAACTTGTTTTAAATCTTGTCCCATTTCTTCACAAACAAAAGTCCCACCTGTAAGCACCGCAATATCTTCCAACATTTCTTTTCTGTTGTCACCAAATGAAGGTGCTTTGACCGCAACACAAGTGAATGTGCCTCTCAACTTATTCAATACCAACATAGCAAGCGCTTCGCTTTCAACTTCATCAGATATGATAAGTAATTTTTGATTTGCGCCAACAATTTTTTCTAAAAGTGGCAAAATTTCTTGAATATTGCTTATTTTTTTATCTGTAATCAATATTAAAGGATTGTCAAGTTCGGCAACCATTTTTTCCATTTCAGTGCTCATGTAAGGAGATAAATATCCCCTTTCAAATTGCATTCCTTCCACAACAGACAAGTTTGTTTCCATTGTTTTGCTTTCTTCTATCGTTATCACACCATCACTGCCAACTTTTTCCATTGCCATTGATATAAGTTTGCCAATAGACTTATCGCCAGCCGATATACTTGCAACTTGTTCAATTTCAGTTGAGGTTTCAACCTTTTTGCTGCATTTCTCTAATTCTTTTTTAATTTGTTCAACGCATTTAAAAATGCCAGAACGCAAAATAATTGGATTTGCACCAGCAGCAAAATTTTTAAGCCCTTCCTTAACAATCGCTTGTGCTAAAACTGATGCTGTTGTGGTGCCATCTCCAGCAACTTCGTTTGTTTGAACACTCACTTCTTTAATAAGTTGAGCACCCAAATTTTCAAATGGGTCCGCAAGTTCAATCTCTTTTGCAATCGTAACTCCATCATTTGTTATAAGCGGAGTTCCCATTTTCCTTTCTAACACCACATTTCGTCCCTTTGGTCCAAGTGTAATTTTAACCGTATCCGCCAAAATATTAACACCATTTTCAAGTGCTTTTCTTGCTTCTTCTCCACTTTTTATTATCTTAGACATACCCTACTCCTTTTCCACAATCGCCAAAATATCGCCTTGACGAATAATCAAAAAATCGTCTTTTTCAATTTTATATTCAATGCCAGCAAATTTTGAATACAACACGCGGTCACCAACCTTCACTTTCATCTCAACTTTTTTGCCGTCACTTTCCATGCCGTCACCAACAGCAACAACAACTGCCATGTGTGGCTTTTCAACAGCGCTTTCTGGAATAAAAATTCCACTTTGAGTCTGTTCTCTATTTTCCAATGGCTTTAAAACGACTCTATCAAAAATTGGTCTTATCTTCATATATCCTCCAAAATTATTTTATATTTATTATTTGTAATTTTTAAAAAATAAGATGCGGAAAAGCACGATTTTTCATACTTCTTGCCACCTTATCATAAATTACATTAAAAATGATAAAGTGCAGACATGAGAATTGTCAAGACACACTGCCAAAGGAGTTTTTATGGAAATTGAATTAAATAATAAAAAGCCAAAAAGGCACGGAAATAGATTTTTCTTTTTCATTTTAACTATCTTATGCGTTGTGGTTTGCGTGTTCGTTTCACAATTTTTATCTTCTGTTATCACAACTGGCGCTATTGGAATAACCAACAATTCAAACTCAACTTCCTACTCCGAATACAAACTATATGCTTTGTCGCTTGCAAGTTATGCCACGGAAAGGCAAGCAAAAGATTACGCAAGCACAGTAACAAGGCAAGGCGCAGGTGGATATGTTTGGCAGCAAGATAGTAAATTTTATGTTATCGCATCAATTTACGAAAAAAAGAACGATGCAGAATCAGTTTTAAAAAATCTTACAGAAAATGCAAATGCGGAAATTATTGAAATCAAAATCGACAAAGTTTCGCTCAGCCAAGTTAGTAGCACAAACTTGAAAAAAGAATATTTATCTATGTTGTCAAATTTAAAAGAAACATATTGCAAACTTTACGACATTTCTGTATCGCTTGACACATCAGTTTATTCTGAAACAAAATCTAGGATTGAAATTGACAATGTTAAAACGAACTTGCAAAGTCAACTTGACAAAATCTCAAATGGTTCATCATCTGCTGACGGCATTTATTATGTGATTATCAAAAGTTCAGTCCAAAAAATTATAGACAAAATTGGCGAAGTCATTGAATATACTTCCACAGATAATTTTCCATTTAGCGCAAAAATCAAAAATACTTATATTTCAATCGTAAAAGATATTTCCGACTTGGTCGACCAATTAAATGATGAAAAATAACTTATAAAATATATTAAATAATAAATAAAATTAACATGTATTTTTTATATAATTTAGGACACACTATATATGCTGAAAGATATTTTCAGTAAATATAGGAGGTGTAGAATGTTTGGCAAGACTAAACAAAGTGGAAGCACAACTCACAAGAAAGCGGGAACTACAAATTGTAGCCGTTCTAATGTAGAGGCTGCAAAGTCTGCAAAGACATCAAAATCTGCAACAAGAAAAACAACACGCAATTGTTCTTCTTCAAGAGCAGAAGCAGCAAAAACTCATGCAACCACAACAAGAAATTGCGGTTCAAGAAGTTCTAGCGGTTCTAGGTCTAACAAAAAGACATCAAACTGCTCTAACTAACAGCAATTAACCTCAAAAAAAAAGGATTAGTATCAATTAATCCTTTTTTTAATGAACAAAATTAAAACATTATACATATTATGTTAAAAACGCTTGACAGTTGAATGATTATTCAACTATAATAAGGCGTAAAATATAAAAAAGGACATAAATATGGGTAAAAAAGAATTATTGTGTGATTGTGATGTAATCCACGAAGAGTTAGTAAATAATGCAAAATCTAAACTTTTAGATGAAGACAAGTTGCTACAAATTTCAGACTTTTATAAAGCATTGTCAGATAGCACCAGAATAAAAATTATAAATTTGCTTGAAAAAAGCGAACTCTGTGTTTGCGATATTTCTGTAATATTAAACATGACAAAATCAGCAGTGTCACATCAACTTAAAAATCTTAGAGAAATGAATTTAATAAAATGCAAAAGAAAAGGCAAAGAGATTTGGTATACGCTTGCAGATGACCATGTTAAACAAGTGTTTGATATAAGTTTAGAGCACATTTTAGAGGCAGAAGATGAAAAATAAATATAAAATTGAAGGGTTAGACTGCCCCAACTGTGCAAAAACATTAGAAAATAAAATTAACGAACTTGATTGCATTAAAACAGCAAAAATCAACTTCGTGAAATCAACATTGGAAATCGAAAGCGATAACAACGAAACCGCCATTAAAGAAGTTATAAATCTTACAAAAAAAATCGAACCAGATGCAAAAATCATTGTAAATAACGATAAATATAAAATATTAAACAAGCAATTTATAATAGATATTTGTCTGCTTGCAGTCGGTATCGCGCTCGGCTTTGTGTGCATTTTTGTTAAAATGCCAAATTACATTTATTGGCCATTATTTGTTGTAAGTGCGCTTTTAATGGGCTATAAAACTTACTATAAAGCAGTCCAACTTCTTTTCAAAAAGACAATAAATGAAAATATGCTTGTAACAATTTCTGTTGTTGGCGCAGCAGTCGTTGGCGAAACAATGGACGCATTAATGGTTATCGCACTTTATTCAATAGGTAAAATTTTAGAAAGTTTGGCACTTAATAAATCAAGAAAATCAATCGAAAAATTAACAAATTTGAAGCCAGAACAAGTAACAAGGCTTATAAATGGCGAAGAAGAAGTTGTGAGCCCAAGCGACATTGAAGTTGGCGACATTATTATAGTTAAGCCTGGCGAAAGAGTTGCAATCGATGGCATTGTCATTGACGGCGAAGCAAATCTTGATATTCAAAGTTTAACGGGCGAAAGTTTGCCAAAACACACAGAAACAAATGACGAAATTCTATCAGGCTCAATCGTTTTGGACAGCGTGTTAAAAATTCAAGCAACAAGCAAATATGAAAATAGCATGGTTTATAAAATTCTTGATATGATAGAAAATGCCAGCGAAAAGAAATCAAAAACCGAAACTGTCATTTCAAAAATGACCAAATGGTATACGCTAGGCGTAATATTACTTTCTATTCTTGTTTGGGGAATTGTTTGGGCGGTTACAAAAGACATTAACACCGCAGTATATCGTGGGCTTATATTCTTGGTTGTTTCCTGCCCTTGTGCATTTGCAATATCTGTTCCACTTGCTTACTTCTCAGGTATCGGAAATGCTTCCAAAAAAGGAATTTTAATCAAAGGCTCAAACTATCTTGACGGCGCTGCTGATTTAAAAACAATAGCGTTTGATAAAACTGGAACGCTTACAACTGGCGAATTTAAAATAACTCAAATTAATTCTTTATCAGAAGAAAAAAGTGAAGATGAAATTTTGCATCTATGTGCTTTGGGCGAAAAAAATTCGCTTCACCCACTCGCACTTGCAATCGTTAAAAATTGTAACACTGAACTTAAAGATGTTGAAAATATTAAAGAAGTGCCTGGCGAAGGAGTTTACTTTGAGTATGCAAATAAAAATTATTTTGTTGGCAGAAAAACTCAAAACCTAACCGACACAACAGTGGAACTTTTTGAAAACAATGAAAAAATCGGCGAAATTAAATTTGAAGATACAATTAAGGATAGTTCTATAACCGCTTGCGAAAGCCTAAATAAAATGGGCATTCAAACCGTTATGCTTTCTGGTGACAACGAAAAAATTGTTAATTATGTCGCTTGCAAAATTGGCATTAATCAAGCATACTCAAATTTGTTGCCACAAGACAAATTTAACTGGATTGAAAATGCAAAGTCTGACAAAAAAAATAAAATTGGCTATGTAGGAGACGGACTAAACGACGCGCCATCACTTACACTTGCCGATGTCGGATTTAGCATGGGATTAAAAGGAAATGCCGCAAGTATTGAAGCATCAGACATTGTTCTCGCTAACGACAATCCTGAAAAAATAGTTGAAGCAATTAAAATTTCTCGCTACACAAAAAAAATAGTTTGGGAAAACATTGTCCTTGCCGCAGGCGTAAAATTAATTTTCCTTTCGCTTGGTGCATTTGGTATAACTGGCATGCTAAGTGCAGTTATCGCCGATGTTGGCGTAACACTTCTTGCAATTCTAAATTCTCTCCGCGCGCTAAAATACAAAGCAAAATAGCATAAAAAAAGAGCAAAAATGCTCTTTTTTTAAATTTCTTCAATAGATTTTAACAATACATTAACCATATCATTCACAAATGGATAATTTTCCATAATGCTATCAAATGGTTTTTTAACATCAAGTTTAGCAACTGATGTTCCAAAGCAAACCATGTGTCTTGCAAGTTTAGCAAAGATTTGAATTGAATAACTTGTTCCAACATTAGTTGAAATTTCCATAATATTTACATAACAACTTTTTCCATACATTTTTGCAGGTTTATGAAACAATGGTTTCATTGACGAAGTTGATGTAACTGCGTAATCTGCTGCATTTTCTTTAATGTATTCATTTACATTTTCAACAGCGTGATTATTTGCTTCCAATTTTTCAAGTTCTGCGTTTAATTCTGAAATGAATTGTGAAGAACTTTCACCATAATCAAACATACTTACGACATCAAAGCCGCCATCTTTTCTTTCAACTGCGAATCCATACAAGCATGGAACTGCTTCTGTTGACAAAATTGAAAAATCTCTATACCTTTCTGGTTTAATAATTCTCCAACCTTCTGGTTTTGTAAATTGAAATCTATTCTCTGCCATACCCTCTCCTTTTTCTGAATATATTATTTCACATATCACTTTAATTGTCAATCAAATTTAATAAATTTATCAATTTGCCAAAATAGCAACAAATCTTAAAAAATTAATTGACAATTACCTTCTCTTATGTTAAACTCACAATGCTTTGAAAATAAAGCAAAAATAATATTTTCATTCAGAAGTACCCAAGTGGTCGAAGGTCTTGCTCCGCAAGCCACTCGCAAATTATAAATTTGCTCCCGCTTTGGCTACAAATAGTCCACTGGACTATTTGCTTAACGCGTCGCGCCCCTGCTATCTTAGCAGGCTCGCCCCTAATTAACATTAGTTAAGCAAACAATCAAATGTTTTCATGCAGAAGTACCCAAGTGGTCGAAGGGGCTCCCCTGCTAAGGGAGTAGGTCTGTAAAAGGGCGCGAGGGTTCAAATCCCTCCTTCTGCGCCAAGAAAAAAAAGAGAGTGCGTTAGCATTCTCTCTTTTTTTTCTGCGTATGCTGTAATGCAATATATTTCAAAAATCGACGCTAATATTCGCGGTAGCACGACAAAACAAACATGAGAGTGCGTTAG